>NZ_NEXQ01000023.1:0-308496 GCF_002810405.1 Psychroflexus sp. S27 | reverse complement strand
TTTCAATCCAGTTCATTAAAAGTTTAATTCTTACCGAAAGTTTGTTTCACCTATCATATTATAACCTTAAAATATTTTTGTTTTATCGATAATTTTGAAGTTTTTCATCAACTAAGTTATAAAACTTCTCGGAGGAAATAACTTCATTTTGATTAACTTTTTTTAATGAATTTACTGTATTTTCAACACTATCTAAAGTGTAGATCGTATTTTGAAGTCTTAATTGAACAACTAAGCCTGGCAAACCTACTGCGCCCATTGGTCCATGAGGAACAGATATGTCTTTACAAAACCAAGCTTCAATTTCTTTTTCTTTAACACCATTTGATCCAATAAATTTTCTGATTGTCACTGCTTTTGTTACTTTGTATTTACCTATAACTTTGTGTTCATTTTTTATCTGCCATCTTGGCAACTCTTTAAATTGAACGTTAAAAATCTGATTCATAAAAGAGGTTTGTAAATACAAGCTTCCATTAGAGGAATCATAAAACCATTGATCACTGACATAACTCATTGCTTCTGCAATTTTTAGAGCTTGAAGATTTTGAGAATCTTTATTCAATGCTTCTGACACGGAGAATTGAGATTGATTATCTAAAACGCTCAATATAAATTTATTTTCATCTAATTCACTCTCAACGTTTCTCATTAATTTTTTTACTTCATCCAACTTAATAGATTCATAATCAACTTCAGCGCTAGTTTTATACACAAATGTTTGTTGCGAAAAACTTATTAAATGAACTAAAACAACAATTGATAATGTTACTAAATATTTCATATATAAAAATTAAGCCACTGAAGATATCGACAGTGGCTTGGTTAAAAGATTACAACTGCTCATAGCATGCATCAAAAGTAGCAGCAAAAACTTTAAAATTATCACCACCTGCAGCTTCTTCCGCTGCTTCTGCAATTTCATAGCAGTCAACAACAACAGCTTTCTCTTCTGCTACTCCAAAACTACTCATTCCCATTGTCATCGCACCCAAGGCGATTATTGTAAAAAACTTTTTCATGTTATTTGTCTTAAAATATTTAAATTCTCTTGGTCGCTTAGACCTAATCTCAGCTAAAAGCTGTCCTTATCTTCATGAAAAATCAGTAACTTTGTATTTGCTTAGAGATATGATTTTTCATGTCTTAATCTGTGGAGCGCTTTTCATCTTGAAAAGCGTTTCCTTTTTATGCTAATTAGAAGAACATTTGATATGTTTTGGTTAGAGTTAGCTAACCTAAAAAAAAAAAAAAACGATTTAAGATAATTTTAAATGTTAAATGTATGTTTTTTTGTTTATTTAACACTTTAAAATTTAAAAAAAAGAATATAAATCAATTATGCATAAAAAAAGCAAGGCGACACTTTATATGCGACCTTGCTCTAGCAATGATTTTATAAAATAAAAAGACTACGGAATCTCTAGATATTTATGGGTTTGAAGTGAGATTTTCCACTTTGGGTTTTTCATGACATAATCCACAATCAGCGGCATCATTTTTTCTCTCACACTCCATTCTGGTTGTAAATACAACTCACATTTTCCAGATAATTTTGCAGCTTGTTCTTCAGCAAATTTAAGATCGTGCTTATTAAACACAATCACTTTTAATTCATCTGCCTTGCTATAAATTTCTGATTCTGGTAATTTCATTTTTTTTGGAGAAAGGCAAATCCAATCCCAAATACCAGTCAGCGGATACGCCCCAGAGGTTTCAATATGAATATCCAATCCTTCGTTTTTTAAAGCTGATGTTAAAGGCGACATATCCCAAGTCAGCGGCTCGCCGCCAGTAATCACAATTGTGTTGCTATTGGCTTTTGCTTGTGATACAATTTCATCAATATGCGTTGGCGGATGCGTATCAGGACTCCAACTTTCTTTCACATCGCACCAATGGCAGCCAACATCACAACCACCCACACGAATAAAATAGGCTGCTTTTCCTGAATGGTGTCCTTCTCCCTGAATAGTATAAAACTGTTCCATCAAAGGCAACATTTCGCCTTTATCAACTAAGTTTTCGATCTCTTTTTTCAACATGCTGCAAAGGTAAATATTATTTCTCGCATGCTTGCCTGAAAGCTTTATAAGCTCAATATTTTTTAGATAAAATAGTCTTATGATCTAAGATTAATTATTTTTGGAAAAAATTTAGCATGAAAAAAATAGTTCAGTTCGGTTTCCTTCTTAGTTTAATATTCCTAAGCTCTTGTCAAGAAAGTCAAAATGAATTTAAAATCGGCCAAAATCAAGTTGGCCAGATTAAGGCTCAAACTGAAGTGCATGAGTTAGAAAGTATTTTTAGTCAAGATTCAATTGTCAAGCCTGACTTAAAAAATAGATTTCGTGCCACAAATAATGATTACTACGTTTATCAAGAAGGCGAATTAGCATTAAAAATTCAGCCACGTAAAGCACAAGATAGCACGAGCCACATCAGTGAAATCCAGATTTTGAATCCTGCTTACAAAACAGACAAAGGTCTTCATGCCAATAGTACTTTTAAGGATTTGTATGACAATTATAAAATCAAAAACATCCAGAACAGTTTAAAAAATGTGATTATTGATTTAGAGGATTCTGGCATCTATGTTGTTATTGATAAAAAGCATTTGCCAAGCTCTTTAAAGTTTGATTCTTCTGCAAAAGTGAGCAAAACACAAATTCCTGATGATGCGCCCTTTAAATATTTCTGGTTTTCTTTTACTGAAGAAAAATAAAGATGAAATTTAATCAAATGATTCTTGTATCAGTTATTGCACTGATCAGTTTCTCTTGTCAAAAAAAGATTTCTTTAAAAGAAATTAAAGCGCAAACATCTGATGGTATTTTCCAGATATTGGTTGAAATTCCGAGCGGAACAAATGCCAAAATTGAGTACAACAAAGCGTTAAAAGAATTTAAAATCGATCAAAAAAATGGCAAAGATCGTTACATTAATTATCTGAGTTACCCAGGCAATTACGGTTTCATTCCGCACAGCGTTCAATCTAAAAAAGAGGGTGGTGATGGTGATGCGCTTGATGTTCTGCTGATTAGCAAAAAACTTAAAACTGGCACAATTGTTCAATTCAAACCTTTAGGATATCTTAAATTGCGAGATGAAGGCGAATTGGATATCAAAATCATCGGTGTTCCTATTGATGAGAAATTAAAAATTATTTCAGCCGAGAATTTTAAAGATTTTTCAACAGATTATAGAAGTGCCAGACGCATCATCCAAATTTGGTTTGAAAACTATAGTGATGATGAGGTTGATATTTTAGGCTGGTACGACGAAAATGCAACGATTGAGCTTATTAAAAAAAGTATTAATGAAGAAGAAACTAAATAAATATTTGCCGAAAATAATCGGTTATAAATTAAAAACACAGCGCTTAGTCAACAAAAAGAAAGCGATGCAGACTGCTTACGCCTTATTTGCAACGCCAAGACGAGGCGATGTAAAACCACATCAGATTGACTTTCTAAATTCACACAAAAAAGAAGTTATTTCTTCACATTCACACGAGATACAAACTTATCATTGGGAGAATTTTGGACCACGAATTCTGTTCGTACACGGTTGGGATAGCAATACGAATCGTTGGAAAAACTTGATACAAAAATTTCAGAGAAAAGGATTTGATATTTATGCTTTTGATGCGCCAGCTCATGGCTATTCTAGCGGAAAAACGCTCAATGTGCCGCTTTATGCGAAAGTGCTAAAAGATGTGATTGAGAAATACAAGCCTGATTTTCTTATCGGACATAGCATGGGCGCGATGACTGTGATTTACAATCAGCATTTATATGGTAAACAAAACATCAAGAAAAATGTGCTTTTGGGTGCGCCTTCTGAAATGCTTGATATTGTTGGTGACTACCAAAATATATTGAGTTTAAGTGATTCATTCATCGGAGATTTAGAAAACTTTTTTAAGGAAAAGTTCGGATTTACTTATGAAGAATTCTCAATGGCAAAATTCGCTAAAGATATCTCAACAAAAAGTTTAGTTGTTCATGATAAGAGTGACAAAATAGCACCTGTTTCTTCAGCTTATGCGATTGATAAATCTTTAAAAAATTCAGAATTATTAATCACTGAAGGCTTCGGACATTCCTTGTATAATGCGGATGTTGATCAGAAAATTATCTCTTTTATAGAAAATGATTCAAACGAATAGAATCAACGCTTTGAAAAATATAAAATTAAGCTAAGGTTTAAAAAAATATCTCTATTTTTAGACACCTAAAATCAACCACTTATGAAACATCTGACACCTTTCCATTTAGCTGTTCCTGTCAAAAATTTAGCTGAAAGTAGAGCATTTTACACAAAGGTTCTAAACTTTGAAGAAGGAAGAAGCAGCTCACATTGGGTAGATTATGATTTTTTTGGACATCAATTTGTCATTCATGAAAGTTCAGATTACCATTTTGATGAAGCCTACGGTGAAGTTGATGCGCATCAAGTGCCAGTGCCACATTTTGGCGTCGTTTTGCCTTGGGACATTTTTGACAGATTTGCCGAACATTTAAAAAAGAAAGAAATTCAATTTATTATAAAACCTTATACAAGGTTTAAAGGCAAGCCAGGCGAACAAAAAACAATGTTTTTTAAAGATCCTAGCGGCAATGCGTTGGAGTTTAAAAGCTTCAGAAACATGAACCAGTTATTCGAAAAATAAATGAAGTCACTTTCTCCAAAACTCGTACGCCAGCTGTTCATCCTCTTTTTGATCATCAGTTTGGGTTCCTTAATTTTTAAAGAAATTATCCCTTACTTATCAGGAATTTTGGGAGCTATTACATTTTACGTTCTATTACGTCGTGTAATGAAAAAAATGACAAACAGAGGTATAAACGAATCGATCTCTGTCACTATTTTATTGGTCTCGTCTTTCATTTTGATTCTTCTTCCCTTCCTAGGAGTCGCATGGATGCTAAGTACAAAAATCAGTAAAGTTATTTCAAATTCAGAAAAATTAGTCCAAGCTTTAAACGCTCAAATTACCGAGATTGAAAAGTTGACAGATTATCAAATTGCTGCTAGTTTAGATTCTGGTACAATTACCTCTTGGCTGACTCAAAACTTACAAGGTTTTGCAGGTAGTACTTTTGAAATTTTTATAGCGATCAGTATCATGTATTTCCTTTTATATTACATGTTACTCAATCAAGAAAAACTATCGAGTTCTTTAGAAACTTACATTCCGATTGGCACCGATAACCTTTTATTAATTGCTAAAGAATCTGGCGAAAAAGTAAAAGCAAATGCCATTGGTATTCCCTTAGTTGCTTTATTTCAAGGCTTAATCTCTCTGATTGGATTTTGGATATTTGGCGTACCAGAACCTCTCTTTTGGTTTGTCATCACAGCTATTGGCTCAATGATCCCTTTTATCGGAACAGCAATCGGGATTATTCCCGCAACAGTTTTACTATTTTATCAAGGTGATGCTGTCGCAGCTGTAGGAATGATTATTTATGGTTTTGTTGTTGTTGGCTCTTCCGATAATTTAGTTAGATTGTATGTGCTCAAACGTATGGCTAATGAGCATCCTTTGATCACGCTTATCGGTGTTGTGATCGGTGTGCCACTTTTCGGGTTTATTGGCTTGATTTTTGGTCCACTATTACTATCACTTTTCTTTTTAATTGTCAAAATTTACAAAAAAGAATATGGTGAAATTGAAAATAAAGAACAGAAAAAAGAATTGAATGAAGACTTACCAGAAGAATCAGTACCAGAACAAAAAGAACAATGAAAATATTGATGAAGAATATTTTTCTGCTGAATCTAAAAAAATATCACATGATGATATTGACAAAGCGGTTGATAGTTCTGAAGGGATTTTAGATAAAATCAAGAACAGAAATTGGGCACCTCTTAAAGAAGATGTCAAAACGCTCTTAAGAATGTTGCTTGACTATAAAAATGGACATTATAAAGACTTGCCTTGGAAAACGGTTTCAGCTATTGCTTTTAGTCTATTATATATCCTTAATCCGCTTGACTTAGTTCCCGACTTCATCCCATTTCTTGGTTATTTAGATGATATTACAATCGTGAATTTTGCGCTAAAATTTATCGGAGACGATATTGAAAGTTATAGAGCTTGGGCAAAAGAGCAACCTGAGTCAACTGAAATATCAATTGACTAGGTGCTATTTTATAAAATATAAAGTTTTTTAAGAATTTTGACGTATACGATGAAGTTCGCGTGCCAAAAGCGTGTTTTTTAATAACATCGCAATTGTCATTGGTCCGACGCCGCCAGGAACAGGCGTGATATGTGATGCTTTTTTACTCACATTTTCGTAATCAACATCACCAGTAATTCTGTAACCTCTTTTCTTAGTTTCATCAGGCACACGTGTAATACCGACGTCAATCACAACAACATCGTCTTTCACCATTTCAGCTTTGAGGAAGTTTGGTTTTCCCAGTGCAGAAATAACAATATCAGCTTGACTGATAATTTGTGTGATATTTTTGGTGTGACTATGCGTTAAAGTAACAGTTGAGTTTCCAGGAAAGCCTTTTCGTCCCATCAAAATACTCATCGGTCTACCAACAATGTGACTTCTTCCAATCACAACTGTATGTTTTCCGTTAGTCTCTACATTGTAGCGCTCAAGTAATTCTAAGATTCCAAATGGCGTTGCTGGAATGAAGCTTGTCATATCCAATGCCATTTTACCGAAGTTTGTTGGATGGAAACCATCAACATCTTTATCAGGATCAACAGTCATCAATACTTTTTGCGTATCGATTTGTTTTGGTAAGGGTAACTGAACGATAAAGCCATCTATATCATCATCTTCATTCAATTTTTTGATTTGCTCTAAAAGCTCAAGCTCACTGATTGTGCTCGACAATTTGACTAAAGTCGATTTAAAACCAACGCGTTCGCAAGCTTTAACTTTACTGTTCACGTAAGTCATGCTAGCACCATCATTTCCAACTAAAACTGCTGCAAGGTGAGGCACTTTTTCATTTTTAGCAATCATTTGATCGACATCAGCCTTTATCTCATTTTTGATGTCGTTACTTACTTTCTTTCCGTCTAAAATTGTCATGTTATGTTGTGTTATGTTGTTTCTTCGGGAGTTGCTACTTCATATTCTTCATCATTTGCATCATTTTTTTACCACCACCGCCTTGCATCATCTTCATCATTTTACTCATTTGAGTAAACTGTTTTAAAAGCTGATTCACTTCTTGAACTGAAGTTCCTGAACCTTTTCCAATTCTTCTTTTACGGCTGGCGTTAATCACATTAGGATTTGAGCGTTCATCTGGCGTCATTGAGTGAATAATTGCTTCAATATGCTTAAAAGCATCATCATCAATATCCATGTTTTTCATCATCTTGCCAGCACCTGGGATCATTCCCATCAAATCCTTCATGCTTCCCATTTTCTTGACTTGCTGGATTTGCTTTAAGAAATCATCAAAACCAAATTTGTTTTTCGCAATTTTCTTTTGAATCTTTCTCGCTTCCTCTTCATCATATTGTTCTTGTGCTCTTTCAACAAGAGATACGACATCACCCATTCCCAAAATACGATCGGCCATACGTGATGGATGGAAAACATCAATCGCATCCATTTTCTCACCAGTACCGATAAATTTGATCGGTTTATCAACTACTGATTTAATAGAAATTGCAGCACCTCCACGCGTGTCACCATCAAGTTTTGTTAGAATAACACCGTTAAAGTCAAGCACATCGTTAAAGGCTTTTGCTGTATTAACAGCATCTTGACCCGTCATGGCATCAACAACAAAAAGTGTTTCTTGTGGTTTAATGGTTTGATGAATTTCAGAGATTTCATTCATCATTTGTTCATCGATTGCTAAACGACCAGCGGTATCGAGAATGACGACATTGTGTCCGTTTTCTTTTGCGTGAGCAATGGCTGCTTCAGCAATCTTTACTGGATTTTTCTCCTCTTTATTTGAAAAAACATCAACATTAATCTGCTCACCAACAACGTGAAGCTGATCAATCGCTGCAGGACGGTAAACATCACATGCAACTAATAATGGTTTTTTTGTCTTTTTGTTTTTAAGAAAGTTTGCAAGTTTCCCTGAGAAAGTTGTTTTACCAGAACCCTGTAAACCAGACATCAAAATAACACTTGGCTGACCGCTTAAATCAACACCTTCAGCATCACCGCCCATCAATTCGGTCAATTCGTCTTTCACGATTTTGACCATCATTTGGTTTGGTTTTAATGTATTCAATACATCTTGCCCTAGTGCTTTTTCTTTTACCGTGTTTGTAAAATTCTTTGCAATTTTAAAGTTCACATCGGCATCAACTAAAGCTCTTCTGACTTCTTTTAATGTTTCTGCTACATTGACTTCAGTAATTTGTCCATGTCCTTTAAGAACGTGAAATGCCTTATCTAACTTATCGCTTAAACTATCAAACATAATCTTAAATTGATTTTGAGCGCAAAAATACGGATTTGTATTCTATTTGCGAAGTTTTTAAAAAGGTTATTAATCAAAAAACCACCGTCGTGATGAAGGTGGTTTATTATCTCTTAAAAAATTAACTTTAATCTTAAATACTAAAGTTATTTTTTACTTTATCGCTCTCTTCGTAACGCTTAATCGCTTTTTCGACAAGCTCTTTTGCTTCATTTTCGTCTCCCCAATCACCAATTGTAACTTCTTTATCTTCTAAATCTTTGTAAACAGTAAAAAAATGCTTGATTTCTCTTGTTAAATGTGGATTGATATCTGAAAATTTCTGGATTGCCTCAGACATTGGATCATCAATTGGCACACAGATAATCTTCTCGTCTGGTCCTTTCTCATCTGTCATGTGTAAAACACCAACTGGTTTTACTTCAGCAACACAACCAGGGATGACTGGATTTGTAAAAAATACTAAAACGTCAAGTGGATCTTTGTCTAAAGCTAATGTTTCTGGTACAAAACCATAATCAGCTGGATAAATCATTGATGTATGTAACATTCTGTCAAAACGAATTCTTTTGGTATCAAAATCAAATTCGTATTTATTTCTACTTCCTCTTGGAATCTCTATAAAAGCGTCAAAAGTCATATTTCTGTAATTAAATTATATGAAAAAATATAGGCTTGCAAAATTAAGAAATCTTTAGATATTAAAGTCTTTTTAACTTAAAAATAAAAACCGAAACCGCCAGTCATTCCAAAATTTCGAACATCTGGTAGTGACCTGTAGTTTCCTCTGAAGTGAAAATCGAGTCGGAAAATTCTAAAAATATTGCCAACACCAAAGCTATACGACCAATAAGGCTTTCTGTCTGGCGCAACCAAAACAGGGTTTGTAAACGAAGCATTGAGTGCTTTATTTTCATCTGACAACTCGCCATAAACTGCTCGAAAGCTAATAATTTCACGTAAATCTAAATCTCTTAATCCCGGAATTCTTGAAAATAAACGTCCATTGAAGTTGTGTTCCATGTGCAAACTCACATAAGAATCTGTCACAAACTCATAGTAATCTAATAAAGGAAAAGTTCCTAAAATCGAAAATAAAGTTTGGTTTCCAGGAACAACATCTAACAAACCAAGCGGGACTTCTCCATAGGTTTTACCGGCTTCAAAGGTGGATGTAAATTTACCAAAACCTCCAACTTGAATCGGCTGACGATAGAAAAACTGAACTTTATCATAATCAAAATCACTTCCGAATGGCCCTGACATTCCATGTGAGAAATTTAAAAATAACTCCGCATAATCTTCATCATTCAGGACAAACTGCTCTACTCCATAACCCGTTGTTTTCCGACCAGGTGTATATTTAATGAGTGTGGAAAACTCGGTTTGTTTGGTCACTTTAGAAATTTCTGTTTGCGCTTCATCCTCGTAATAAGCAATGCTAAAATCCTTTGAAGCTGACTCTAAGGTTCTGTAAGTTGACCCAAATCGCACTTTAAAATTTTCGAATGGCTCAAAAGACAAAGCCAAACTCGTCAGATTAATATTCGTTAAACTCGAGTTAGAGCCGACTGTTAAGACTGATGACGACGCTAAGCTTCGCCCAAGTACATCTGATGTATTGGTTAAGCTTGCACCGAGTTGCTCAACGTCACGCCGGTTTCCGCCTTCAATAGTTAAGCGTGTTGGGATATCAATTAAATATTTTGCAGAAGCGCCATATTTGAATTTATCATCTTTAAAACCGTAAGCCAAAAAGCCTTGTAATCTAAATCTGTCATTCTGGCTTTGGTATGTTCTTCCACCAGCTCGTAATCTTACACCTTCAACATCATTAAATCCAAAAGTTGAAAAAACTGGACCGTAATCCCAGCCATCAAACTCCCAATAATTCGTTGCCAAAACAGTACCTATACTGTAAATACGTTTAAAAGCATCTACTGTTTTAAGCGTGTCAAGCATTTTATAAACTTGGCGTTCATCTTTATTTAAAGATTCCATTCTGTTTTTATCCCAGAATTCATCTTCTCTGAAATAGACACTATCGTTATATATTTCAGATTGGTTTTTATAGAATTCTTTAGGTCTATCAACATCAAATTTATAATGATCGTAAAGCGTTGTTCTTTTTCCATAAACGCCACGCGACTCTTCTTTTTTTCTAAAAGTAAAATCCGTCATAAAGTGATCTCGTGTAATCAGGAAAATAGAATCATTAAGCACATCGAATTCTTGTTCAATATAAACCTCTTTTACCCAGTTAATATTGGCGCCTTTATTCATCGTCATATTGATTTCCTTGATCGCCCAAGTTGTATCATTCACCCAGAAATCACCTTTAAAAGTCAGTTCGCCTTTTCGACGCGGATAATAAACAATTTTATAGCAATATTTATCGCCAATGTAAGCTGAATCTGACAATACATAATTGTAATTATCAATTCCAGTTCTTGACAGTGGACTCACGAAACTTTTATCAAAAAATTTGATATAATTATTATAAATATCGTAATCGTTATAGAGATCCTTGATATACTGAATCAAGCTTTGGTTGTCGCTAAAACCTGAGTTTTTATTTCCTTTTAAAACTTCTTTCTTTTTATTATAAACATTTGAGCCATAAACTTCTGAAAGTGCTTCATTCAGAAAAATTGGTAGATATGTTTTACCAGTCACAGCATTAGTATCAACTTGATCAAAAATAAACTCCATTCCTTTGAAAATCTTAGAATTGATCAATGAACTGTCAATGGTGTTGATGTCAAATTCGAGTTTTTCATATTTGTCGTACTCATAATAATCAAATTGCTTGACACCGTTTTGACGTTTATTTTCCCATATTTTACGAAGGATATCGATGGCGGGATTATTCTTCTTAGAAGTTTTACCACTGTAAACAATGACTTCCTGAAGTGCCTCAGAGTCACTTGGTAAAGTAATTTCCAAATTATAAATTGAAGATTTTATCAACTTTATATCTTGGGTTTTAAAGCCAACAAAAGAAACCCTTAGTAAACTGTATTTTTTATCAGATTCCAAATAAAACTTTCCGTTTTCGTTAGTGATTGTTCCTATATTAGAATCAACCAAAATAACATTGGCATAAGGGACTGGCTCTCCATCTTCGTCAAAAACACGGCCACTCACTTTTGTTTGAGCGAAGCTAACGACAGAAAAAAGGAGTGTAAAAAAAACAAGAAATTTCTTCATATAAAGTAAAAAGCTTCATTTACAAGCGAATGCAAATGAAGCTTAAAAATTTGAAATATTATAATTTAAATATATAAAACTTTCTTCACTGCCTTGATAACATCATCACTATTTGGCAACCATTCTTTTAATAAGTTAGGAGAATATGGTGTAGGTGTATCAGCGGTATTTATTTTAACAATAGGAGCGTCTAAATAATCAAAAGCTTTATCCTGAACTTGATAAGTAATTTCGGTTGACACATTTCCGAAAGGCCAAGCTTCTTCTAAAATAATCAAACGATTTGTTTTCTTAACCGATTTGATGATGGTTTCCATATCTAATGGACGAACTGTTCTGAGATCAATAACTTCACAAGAAATATCATTTTCTTCAGCTAATTGATCAGCAGCTTTATAAGCTTCTTTGATAATTTTACCAAAAGAAACAATTGTCACATCACTTCCTTCTCTTTTAATATCAGCTTTCCCGATAGGAATTGTGTATTCTTCTTCAGGCACTTCACCTTTATCTCCATACATCTGCTCGCTTTCCATAAAAATAACAGGATCATCATCACGGATTGCAGATTTCAATAAACCTTTAGCATCGTAAGGATTTGATGGAACAATCACTTTAAGGCCTGGCGTATTTGCATACCAACTTTCAAAAGCTTGAGAGTGCGTTGCGCCTAATTGTCCAGCTGATGCTGTTGGTCCACGAAAAACAATAGGAATATTAAATTGTCCGCCTGACATCTGACGCATTTTAGCAGCATTATTGATAATTTGATCGATACCAACCAAAGAGAAGTTAAAGGTCATGAACTCGACAATCGGTCGGTTGCCATTCATTGCCGCACCAATACTAATACCTGTAAAACCAAGCTCAGCAATTGGTGTATCAATCACACGTTTAGGACCAAATTCGTCCAACATACCTTTTGAAGCCTTATAAGCACCATTGTACTCAGCAACTTCTTCCCCCATTAAATAAACAGATTCGTCTGCTCGCATTTCTTCGCTCATGGCTTCCGCTATAGCTTCTCTAAATTGGATTGTTCTCATTATGCTTTTAAACTTTTAATTTCTTGAATTGACAAAAATACTAATTCAATTGTCGATTTGCTAAAAGATTTTTAGAAATATTTATTATGCATGCATAGGAAATTTAGTCTAAAAAATTTATATTCGCAGAAGTAAAAATGATAAAATCTTTTTAAGATGAAAATATTAGTATGTATAAGTCATGTTCCTGATACAACTTCAAAAATAAATTTCACGGAAGATGACACGAAATTCGACACAAACGGTGTTCAATTTGTGATCAACCCAAATGATGAATTCGGCTTAACAAGAGCTATGTGGTTTAAAGAAAAACAAGGCGCTAGCGTTGATGTCGTCACTGTTGGTGGCAAAGATACAGAGCCAACTATCCGTAAAGCTTTAGCAATTGGTGCTGACACTGCAATTCGTGTTGATACTGAAGCTTTAGAAGGCTTTCAAGTTGCAAAAGAATTGGCAAAAGTTGCAAAAGATGGTGGTTACGACTTAATTATTGCTGGACGTGAATCTATTGATTATAATGGTGGAATGGTTCCAGGGATGTTAGCAAAATTAATCGACGCTAATTTCATCAATACCTGTGTAAGTTTAGAAGTTGATGGTGATAAAGCAACTGCTGTCCGTGAAATTGACGGCGGTAAAGAAACTTTAACCTCAAGCCTTCCATTAGTGATTGGCGGTCAAAAAGGTTTGGTTGAAGAAAGCGATTTGAAAATTCCAAACATGAGAGGAATTATGATGGCGCGTAAAAAGCCTTTAAATGTTGTTGAACCTGTTGGAGCAAACTCTCAAGCTTCGACTAAAAAGTTTGAAAAACCAGCTCCAAAAGGAGATATCAAAATGGTTGATGCAGACAACATTGACGAACTCATCGACTTATTACATAACGAAGCGAAAGCTATTTAAATCCAGAAAATTATGTCTATTTTAGTTTATACAGAAACAGAAAACGGTCAGCTTAAAAAATCTGCATTTGAAGTTGCTTCTTATGCAAAAGCTGTTGCGGACCAACTTGGCGAAAAGGCTGTAGCCGTCACAATAAACGCAGAATCAACTGACGAACTTGCCAACTATGGTATTGATAAAGTTTTAGAAGTTAAAAATGATAAATTAGCTAAATTTAGTGCTGATGCTTACGCAGAAACATTAAAAAATGCAGCAAAGCAAGAAGGATCTAAAGTTGTTGTTTTGAGTCAAAGTGCCAACGCTAAATATTTAGCGCCACTTTTAGCTGTTGATTTAGAAGCAGGTTACGCTTCAAACGTTACTGAACTTCCTCAAACAGACGGTGGTTTTACTGTTAAAAGAACAGCCTTTACAAACAAAGCATTTAACCAAACCTCAATTGACACTGATGTTAAGATTATCGGTTTATCAAATAATGCATTTGGTTTAAAAGAAAATAAATCAGAACTCGAAAAAGTTGAATTTGAAGCGCAAGTAAGCGATGAAAATTTCGGCATCAACATCGAGTCTGTAGATAAAAATACTGATAAGGTAAGCATCGCCGATGCAGAAATTGTTGTCTCAGGTGGTCGTGGCTTAAAAGGCCCTGAAAACTGGGGAATGATTGAAGAATTGGCTGAAGTTCTTGGCGCAGCAACTGCTTGCTCTAAACCAGTGAGTGATATGGGTTGGAGACCACATGCTGAACACGTTGGACAAACAGGAAAGCCTGTTGCATCTAATCTTTACATCGCAATCGGTATTTCAGGTGCAATTCAGCATTTAGCAGGTGTCAGTGCTTCAAAAACAAAAGTTGTTATTAATAATGATGATGAAGCTCCATTCTTTAAAGCTGCTGATTACGGCATCGTAGGAGACGCTTTCGAAGTTGTTCCAAAATTGATAGAAAAACTCAAAGAATTCAAAGCGAATAACGCATAATTTTCATAAATTGTGCCCTTCTAAAGGGCAATCTAAATAAATGCCTTTTTATTTAGATTGCCCTTTTTTTATTATAGGTCATCAAGAGAACAAAGAATGGAATTAATTACGCTCAACATCAAAGGAATTTCTTACAGCCAAACGCAAACTGGTGCTTATGCATTATTGTTAAGCGAAGAGGACGGAAAAAGGCAACTTCCTATTGTTATTGGTGCTTTCGAGGCACAACCAATTGCGATTGCTTTAGAAAAAGAGCTAAAACCTCCCAGACCTTTAACTCACGATTTATTTAAAACCTTTGCAGATCGGTTTCAACTTACAGTCACTAAAGTCATTATCCACAAATTAATCGATGGTATTTTTTATTCAAGTTTAATTTGTAAAAACAAAGATACTGAGGAAGTGATAGATGCCAGAACCAGTGATGCCATCGCATTAGCCTTGAGATTTAACGCACCGATATATACTTATCCCAATATCTTAGATAAAGCAGGAATTGAACTTCAAAAATCAACAATGAAAGAAAGGCAACAAGAACAACAAGAGGTTGAAGATGTTGATTACTTTGAAGAAGAATCTTCAGAAAACGAGTTTACACACCTAAGCCAAAACCAACTCAACGAACTGTTGGATAAAGCTGTTAAAGATGAAAACTACGAGAAAGCTGCAAAATTAAGAGATGAGATTTCGAAAAGAAGTTAATATATGAAGAATATTTTTTTAAGCTTCGCTTTGATTTTAGCAAGCTTTAGTTTTGGACAAAGCATCTCAGGAAACTGGGAATTAGAATCAAATAATGATTCTCTCGCAAAACAATTACAATTAGATTTTGAAAAATCGGAAATTGTAAGTTTTGAAAAAAAGAATAAAAGTTTTCAGACAAGTTTCAGGCTCGAAAACGATTCAATTTATTTTGAAAATCCAATTAATGGCCTTTCGCATCAGGCTTATAAGATTGATCAAAAAGGCTCTGGTCTCCAGATATCAAACAATACAGAAAGTTTAGGTTTTATCAAAACACCTGAACTTCAAAAAATCCCAGCGCAAGAAGATGATGAAGCTGCTGCGAACATAAGAGAAACAATTCCACATCAGGGTTTTAGCTTTAACAGCTTATGGCGTGGCGTTTTAGGAATGATCAGCATCTTATTTATTGCTTATTTATTTTCATCAAACAAAAAAGCCATCAACTGGAAAACAGTTGGCGCTGGCTTAACAGCGCAATTGCTTCTTGCCATCGGTGTTTTAAAAATTGGATTTGTTCAAGCGGCTTTCGATTTTGTCGGAAATATTTTCGTGAAAATTTTAGAATTTACAGCAGCAGGAAGTGAGTTTTTACTCGGCGGCTTGATGGATGTTGAAAGCTATGGATATATCTTTTTATTCCAAGTGTTACCAACCATCATTTTCTTCTCAGCATTAACTTCCCTCCTATTCTATTTAGGCGTTATTCAGATTGTCGTGAAAGGAATGGCAAAAGTCTTGACAAAAGTTTTAGGCATATCTGGTGCAGAAAGTTTGAGTGTTGCAGGAAACATTTTCTTAGGTCAAACTGAATCTCCTCTGATGATTAAAGCCTATCTAGAACGCATGACAAGATCTGAAATATTGCTTGTGATGATTGGCGGAATGGCAACTGTTGCTGGTGGAGTTCTCGCAGCATACATCGGTTTTTTAGGTGGCGATGATCCTGTTGCGCGTTTGGCTTTTGCAAAACATTTATTGGCAGCTTCAGTGATGGCAGCACCTGGTGCCATTGTTGTTTCAAAAATACTTTACCCGCAACAAGACAAGGTGAATCCTAAAGTTGAAGTTTCAGTTGATAAAATCGGATCAAATATGCTTGACGCAATAGCCAATGGTACAACTGAAGGTTTAAAGCTTGCTGCCAATGTTGGTGCGATGCTACTCGTATTTGTCGCTTTAATTGCGATGATTAATTACGGCCTTGGTGTCGTTGGTGATTGGACATCCTTAAACGGACTCATCGCTGAAAATTCACCTTACGAAGGTTTCTCTCTTGAAGCTATTTTAGGAACTGTCTTTGCGCCACTTATGTGGCTTATTGGTGTTGCCAAAGAAGATGTGATGCTCATGGGACAACTTCTCGGAATCAAACTAGCAGCCAGCGAATTTGTTGGCTATATTCAACTTGCTGAACTTAAAGATGCTTCAAATGCAATTAGTTTAGGCTATGAAAAATCAATTATCATGGCAACTTATATGCTTTGTGGATTTGCCAACTTTGCTTCTATCGGTATTCAAATTGGCGGCATTGGTTCATTAGCGCCAGGACAAAGAACAACATTATCAGAATTTGGATTTAAAGCTTTAATCGGCGGAACTTTAGCCTCATTAATGTCTGCAACAATTGCAGGAATGATCATTGGGTAAGGTTCATATTTAATAATAATTCTTATGAAACAATATCACGATTTAATAAAACATGTTCTTGAAAATGGCACTGACAAAGGTGACCGAACAGGAACTGGAACGCGAAGTGTTTTTGGCTATCAAATGCGTTTTGACTTGGCTGAAGGTTTTCCTTTAGTCACAACAAAAAAAATCCATGTTAAGTCTGTTACTCATGAATTACTTTGGTTTTTAAAAGGTGATACGAACATCAAATACCTGAAAGAAAACGGTGTTAGAATCTGGAATGAATGGGCGGATGATCAAGGAAATTTAGGGCCTGTTTACGGTCATCAATGGCGCAACTGGAACAGCGAAGAAATAGATCAAATCAAAGAATTAATAGACACTTTAAAGAAAAATCCCAACAGCAGACGCATGCTGATTTCGGCATGGAACCCGAGTGTTTTACCAGATACTTCACAGAGTTTTGCTGAAAATGTCGCTAATGACAAAGCTGCTTTACCACCATGTCATGCATTCTTTCAGTTTTATGTGGCTGACAATAAACTCTCATGTCAGCTTTATCAACGCAGCGCAGATATTTTTCTGGGCGTGCCTTTCAATATTGCATCTTACGCTTTATTAACAATGATGATCGCGCAGGTTTGCGGTTTTGAATACGGTGACTTCATTCATACTTTTGGCGATGCGCATATTTATAATAATCATTTTGAGCAAGTGAAACTTCAGCTTTCGAGAGAACCTAAAGCTTTACCAAAAATGGAAATGAATCCTGATGTTTCCTCTATTTTTGATTTTACATACGAAGATTTCACTTTAAAAAATTACGATCCTTACCCATTAATAAAAGGTCAAGTTTCAGTTTAGTTATGACAAAACTTATCTCCATCGCTGCCATTGCAGAAAACAACGCCATTGGTAAAGACAACACTTTGATGTGGCATTTACCAAATGATTTCAAACATTTTAAAAAAACAACATCTGGGCATTACATTATCATGGGTCGCAAAACTTTTGAGTCCTTTCCAAAACCTTTGCCAAATCGCACTCACGTGATTATTACACGACAAGAAGATTATCAAACCGACGATTCTCATATTGTTGTTGATAGTTTAGAAAAGGCAATAAATGCTGTTCCTACACAGGAAGAAAAAGCATACATAATTGGTGGTGGCGAAATTTATAAACAAGCGATGGAAAAAGTTGATGAACTTGAAATCACAAGAGTTCATGCAGACTTTGATGATGCTGAAACTTTTTTTCCTGAAATCAGCGACCAAAAATGGAAAGTTATCAAGGAAGAATTTCATGCTAAAGATGAAAAACATGATTACGCTTTCACCTATCAAACTTTCAAAAGAGTTTAATTATGCGTGAGCTCCTCACAAAAATAGCTCAAGATGCAAGAATAGAATTGCGCTCAGCAAAACAGCTACACGGCGGAGATATCAATCAAACATATCTATTAGAAACAACTTCAGAAAAACTTGTGATTAAAATCAATCGCAAACATCGTTTTCCTGACATGCTTCAGCGAGAAGCTAATGGCTTAGAAAAGCTTCGAGAAACGAACACTTTTTATATTCCTAAAGTTTTCAAAGTTGGTGAGCATCATCAATTTCAATATTTGATTTTAAATTATATCAATTCACATCAAGCATCAGATTATTCTAAATTTGGTCAGCAATTGGCAGAATTACATCAGCACAGCAAAGATGATTTTGGCTTAAATGAAGACAATTACATCGGCCAATTAAAGCAAAGCAACTCAACTGAAACATCAGCCGTTGACTTTATGATTAACCAACGCCTATTACCTCAACTGAACTTGGCACTTCAGAAAAAGTACGATCTTAAACATATTGATCCTTTTTTAAAAAACATTGAAAAACTGATTCCTGAACAAAAATCAAGTTTAATTCATGGCGATTTATGGTCAGGAAATTATTTATATTCAAGAAAAGAAGGTTTTTGTTTAATTGATCCTGCCATTTCATATAGCCTCAAAAATTTTGATCTTGCAATGATGAAACTTTTCGGTGGATTTTCAGAAGAAGCCTTTAAAAGTTACTATGAACTTCTGCCAGAAGCGCGGGAAGAAAAAGATCATTTAGATGTTTACCAGCTTTATTATTTACTCGTCCATCTCAATTGTTTTGGTCAAGCTTATTTTTCAAGATGTCAAGAAATTATTTCTAAATACGCCTGATTAAAAATAAAATTGGCATAAAGTAAGAAACTGACTACATTTGCTTTTGATAAAACAAAGAATTTATGAAAGCATACGTTTTTCCAGGTCAAGGTGCACAATTTTCAGGAATGGGATTAGATCTCTATGAAAAGTCGCCAGAGGCTCAAGAATTATTTGAAAAAGCAAATAAAATATTAGGTTTTAATATTACAGATATCATGTTTGAAGGCTCTGCAGAAGACCTCAAGCAAACAAAAGTGACACAACCTGCCATCTTTTTGCATTCAGTGATTTTAAGTAAATTGATGGGTGAGGATTTTAAACCAGATCTTGTTGCTGGACATTCTTTAGGAGAATTTTCAGCGCTTGTGGCTAATGGAACTTTATCTTTTGAAGATGCGCTAAAACTTGTTCATAAAAGAGCGCTTGCCATGCAGAAAGCTTGTGAAAATCAGTCATCAACGATGGCTGCTGTTTTGGGCTTAGAAGATGAAATTGTTGAGGAAACTTGTAAAACACTAGATGGTGTCGTCGTTCCTGCTAACTATAATTGCCCAGGACAGTTAGTTATTTCTGGAGAAACTGAAGCTGTAGAAAAAGCTTGTGAAGTTTTAAAAGAAAAAGGTGCAAAACGCGCCATGTTGCTTCCTGTTGGTGGTGCTTTCCACTCTCCACTAATGGAACCTGCACGAGAAGAATTAGCAAAGGCGATTGAGGAAACAACTTTTAACCAACCCAATTGTCCTATTTATCAAAATGTGACAACAACAGCTGTAACAGACCCTGAAGAGATTAAAAAGAATTTAATCGCGCAGCTTACAGCACCTGTCAAATGGACACAAACCATGAAGCAGATGCTTGAAGATGGTATGGAATCTTATACAGAAGTTGGCCCTGGAAAAGTTTTGCAAGGCTTACTTAAAAAAGTAGATCGCCGCTTCCCAACATCAAGTGCAAGCATAGAATAAGTTTTAGAAATAAAATTAAAAAACCGCAGCTTTGAAAAATTCAATTCTGCGGTTTTGTTTTTTAGAATTGTTTATGTCTCATTCCTTCTGATTTTCTTGAGGGATAATTTCAGCTTGAAATTGGTTGGCTTCAATTTTTTGTTTTGGAATAGGAATTTCAATACCTTCATCATCTAAAGCTTTTTTAACAGCCTCAAGTTGATCCCAATACACATCCCAAAATATTTCTGATTTTGTCCAGCAACGCGCTGTAATCACTAATTGATATTCGCCTATTTTATCAAGCCAAGCATCAGGTTCTGGATCTTTCAATATATCGGGATGTTTGTTTAAAGTTCTCAATAAAATTTCACGAATGCGACCCATATCTTCACTGTAATGAAACTTCAAGTCAAGTTCAACACGTCGATAAGGATTCATACTTCTGTTATCAACATCGCTGTTAGAAAGATTACCATTTGGCATGGTGACGATACGACCATCGTAAGTTTTGACACGTGTGTAGAGAATATCAATTTGTTGCACAAAGCCCAAAACACCATTCACTTCAATTAAATCACCAACTTTAAAAGGTTTAAATACCAGAATTAAAACACCTCCGGCAAAATTTGACAAACTCCCTTGTAATGCAAGACCTATAGCAATACCTGCGGCTCCAAAGATTGCGAAAAAAGATGATGCTTTTATACCAATGATGGAACCAATTATAAAAATTAAGACTCCCCAGAGAATAAAAACAGAGAGGCTTTCTATAAAAGTTTGTAATGATAATTCTGTTTTAGATTTATTGAGCAATTTTTTAAGAGAACGCATCAATATCTTGATTGCAAACATCCCTATCATAAAAGCGATAATTGCATAAATAACGCGTGGGCCTATATGTAATAATAATTCTATAAAATCATCTTTAAGATGTATCCAGAAGTTTTGATCCATCAACTTATAGCTTTAGTGTGATTTCACAATATATAACATTAAGGAACACTTTAATAAAGTATTCTTTTTAAATTTAAGTAAAGATTGGTTAAATTAAAATGTTTTTTGAATTAAGCCTTTAGGCTGAAGTGAATTATCAAAGATGACATCAAATTCAATCACCCCTAAAATCAATTCTTCCTCAGTAATAACTTCAACCTCCCAGAGGCCTTCTTTCATGTTTTGTTTATAAGTATAACCACGAAAACCTTCACCTCTACCTCCAGTGATGTTGTAGCCAATATCTTCTATCAATTCCCATTCATCAGTTTCCTTATTAAACCATTTCCACCGATGAAAAATCTTTTTTTCGATTTCTGTCGGTGCAAAAATAGAAGTAAAAACATAAACTTTTTCGCCTGGTGATGTTATAAATTTCAATCGATGATCTCGCCAAAACACGTACCAATCATCAGTTTCATAAGTGACGGTATATTCTTGACTAACTTTTTCAACATGATGTGCTGCCATTCCATCTTCAAGAGATAGTGGAACAGGCGGAATTAAATTGAAGAAATAAAAAATATTAATCATCAGATAAATACCAAAAATAAAACTCAGAATTTTCTTAAGCTTCACCTCTGCTCTTGTACTCGGACTCCGATAATAAATTGTCATTAAAAGTAAGAGGGTCAAAATCAAACTCACTAAACCAGAAAAAATAAAAACACCAGTATTCATCATCTTGACAAACACAGGAATTATAAATGTAAAAAAGGTAAAACTGACAAAAAAATAAACACTAAACTGAAGATATTTATTTGAGATTCGCTTTCTTAAAAACTCATTGGCAATCAATAAACCAACAAGAATAACAAAGAAAAATATGGTTTTGGATAAGGAAACACTTCTAGAAAAATAAATAACAAAAGCACTGGAAAGCGCACCAAAAAAGAACTGAATGGCTAATGGAAAATAAAGCTGAAATCGCTCTAAAAAAGTGTTTCTCCACTTCCCATCATCAGCTAAATTATAGAGATACAAAACGACTGTTAGCGAAGTCATGTGCAAGCACAAAACAACCAAATCGTACATACGATCAATGCGTCTGAGCGTCAGGGAATCGAAAATAAATCCGCCAATGAAAAATAAAAGCGGTGCATATTTTTGATGTTTTCTTACAAACTGCCTAAAACGACTTTTTCTGTATGTTTCTAAAACTTTATTCATCCGTGCTTAAACAAAGCTTAAAAATAGAAAAGTTTCAATTGACTCAGCGAATTCTATTTCAATATTAAATGTTTTTTTGATTTACAACAATTTTGAAGAATAAATTTTTACATATTAAAATAAAATATTAATAATAATATGTTTTGATATTAACTTAAATTAGTATTAATTTGATAATACAAATATTTATTAACGACTCATGAAAAAAACACTTATTTTAATCAGCTTTGTCGCATTTTTAGCAAGCTGTAAATCTGTAACTAAAACGCTTTATGGCGTTAAAAATCCAAAAATAGAAAGCATTGCTAGCACGCAAAAGTATTTAGTTAAAAAAGGGATTGACACAACAAATACAATTATTTTCAAAGATCTTATGAGTTTTGCTATCGCATCAAATACAGACTTGCTAGCTATACCAGATGCGATGTTTTTTAACTCAAATGGAGAATTTGTCCCTTATAAAGAGTCTGCCGAAAGTTGTAATGCTGACGTTGATAGCTTTCTAAGTGACCTCAAAAGCATTAACAATAAAGAAACTAATTCTTCCTTAACATTAAATAAGTTGAATTCACTTTTAAAGCATACCAATGGAAAGCCTCTTCAAATTAATAGAGATCAAGAAGTTTATGTTTTTATCACTTGGTCAAAATATGCTGGTAGAATCAATAAAATCAAAGCATTTGCTTGGATAGATTTAATTGAGAAGGCAAAAGAAGAAAATTTAAAAGTCAAATATTATCTCGTCAACTGTGACTTGCAAGAAAGTTGGGAAATGACAGATGAGCAAATTGAGGGTCTTACTGAGTCTTAAAATAAAACATCATATCGAATGAAAAGAAATCAACAAATCATTATACTCATCATATCTTTGCTAGCCTTAATTGGTGTACGCTTAGATCAATAACTATGCATACGATGATCATTCTTACAATTTAAAAGAAGAGATGTTAACCGAAATAAAGTAAACTAACTTTTTAAATTTGCTGATGCCTTAATGATCGCTTCCTTCAAAGCTTGATTGTTTTTTGCGACCAATCTGTATTGTTTGGGGCTGTCATTTAATCTGAAACTCAAAGCTAAGCCAGGTTTTGCACTGAAGAACTCGTGACCTTTTAAATCATATTTCCAACCTAAACCATAATACCAAGGCAACTTCACTTCCGTAAAACTATCAGGGTCAATATTTTTAACAGCAATACCTAGATAAATTACTAAAAAAGCTATCTTAATTAAGATAGCTTTTAATAAGTAATAAATTTTAAAAAGATTATTTCTTAATCAGCTTTATACTTTTAGATATTTTATTTTCTGTTTTAATCTTCATGATATAAATACCATTTCTCCAACTTTGCACATCTATTTTAATCGTCTTGTTCCCAGGAAATGACTTATTGAACACTTGTTTTCCCAACATGTTGTATATACTAACTCCCTTAATATTTGTTGTACTGTTGAGAGTAATTTCATTTTGCACAGGATTCTTATAAGTAAACACGGCCTGATCAAAATCTTTAGTATCCAATGTTTCATTCATAACATTTTGTGCATATACTTTAGATCCGTCTCCTTTATCTTCAACAAACACAGCTACGCTCTGGTTATTTACTGGAATAGTGTATTGAACCCTTCTTTTATTTGCTGAAAAAGCAGCAACAGAGATAGTCTCTTCTGTCCAAGCAAAATCTCCATTTTCATCAAGATGCACTGAATTTAAAGTGGTTGGAGTTGCTCCCCCATTATCCTCTCCTTCCTCGTTAAGAAAAAGCGGGCTACCGTTCTTTAATTGAAGACCGCCAGCGTGCACTTTATCAGAGCCGATTGGAAACACAACTTTTGCATTATCAGTAAATTGTCTTGTGCCTGTTTCTTTATCAAATTTCTGAACATATTCTCCATATTGATCTTCGGCCTCATTAGAAAAAGTAGATATAGCCCAAACGTACTGTGAACCAGGCTCAAATGCTATTTGTGTATCTAGCTCATAGTCGGTTTCTTCTACATCAAAATCTGCTCCATTGATGCCCCAAGGAATCGTTCCATCTGGATTTATGCGTTGAACGTAAGAATCAAAACGTATAGCAACAGATGCAAAATACCCCATATAAATTACATCGCCATCTTGTACTCCTGTATAAGAACGGTTATACACCGTTGCTCTGTCAGATAATTGAGTAGCTTTTGTCCACATTGGATTACCGTCAATGTCATAACGCTGTGCCCAAAGGTTTGAATTTTCACCAAAAACCAAGGTATGAAAAACCGCAACATAATCACCATTTGAAAGTTCAAAGAAATTAGCAGGAGATGTAAACTCAGCTCCTGATTCTATAGGTTTGGTAGATGGCCAAACTGCTCCTCCAGTACTATCATATTTTTGCATTACCGCACCAGTAGAAGCTATCCAGCTTACAATTACATTTCCACTAGAAAGAGGTAAGACAGTAACCACATTTCCATTACCAACGTTAAGACCATTCGAACCCCACAAATGATTTCCTTCAGTATCCATTTTGAAAGCATACGCTGGCTCACCTGCATCTTGACCAGTTCCAGTAACACCTATATATAAATTATCATCATTATCAACAACTATATTCCATATTACAGTGTATGTATTCATTGGTATCTGGTCGCTTACCAAAACTCCATCTGAACCAAGCATTTGATTGCCATTTGCATCCAAAACTTGCATTCGTAATTCTATATTGACGGGAGCTTCCACATCTTTCCAAAATACAACATAGGTCATTCCATCGGAAGTACCTTTGGCTTGCATATCTAATGCTTCAGATTGTGCAACTAGTGTATTTTCTGCTATATCGGTTGTCCATTGCGCTTGCGTAATAAATACCGTTAAAAATGTAAAACAAGTAATAATTGATTTCATAAGTTTCATATTAATTAATTTTAGTTTGATTTCGGTTTAGTGTTTTCATTCAAGGCTTTGATAAGTTTCTTTAAAGCATTTTTTTTTTCTTTACTATTTGCTAATAGCTCAGTCAATTTGTCTTCTTTATTTATCATTATAATTTAAAATTTGTTTTGTAGTTCAAAACCGATTCAAATATAGATTATGCTTTAAAGTAGAAAGAAAAATTTGCCCTACCAAAATCACTCATGCCGTAAAACCCATCACAACAGCAGCACTCATAATTATATAAGATCATGAAAATCAGAAGTTTAGTTAAAGTGTTTTTATAATAAAATAGAAATATTATCTATTTAAATTAGATAAGTAAAATGATAAATCTGTATTAGAATGAGTTATAGCTAACTTTTTTCTTAAGCGCGTTCGTGCATTTTCTACCGACTTAGGAGTTTTGCCCGTAATTTGTGCTATTTCTTTAGAGGTGAGATTTAATTTTAGTAATGCACATAAGCGTTTATCGCCAGCAGTTAATTCAGGATGTTTAATAGACAGATTTTCATAAAAAGACTCGTGTACTCGTTCAAAACGCATTTCAAATTCTTCCCAAATATTACTATTGCCATCTCGTTTTAAGCGTTTAGCAATAAAATCTATTGCTTGTTGGGTTTCCTTTTTAACGACTCTACGTTTTACTTTCTTTAAATCTAACAGTATTTCTTCAATAATTTCGGTACGATGTATTTCTATCATCGCTTTTCCTATAAGTTCTTTGTTTTTAAGCTGAAGATTGGAGTCTAACTCTCGTTGTTTCGAAAGCGCCAATTGCTTTTCTAACTTCGTGCTTTTCAATTTATTGCGAAATCTAACTACCAACATACTTAATAGTAACAATATGGCTAATAAACTCAAAACCAAAACGTAATTTCTAAACTTTCTTTTACTATCTTGTAATTTACGTATTTCTTCTTTGGCTTTATATTTTTGTTCTACTTTAATTTTTTCGAGGTTAGCTGTTTTTTTTTCTAAATCGAGACTATCTCTTACGCTCTCATACTCTTGAAAATAATACGCAGAATTTTTATAATCTTCTTTCTGTAAGTAGGATTTATAGAGCGTTTGTAATGCGGCTTGATTTTCAAAGCTAAACTCTTTTTCTATTAATGCTAGATTTGCTTTTTTGGCGTAAGCAATGGCTGTATCTAGCTGATTAGTTTTTTCGTAATAAGTAGAAATAGTATTATAAATCCATCCTAAAGATCGCGCAGATGCGCCCGTATCTTTCTCTATATAACTAGCTGACAGCAGAAAGTGCTTTTCAGCTTCCCCTAAACTATCCTTAAAAAAGTAAGCTCTTCCCATATTAGCATTAAGGTAGGCCTTAAGATGCATCTCTTTCGGGACTTTATCTAGTATTTTTTTTGCTTTCTGAAAATAATAATTAGAAGAGTCTATTTGTGAATCCAAATAGCTGCTACCCAAGTTATTTAACAATTTAGCTATAAGAATTGTATCTTTTTCTTTTTTAGCATACGTATGCAATTTTTTAAAATAGAAACGAGCTTTTTCTAACTCATTTATCCTACCATAAGTAATGGCTATATTTTGTTCTAATTCTACGCTAGACTTGCTAGGTGCATTCTTCTTATAATAATCGTAAGCTTTTAAATAATACTCTAAAGCAATATCTAAAGCGTCCTTACCAAAAAAAAGATTTCCAGCTTCGTGGTTATAATTAGCAACAATTTTATCTGAGCCAGACTTAATCGCATTATTTTTAGCGACCTCTATATAATATAATGTTCGATCCCAATCATCATCTTTCAATAAAGATGCAATCGTCAAGCTTATATCTGTCTTCTCGTGATATGTTAGAGCTTTAACTAGACTGTCCATTAAAAGATCTGTCGAATCTTGAGCTATCGCCTTTGAAAAAAAAGTTAAATTTAATAAGAGAATAAAAATAAACTGGCGAATCATCTATAATGTTTGTATTTAAAACTACAAATTTTTAATAATTTAAAACACTTTTAACTATTAAAATCAACTTAGGAATCAAGAAAAACAAGAATATGGAAAATGGTATGACGATCAACCATATCACTTGCTTTTCTTGATAAATTGCTTTCATAATAGCAAATGTATTTAAAACCGATAGTTTTTATATTTTTCAGCATTGTTTTGAAACAGAATCTTTGATTTATCACTTGGCTTACCATCTTGAGAATTTTCGAGTAATGATGGGTTTGACGGATAAGAATTATTGTTATAAACCAATTCTTTTAAGTTTCCTTCAGAATAAACTTCCAAAACTGACCATCCATTTTTCATTTTATGACTCACATAAAATGGTGTACGTGTTACAGTAAATTTTGTGACAAGTTTTAAATCAGAAGTTAATAACAACAATTGGCATCCGCCTGTTCCACAAAAATAAGGTGTTTTAAAATTGACAAAAATTTCATTCTCACCATCCCTATTTAAATCGATTTCATGGATTTGAAATTGCTTATCTTCTTTGTCAATCGCACGTAAATCTGCATCATTTAAAAAGTCAGATTCTAAATATGCTTTTATTCTTTCGCCTAATTCATCATTCTCAGCTTTCAAACCTTTTATTTTTGTTTTCTCTGTAGTCTTAGAAGGTTCTTTTTCCTTTCTTTCAGAATTTTGAGTCTTCCCATTTTGACAAGAAATCATCATTAAGCTAAAAAATACAAGTATTAAAGTGGATTTTACAGTCTTAAATTTCGGAAAATATATCATTCTTATTTTGTTTTAAACTAATAATCTAACATCACTTCAATTTTCTTTTTCACTTTTTCTGTAGAAGGAATCATGCTTTGCTCTAAAGTTGAATTTAACGGAATGGCAGGCATATTTTCAGAACCAATTGTCATCACTGGCGCATCAAGATATTTAAAGCATTCTTCTTGAATTTTTCCAGATAAAGCTCTTGCAAAAGTATTATCAGAAGGCTCTTCAGTGACAACTAAACATTTTCCGCATTTCTTGACAGATTTCATAATCGTTTCTTCATCTAAGGGATGTAGAGTTCTCAAATCAACAACTTCAATTTGGTCTTGCATTCCTAATTCTTCTGAAGCATTCATTGCCCAATGCACGCCCATTCCATAAGTGATAATGCTTAATGTTTCTTTATCTTCTTGCTTCCAAATTTCTTGTAAAACCCAAGCTTTCCCGAAAGGCAAAACATAATCTTCACTCGGCTCTACCGAAGTGGCGCCCTTTGTTCCTGGCACTTTACTCCAATACAAACCTTTGTGCTCAAAAATCACAACTGGATTCGGGTCATAATAAGCCGCTTTCATCAAACCTTTTAAATCAGCGCCATTACTTGGATATGCGATTTTGATGCCGCGTATGTTGCTCACCACACTTTCAACCGAAGATGAATGATAAGGACCGCCGCTGCCATAAGCACCAATTGGCACACGTAACACCATAGAAACCGGCCATTTTCCATTAGATAAATAACAGCTTCTGCTCACTTCTGTAAACAATTGATTGAGGCCAGGCCAAATGTAATCTGCAAACTGAACCTCAACAATAGGTTTTAAGCCAACTGCTGACATTCCGACTGTTGAGCCGATAATGAAAGCTTCTTGAATTGGCGTATTAAACACACGATTATCGCCAAACTTTTGTGCTAAAGTTGCTGCTTCTCTAAAAACACCGCCCAATCTGCCACCAACATCTTGGCCATAAAGCAAGCATTCTTTATGCTTTTTCATGAGTTCTTCAATGCCAAAAAGTGCACAATCAACCATCACTACTTTTTCAGCGCCTTCTGGCGAACGCTCACCTTTTTCTTCAGTAATTGGCGTCGGTGCAAAATCATTCGTAAATAAATCTTCAGGCTTAGGGTCTTCAGCTTTTAAGGCTTCATCAAAATGTTCTTTCACTTTAACGCGAGCCAAAGCTTCAATCGCTTCAATTTCATCCTCAGAAAAATCATTTTCAGAAAGTAATTTTTTCATTTTCGGATAAGGGTCACGCGTTCTGGCTTCTTCCAAATCGTCGCGATAAAATTCCATACGCACACCAGATGTGTGGTGGTTTAATAATGGTACTTTCGCATGAATCAACATTGGTCGGCGTTCGTCCCTAATTGTTTTGATGGCATCTTGTACTGTTTGATAACTTTCTTCAAAATCAGTTCCGTCTATAGAAATCGCCTCTAAGCCTTTAAATCCTTTGGCATATTCTGCAGCACTTTGTGCTCTTGTTTCAGCTTCATTGGCAGAAATATCCCAGCCATTATCCTGAACAACGTATAAAATAGGTAACTTTTTGAGAACTGCCATTTGGAATGCTTCTGCCACCTCACCTTCCGTCACACTCGCATCTCCTAAAGAACAGACGACGACAGGTGATTTGCCATTAATCAAATCTTCCTCATGTCCCATATCTTTAAAAAAGGCATATTTTTCGTCATCCTTAAAAAGGTCGCCGCCTTCTCTGTAATGCATTCCTAGAGCGACACCAGTTGCAGGAATGGCTTGCATACCTGTTGCTGAACTTTGGTGAGGAACTTTTGGTTTATCAGCATCTTTTACACTTGGATGAGAATAATAAGTTCGTCCGCCTGAAAAAGGATCATCTTTTTTGGCTAAAACTTGTAGCATTAAGTCTTTAGGTTGCATGCCGATAGAAAGTAAAATTGAATCGTCTCTATAATAAGGAAAGACATAATCTTGCGGTAAAAGCTGCATTCCTACAGCAATCTGAATAACTTCATGGCCACGAGAGGTTGCGTGAACATATTTTGAAACTGTTTTAAAATTCTCTTCGTATAAATCTGTTAAAGCTTTCGCCGTACAGAGATTTGAAAAAGCTCTTTTAAGTATTTTTTTATCTATTTTCATTTTTCTTTATCTTCTATATTTTTCACGCAAAAACCGCTAAGGCTTTCGCTAAGTTCGCAAAATCAACTTTATAGATTGTTAACAATACGGTGAATTCCGCTTTTTAACAATTTTGTATTAAAGTTAATTTCATATTTGATAATTTTAGATAAGTCAAGGTTTGAGCAAAGTGAACAGGAGCCAAATTTTCTAAAGATTTTATTTCGATAATGACTTTATTTTCTACTAGCAAATCTAGACGATAACCAACATTCATTTTAACTTCTTTATATATAAAGGGCATTGGAGTTTGTTGTTCAACTTTCAAACCAAGCTCACGTAAATCATAACACAACGCATTTTCGTAAACTGATTCTAGCAGGCCAGGACCTATGCTTTTATGCATATTTAAAGCAGCTCCTATAATTTTATATGAAAGTTCGTTTTCTGTCAAAATTATTTTTTTTGCATTCTTGATGCGTTTTTGATTGTAAACTTTGCGTTTTATACTTTGCGGACTTTGCGTGATTTTATTTTTTATAATTAATAATTAGATCGATTAAAATCTTCAAAGTAATCTGCTACACTTCTTAGAAAACTTCCGCCGAGGAAACCATCAACCACACGATGATCGAAAGATAATGAGAGATACATCATGCTTCTGATTTCAATTTTATCGCCTTCTTCATATTCCATCACTTCAGCGCGTTTTTTGATAATTCCTGTTGCTAAAATGGCAACTTCAGGCTGATTGATAATTGGTGTTCCCATCAAGCTTCCGAAAGTTCCCACATTTGAAATTGTGAATGTGCTTCCGCTTGTTTCATCATGCTTAAGTTTATTTTCTCTTGCCTTTTCAGCTAAAGCATTCACTTCTTTTGCAATCGTTTTTAAATCCTTTTGATCGGCATTTTTCACAACTGGCACAATGAGGTTTCCACTAGGTAAGGCCGTTGCCATACCAATATTAATCTCTTCCTTTTTAATGATGTTTTTACCATCAACACTGACGTTAATCATCGGGAAATCTTTAACAGCCTTTGCGACTGCTTCAACGAATAATGGTGTAAAAGTCAATTTCTCTCCGTATTTTTCTTGAAAAGCTTTTTTGTTGGCATTTCGCCAATTCACCATATCTGTCAAATCTGCTTCAACATAAGCAGTGACGTGAGGCGAAGTGTGTTTTGAATACACCATGTGATCGGCGATCATTTGTCGCATACGATCCATTTCGATAATTTTGCCTTTGCCCTTGTCAAGTTTCAAGTCGGGCACCTGGAAACCGTTTGTTTCAGTTTGAGGTTGTGCAAACTGCGCTGGTCGACCTTCTTCTATATATTTAAACACATCGCTTTTGCGTAAACGTCCGTCATGTCCTGTTGCAGGAATCCGTGCCAATTCTTCATAACTGATATGATAATCAATCGCAATATTCTGAATTAAGGGCGAAATGTAGGTGTTTTGATTTTTATGAAGTGTATAACTTTGAGAAGTTGAAGTTGAAGCCGAATTTGAAATTGTTTTCTTTTCCGTCGGTTTAGATTTTTTTGATTCTGCCTTAGTTTTTTTTGTAGAAACCTCTTTCGGTTGGTCTGATTGATCTTCAGAAGCTTCAATTTTAGCGATAACTTCACCAACTTTGACAATTGAATCGGCTTCTGCTAGAATATTTTTTATCGTTCCTCGAACCGGTGACGGCACTTCAGAGTCAACTTTATCAGTGGCAACTTCAAGAATAATTTGATCTTTTTCAACCTCATCACCTTCGCTGACTAACCAATTGATAATTGTTCCTTCAGTGATACTTTCACCCATTTTAGGCAATTTAAATTCCCATATTGATGGAGATTTTTTTTCTTCACTCATTTTATATTTTTTTACTTACCAAGAATTTTTCAATTCTTTAAGGTCAATGATTCATTTTGATCTTCAATTAAGCAAGAAAACTTACATTATTAAGAAGTTAATTTCTGATTTACTTGAATTGGATTGCTAACAAAAATAACATTTTAAGCCTATTTCTAAAGGATTCTTATTTGAATTCCTAAGCTTTAACAATAGTCATTAATTTTAGCGTTAAAAATAAAATAGGCAAAGCCATTTCTTTACATCAAATAGCATGTGAACAAAATTTTTAATCACGAAAGCGTCTTAGAATCGTCCGCAAATTCAAACAAGAAATTAAAAAGTCACCTCAAAATTTATTATTTTGCGGCTTGATGGCTTTTTGCCTATTATGACATAAAATATTTATAAACTTATGATGAAATTAATTCGATTATTTGTCTTTTTATTCGCCTTACCGCTTTTTGCACAGCAAGGCGGAATGTGGATTCCCTCTCTACTTGAAGGAATGAACGAAAATGAAATGCAAAACCTTGGCATGAAAATGTCGGCTGAAGACATTTACAGCGTCAACCAAAGCAGTCTTAAAGATGCTGTCCCTCATTTTAATGGTGGATGTACTTCTGAAGTGATCTCACCGCAAGGTCTTTTATTGACAAACCATCACTGTGGTTATGGTCAAATTCAATCGCATTCTTCTGTAGAAAACGATTATTTAGCCGATGGATTTTGGGCTAAAAGCAAATCGCATGAATTGGCTAATCCAGGAATGACAGTCACTTTTATTGTAGAAATCACTGATGTGACTGAGCAAGTTTTAAAAGATACTGAATCTGCTTCTTCAGAAGAAGAACGCCAACAAATCATTGAAAGAAACAAACAAAACGTTGTTGAAAATTCTCCTAAAGAAGAATGGCAAACTAACCGTGTAAGTACTTTTTATGGCGGAAATCAGTTTATGTTATTTCGTGTAGAAACATTTAAAGACATCCGTTTAGTTGGTGCGCCACCTTCATCAATTGGTAAGTTTGGTTCAGATACTGACAACTGGACGTGGCCAAGACATACTGGCGATTTTGCTTTGTTTAGAATTTATGCTGACGAAAATAACAGGCCAGCAGAATACAGTGAAGACAATGTGCCATACACACCTAAACATTACTTACCAGTAAGTTTAGACGGTGTTGAAGAAGGCGATTTCACTCTTGTTTTTGGTTTCCCAGGCTCAACTGACGAATACTTACCTGCGGTTGCAATCGAGCAATTGGTTGAAACAATTAACCCTGCACGAATCGGTTTACGAGAGGTTGCTTTAAAAGAGCAAGATGTTTTTATGCGTAAAGACAAAAAAATAAAAATTCAGTATGCTTCTAAATATTCGAGCATTGCCAATTATTATAAAAAATGGATTGGTGAGAGCCAAGGGATGAAAAAAACTGGTGTTGTCAACATTAAAAAAGACCAAGAAAAAGAATTTATGCAGCGTGTAAAAGCTGAAGGTCTTGAGAATGAATATGGCTCAATATTAAGCGATTTTGATAAAGCCTATGCTGAATACGAAGATTACAATTTAGCTTATAACTTGTTTTCTGAAGCATTTGTCAGAAATGTTGAGTTGCTTAGAAATGGTTTCCAGCTTTATCAATTGGAACAAATTCTGAACAATAGAGGCAAACAATCTTTTAATGATCGTAAAGATAATTTACTAAAAAGATTCAAATCTTCTTACAAAGATTACAGCGCGCAAGTTGATGAAAAGGTTTTTGAAAAAGTGATTGAATATTATGCGCATGAAATGCCAGAGCAGTTTATTTCAAATGAATTAAAACAGAAAAATAAAGCTAACTTAACACAAGAAATTTATTCAAGTTCAGCTTTAACTTCTTATGAAGCTCTTGAAGATTTATTGAAAGGGAATCCTAATAAAGTTATTAAAAGATTAAATAAAGATTTAGGTTACACTTTCGTTAAAGAGCAAGCTGAAAAATTTTACACTGAAGTTTTACCAACTTATAGAAGTAAAAGTTTAGAGATTGAAGCAATTCAGAAAAAATACATGAAAGCGATTGTGGAGTTAAGTCCGAAAGAAGCGCGTATTTTCCCAGACGCTAACGGAACACTTCGCGTCACTTACGGTCAAGTGAAGGGTTACAGCCCTAAAGACGCTGTTTACTATGAGCCAGTAACACATTTAGAAGGCGTTGTTGAAAAATATGTTCCTGGTGATTATGAATTTGATGCACCTCAAAAACTTTTAGATTTACACGCCAATAAAGATTATGGCAGATACGCTGATAAAGATGGCAAGATGCCGATTAACTTTATAGGAACAAACCACACAACAGGCGGAAACTCTGGAAGCCCAGTCATTGATGCACATGGGAACTTGATCGGTTTAAACTTTGACAGAGTTTGGGAAGGCACGATGAGTGATTTCTTTTATGACCCTGTGATTTCAAGAAATATTATGGTTGATGCACGTTATATTTTATTTATCATTGATAAATATGCAAATGCAACACATTTAATTAATGAAATGAAATTGGTTCACCCAAAATCGAAAGATAACTCATCAAAATAAACTTCAATAATCAGAAGATTATTGCAAAAAAAAGTCGTCTCAAAAATTATTTTTGAGACGGCTTTTCTGATTTTATATTAGTAAAGTTTAATCATCAGGAAGTTGAAGTTTCTTTTTTATCTCTTACAATTCTGTTTACAATTAAAGCAATTGCACCATCACCCGTAATATTAGCGGCTGTACCAAAACTATCCATCGCGATGTAAAGTGCAATCATTAAAGCTTGTGCTTCTGCATCGAAACCTAACATCGTTTGTAAAATACCCACGGCAGCCATAATTGCTCCTCCAGGAACACCAGGCGCTGCAACCATAGCAATACCAAGCATCATCACAAAACCTGCAAACATTCCGAAATTAAAATCCATGCCTTGCATCAGCATCAGAGCCACAGCACAAGCCACAATTTTCATCGTGCTTCCTGCCAAGTGAATTGTTGCGCCTAAGGGAATAACAAAATTAGCAACTTTAGGAGAAACCCCATTTTTCTCAGCTTGTTGAAGTGTCACAGGAATTGTTGCTGCTGAAGATTGCGTTCCTAAAGCTGTAAAGTAAGCTGGTGCCATTGTTATCAATGCCTTAAATGGGTTTTTCTTTGTAATTGCCCCAGCAATGATATATTGAATCACCATCAATAAAATGTGCATGATAAAAATCACACCGATAATTTTGACGAAAACTGATAAAACAGAAGCCACTTGCCCTTTAAAAGCAATAGCCGAGAAGATACTTAAGATATAAAGTGGTAAAAGAGGAATAATCACTTTCTCAATTAAAAACATGATGATTTTCTGAAAGTTAGAAGTTACTTTTTTCAGCGCGCTATTTCCTAAAGGCGCCAAGCCTAAACCAATGACAAATGCAAGAACCAAAGCAGACATCACATCTAAAACTGGCGGAATTGTCAATGAAAAATATGGTGTTAATTCTCGCGCCGTCTCTTCTATAGCTTGAACATTTTGAGCTTCAATAAACGACGGAAATATACTAGATGCGACAAAATATGTTGAAAACCCTGAAAACAATGTTGAACCATAAGCTAAGGCAGCTGTGATTAGCAGGAGTTTACCTGCGCCTTTGCCTAAATCTGCTATCGCTGGCATGATCAAACCAAGAATAATTAACGGAATTGCAAAACCTAAAAACTCACCAAAAAAAGCATTAAATGTGTTGACAATCCGGTTGACTGATTCAGGCGTATATAAGCCAATCAGAATACCTAAAATAATCGCGACAAAAACCTTGAACAATAAATTGTGAGTTATTTTCTTAAGCATAATCTTATGATAATTTTTCTGTGAAGATTGACAAATATACTATCTATGCACTCAAAATAAACCAATCAGCTTATTTTTCTCATGTCGATTCAGATAACCTCAGCCAATATCTCTCATGCTAAAGATTCAGCACAGCTTCTTTTGGCCGCTATGGAGGATTTGATTTATTATTATATCGGATCAGAAGATAAAAATAGTGCTATTGATTTTCTTGTAAATCAATTTAAAATCGAGAACTCGCTTTACAGCTATAAAAATTCTTTTGTCGCATTAATCGATCAAAAGGTTGTTGGTCTTCTTGTGGCTTATGATGGAGAAATTCATCAAAAACTACAACAGAACCTAATTGAATCACTCAAAAAAGATTATCATTTTAATGATGAATTAAACCCTGAAACTGAAGAAGGCGAATTTTATATTGATGCGTTAAGTGTTAATCCAGAATACCGTGGTCAGAAAATCGGGAGTCAATTGATTTCTTTTGCAGAGAATTACGCTCAGAAAAATCAGTTTAAAAAGATAGGTTTACTTGTCGATGAAGAAAACCCAGCCGCAAAGAGATTGTATTCACGATTGGGTTTTAATTATACGCATACGGTCAATCTCGACACGCATGCTTATGAACATTTGCAGAAAAGCTTATAGCTAATTTTATTTTTTCATTTCCTGAAGAGTTTGATAAAAATTTTCTTGCTGTGGTCTATTTTCTTGAACTTCTCTCAGAGGCTCAACCTCCTCTAAACCTTCATGACAATCAGAAGGTAAACGCTGGTAAAGTTTTGTTCCTGCAGTTTTCCAAGCAATCATATCGTCAGAAACTTCTTTGATAATTTTTGCAGGATTTCCTACAACCAAGCTTCTTTTCGGAATCTTAGTTTCAGCCTTTACAAAAGCCATTGCGCCAATGATGCTTTCATCACCAATTTCTGCATCATCCATAATCACAGAGTTCATTCCGATAAGACAATTCTCGCCTAAGTTTGCACCATGTATCACAGCACCATGCCCTACATGCGCTCTTTTTTTCAGTGTAATACTTTTTCCAGGAAACATATGAACTGTACAGTTTTCCTGAACATTCACACCGTCTTCTAAAATAATTTCGCCCCAATCACCACGAATGGCAGCACCAGGACCGATATAACAGTCTTTGCCGATAATAACATTACCAGTCACTGCCGCTAAAGGATGCACAAAACTGCTTTCGTGTACGACAGGAATATGATTTTTAAATTTGTAGATCATAATTTTTTCTGTGTAGGCAGAAATCTTTTTCAATCACAGATGATTGATATTAATAATTCTTTATAGTTTATTCTCTCAACCTTGTTCGGTTAAAATTAATATTCCAGTTTTCACTTATGTCGATCCAAGATGGATTCATATCTATAATGTGTTTGATCTTCCACTCTCGTTTCCATTTCTTAAACTGTTTCTCTCTGATGCTAGCTCTCAATCCATTATCAAATTCCTCGAAGTAAACCAGTTTATGACAATTATATTTGGCTGTAAAAGATTTAGGATAAATCTTTAATTTATGTTCTTTTACTCTTTCTTCAATATTATCAGTCATACCAATATAAAGGACGCCTTGAGGTTTATTGGTCATAATATAAACGTACCAAAGTTTTTTCATTGTATAAGATTAAAACTCATCGTTTCAAGTATGTTGAATTTCTAAATTAATGTAAGATAGTCAAAATCCTATAAATTCCCACGTAGGTGTGAATCTCAAGCTAAACTGAATAAATTCCCTTACTCAAAATCTATATTTCTTACTCTTGCGCTTTAAGATTCCTGCCTGCAATGAATTCCCACGTAGGTGTGAATCTCAAGCTAAACTGAACCTATTCCATTTAATCAAACTCAATACTTCTTACTCTTGCGCTTTAAGATTCCTGCCTGCGCAGGAATTTTATTTAAACCTTTCCAATTTCTCTTTTGTAAAATCAGATAAGACCAATCGTCCGCTAATTTTTGCACGTTCATTCAGTAGTTGATCCCAATCTTCTGTTCCTCTCCAGAACATTTGTTTCATCTCTTTGACCGCTTCAGGATTATACTCGCATAAATTTTTTGCAAAGTCAATAACGGCTTCATCAAGCTCTTCAGTTGAGTCATAAACATTCGCATATAAACCTTTCTGCTTAGCCCATTCAGGTGAATAAAATGTGTTTGCATCAATTGCAATTTGAGACATTCCGCTTGCGCCTAATTTTCTTTGAACCGCAGGCCCAACAACAAAAGGTCCTATCCCTAAGTTTAATTCACTTAGTTTAATCGCAGCATATTTTGTAGCCATGCAATAATCCATCGCAGAAGCTAAGCCAACACCACCGCCAACAGTTTTACCTTGCACCCTTCCGATAATAAATTTCGGACATTTACGCATTGCATTAATCACATTTGCAAAACCCATGAAGAATTTTTCTCCTTCGGTTTCATCTTGGATATTGATGAGTTCTGTAAAGCTAGCACCTGCACAAAAAGTACGATCACCGCCAGATTTCAGGATAATCACTAAAACTTCATCATCTTGGCCAACTTCGGTAATTGTGGTTGCTAATTTTGATAAAATATCACTCGGTAAAGAATTATGCGCAGGATGAAAAAATTCAACGGTTGCGACTTTATTTTCAATTTGTTTCTTAACGTATGCTTCTTTCATTTTTTTTATTTTTTATATCCAAAACTAATGAATGTTAGCTTTAATGCCAATACTTACAACTTAAAGCTTTTGACTTACCATAAAAAATCTGAAAATCTAACAAACCTAATCTTCAAAAAATAACATCATCAACTTGAAAATCTATCATACGAGATTAAACTTTCATCTTATGATGAAGTCTTAAAAGTCAATAAAAAGTATATTTGTGACTAGATAATTATTCTTAAATATCTAGTTTAATTATTGCTTTACTCAATATTTATTTAATAGTAATAGACTTATGAAAAAGATTATTTTTGGTTTACTCCTTGCACTGTTTATTCTACCAGTCAAGGCAAATGAAGGCATGTGGTTTTTGATGCACATCGAACGACTCAACTATGTTGACATGCAAAAAATGGGTTTACAATTAACGCCTGAAGAAATTTATAGCGTTAACAACTCTAGCTTAAAAGATGCCATTGTTCAGTTTGGTGGTGGTTGTACTGCTGAAATTATTTCTGATAAAGGTTTAGTTTTAACAAATCACCACTGTGGTTACGGTGCAATTGCAGAACTTTCTACTGCAGAAAACGATTATTTAAACAACGGATTTTGGGCTCAAAATCATGAAGAAGAATTAAAGCCTGAAAGCTTATCAGTAAGATTTTTTGTCAGAATGGATGATGTTTCTAAACGTATTTTAGGTCAGGTGAATGATGAAATGACTGAAGATGAGCGTGAAGCTGCTATTAACAAAGAAATTGCTAAAATTCAGAAAGAAAATGATGAAGGCGGAAAATACACAGTTTCTGTTAAATCATTTTACAACGGAAATGAATTTTACTATTTCGTTTATGAAGATTACAACGATGTTCGCTTAGTAGGAACACCTCCAAAAAGCATTGGTAAATTTGGTGGAGATACTGATAACTGGGAATGGCCAAGACACACTGGTGATTTTTCTCTTTTTAGAGTTTATGCAGACCAAGATGGTAATCCTGCTGAATATTCTGAAGACAATGTCCCGTTAAATCCTAAACATCATTTACCAACGAGCATCAAAGGATTTAAAGAAAATGATTTTGCTATGATTTTGGGTTACCCAGGAAGAACAAATCGCTGGATGCCTTCTGGCGGAATTGAGCAAAACGTAGAATACGCATATCCTGCTTGGGTTGAGGCTTCAAGAACATCGATGGATGTGATGGAAAAATATATGAGCGAAGATGCACAAGTGAATTTAGATTATGCTTCAAGTTATGCAGGAATTGCAAATTACTGGAAAAACAGACAAGGTATGATCGATGCTTTAAAGCAACATAAAACTGCAAAAAGCAAGCGCAAGGCCGAAAGAAAGTTTAAAAGATGGGCGAAAAAGAATGAAGATGGCAAATATAAAAATGTGATGCCTGTCATTAATGATTATTACGATAACACAAATGAAATAAGTCGTCATGATAACTATATGCGTATTTTATTACGATCAAAAATTGCGACGATTCCTTATCGTGTTGGGCAAACAATGGAATATTATGCTGAGCAAAATGAAGCAAAACAAGCTGAATTGATGCCAAGGATAAAAGCACAAGTAACGCGTCTTTATGACGGTTTGCATTTGCCTTTAGAAAAAGATCTCTTAGCAGCACAATTACAACTTTACACAGAAAAAGCTGAAAATATTGCGCCAATGGTGAAAGAGATTGCTGACAAAAATGGAAACACTATTGAAGCGTGGACAAATTACATTAATAAGAATATTGATAATAGTATCTTCAGATCTGAAAAAGAAGTGAATAACTTTTTAGATAACCCTGATACTGAAGTTTTAGCAAAAGATCCGCTTTACTTACTTTCAAATGATTTATTGACACGTTACCGTTACAAATCTGAAGAGCAAAAAGCTTGGGACGACAAGTTTAAAAAATCTTTCAGATTGATGGTAAAAGGAATGCGTTTACAAAACCCGGATAAAAAGTATTATCCAGATGCAAACAGTACTTTGCGTTTGACTTACGGGAAAGTCATTTCTTTACCTGAAGATGAAACAAATGATGCAAAGCATAATTATTATACTACTTTAAAAGGAACTGTTGCAAAATATCAGCCAGGTGATGATGAGTTTGACATGCCTAAAAAACTCATCGAATTATATGAGAATAAAGATTTTGGACAATATGCTGATGAAGATGGCTATTTGCCTGTCAACTTCCTCACTGATAATGATATTACTGGAGGAAACTCAGGTTCACCAGTTTTAAATGGAAATGGTGAATTAATCGGTCTTGCTTTTGATGGAAACATTGAAGCCATGGCGGGTGACGTTATTTTTGACGATGAATTACAAAGAACAATCAGTGTTGATATCAGATACGTTTTATTCTTAATCGATAAATATGCTGGCGCAACACATATTATCGATGAATTGACTTTAGTGAAATAAAACACTTTAAGTTTTTGATTAAAAAAGCCGTTTAAATTCGAATTTAAACGGCTTTTCTTATGCTTTACAATGAAACATTAAATCAAACCAAATTGCTCAAAATGATGATTGATATGTTTTCTGTTAAGAAGTTTCCATTCAAAATAAGTCAACTCTCCAAAAACAGCATTGCTAATCATCTCATCTGGATTTTCTTGATGAAATTGATGAAAATCATCATAAGCCTTTAAGAAAGATTTTTTTGCTTCATCAAAACTTTCATGTTTTAGAGGCTCAAGTTCATTTTGTTTCATCAAAGGATGTTTATAACCTTGAGGCATTTTTTCATAAGTATAAAGTGTTTCTTTCACTTTATCAAGATGTTCTTCAGGTGTGATAATTTCAACATCACCTCCTAAACCTCTTCCTAATTTAAAACTTCCCTCTAAATGTTCAAGCATGTGCTGAGGCATCATCATTCCCCATTCTGGTTTTTGGTCTTCTTTTAAAAGGCTTAATTTTTCCTCTAAAAATGAGCGATCAATTTCATGGAAAACATCTTGCTTTTTTTGCACCATTGTCAGAATCGTGGCAATCGCAACGAGTTTATCTTCTTCATCAACAGCTTCTGTATCAAACACCTCAACATACCATTTTACAATTCCGCTCGGAAGTTCAGTTCCTTTCTGATCTCTATCAACTTTTTCTTTACAGGTTAAACGGACATGAATTGTATCGTTATGATAAAGTGGACGTAAGAATCGAATTTCTTCTAAACCATAATTTGCTGCCACTGGACCTTTATTAGGATAAACAAATAATCCTGCAGCTGCAGAAATAATGAAATAGCCATGAGCGGTTCTTTTTTCAAAAATACTGCCTTCAAGAGAAGTGATATCGGTATGCGCATAAAAATGATCCCAGGTGAGATTCCCGAAATTAACAATATCCGTATCCGTTAAAGTACGATTGTGAGTTTTTAAAGACATCCCTGGCTGGATATCCTCCCAATGATAAGCGAAAGGATGTTTTTCAGCTTGCTTATATTTTGCTTTAGGCTGATAAATTCCTGTAATCTCAGTTAAAGTCGTAGGCGAACCTTGTATTGCACAACGCTGCATATAATGCTTGATACCGCGTTTACCACCCATTTCTTCACCGCCTCCAGCACGACCAGGTCCTCCGTGAACTAATAAAGGTAATGGAGATCCATGACCTGTGCTTTGTTTAGCACTTTCTCTATTGATTACTAAAATTCGGCCATGATGTGTCGCTGCATTAACTGTATAATCAGCAGCGATTTTATCATCGTTTGTTGCGATAGAACTAACTAAAGAGCCTTTACCCATTTTAGATAATTCAATCGCTTCACCCATATTTTTATAAGGCATAATGGTACTGACAGGTCCAAAAGCTTCAGTGGAATGCACTGCTATATTTTCATACGGATTGTCTTCTCGCATCACGATTGGCGACATAAATGCACCTTTACTTGTATCTGCACCAATTGTTTGTATTTTTTCTAAATCACCATAAACGATCGAAGCCGTTTTTGTCATTTCTTGAATTCGCTCTCGCACTTCCTGAACTTGATCTTTACTCACCAGGGCACCCATACGGACTTCTTTTAAACGCGGATCACCTATTGTGACTTTCCCTAATGATTTCCCGAGAGCAATTTGAACATCTTCAACTAAATTTTCAGGAACAATTACACGACGAATCGCCGTACATTTTTGTCCGCATTTCACGGTCATTTCATTTCGTACTTCTTTGATAAACAGATCAAATTCTGGCGTACCAGGCTTGGCATCTTCACCAAGAATAGAAGCATTTAGAGAATCTGCCTCCATATTGAAAGGCACAGATTCTTCTAATAACCTCTTGTGTGATTTCAGCATTCTACCAGTATCGGCAGAACCTGTAAAAGTGACCACATCTTGAGATTCTACGGTGTCTAAAATTGAACGAGCAGAACCAGAAATAAGTTGCAAAGAACCTTCTGGTAGAATACCTGAATTGATGATTTCGCGCACCACAGCTTCAGTTAAGAAGGATGTGTTTGTCGCTGGCTTAACTACAGCTGGCATACCAGCCATCCAATTCACAGCACATTTTTCTAACATTCCCCAAACAGGAAAATTAAAAGCATTAATATGCACTGCAACACCTTCTTTAGGAACTAAAATATGATGTGCCATAAATCGGCCTCCGCGAGATAAATCAATAGGATCGCCTTCAACATCAAAAGCTTGATTTGGAAAAATTTTACGCAATGAAGCATTGGCAAATAAATTCCCAAAACCACCTTCAATATCAATCCAGCTATCAACTTTCGTAGCACCTGTTCGGAAACTTACTTCATAAAATTGTTTTTTCTTTTTGGTTAGATGTAAGGCTAATTTTTTGAGCATATTTCCACGCTCTTGGAAAGTCATTTTCCTTAATGTTTCACCTTTCTGACGACCATATTTTAAAGCCTGATCAAAATCAAGTCCTTTTGTATCACTTAAAGCAATTGTTTCTCCGGTGACGGCATCAATTAAAGGAACACCTTCACCTGAACCTTCAACCCATTTTCCATGAATATAACTTTGTAATTTTTGCATTTATTTTGTTTTTTTGATTTAATCTGATAAAAAGACTCAGTTTATCTCATTTAATATTTTAAAATATCAAGAACTGTTTGTTTAACTTTCTCTAATTCCTCTTTAGTAACCTCTCCAATTTTTATTTTAAACCGTTCTTTAGAAAGAGAACGAATATGAAATACCAATATTTCAGAAGTTAATTTTAGTCCATTTTCTTTTGTAGGAATTAAGACTGGATTTCCTTCATAATTATGAATAGCAGTTGAAAGTGGACAAACAACAATAACTCCCAAATTTTTATTTAAGGTATTACCGCTTATAACAACTGCTGGACGATTTCCGCCTTGTTCACTTCCTTTTATCGGATCAAAGTAAACGTTCCAGATATCTCCTTGCTTCATTCTTTATCCAAATTTTGAAGCTGTTTAAAATAATCTGCCATTCCTTCTTCGGCCATCGCCATTATATCTTTATCTTTTGCAGCTCTTCGATATGATTCAGCATATTTCGCTCTTTGAATTTCGTCTAAAAAAATTTGTAAAGCTTTTTCAATGACTTTATTTTTAGGCATTTTTAACTCCTTAGCTGTTTTGGAAAGCTCTTTCAATAAATGATCTGGAAGTGAGGATGTAAATGTTGTCATTTTATATTTATTTAATGTAAATATAATTAATAAATATTAAATATAAGGATCACAATATCAATTAATTAAAAAACCTACATTTCTTACTCTTGCCCTTAAAGATTCCTGCCTGCGCAATATTCCAACGTAAGTGGGAATCTCAAACTAATCTGAATAACACAATTACTCAAACTATACATTTCTTACTCATGCTCTAAAAGATTCCTGCCTGCGTAGGAATTAGGCGCGCTCGATAACCGCAGCATATCCCTGTCCAACGCCAACACACATGGTAACTAGGGCGTATTTTTTGCCGGTTAATTGTAATTCTAGAGCTGCTGAATAAGCTAATCTTGCACCTGTTACACCCAATGGATGCCCGATGGCTATTGCACCTCCATTTGGATTTAAACGCGGATCATCATCTTTTAATCCCCAAGCTCTGATGCATGCTAAAGCTTGAGCAGCAAAAGCTTCATTCAATTCGATGATATCCATATCATCCATCGTTAAACCTGTTTTTTTCAAGGCTTTGTTTGAGGCTTCAACAGGACCAATTCCCATGACACGCGGTTCGACGCCAACAACAGTTGAACTCAAAATTTTCGCCATTGGTTTTAAATCATATTCCTTGACTGCTTTTTCTGAAGCTATAATTGTTGCTGCAGCGCCATCATTCAGACCTGATGAATTTCCAGCAGTAACGCTTCCTCCTTCTCTGCGAAAAGCTGGTCTTAATTTTGCTAAAACCTCTAAAGATGTATTAGGTTTTATAAATTCATCTTGATTAAAGAGAATCGGGTCTTTTTTACGCTGAGGAATTTCTACTGTGACAAGTTCTTTAGCTAAGCGGCCATTTTCTTGAGATTTACTGGCTTTCATCTGACTCCAATAAGCAAAGGCATCTTGATCTTCTCGGGAGATATTGTATTTGTCTACTAAATTTTCAGCCGTCACTCCCATTCCATCAACACCATACAAAGCTTTCATTTTTGGATTCACAAAGCGCCAACCAAAACTTGTATCGTACATTTTTGCATCATTTCCATAAGCAGAAGATGGTTTAGCTATTGCGTAAGGTCCTCGTGTCATGTGCTCAACTCCTCCGCTAATAAATAAATCTCCATCGCCAGCTTTAATAGCACGATTGGCATGAATAATCGCGGAAAGTCCGCTACTGCATAATCGGTTAACAGTTTCGCCAGGAACACTATGGGGTAGACCAGCTAATAAAGAACACATTCTTGCGACATTGCGATTGTCTTCACCTGCTTGATTAGCACAGCCTAGAATCACATCGTCATAAGCTGATTCTGGAATATTCGGGTTTCTTTTAACGATTTCTTTAATGACTAAAGCGCCCAAATCATCTGTTCTAACGGGAGATAAAGTTCCTTTATAATTCCCAATAGGCGTTCTGATTCCGTCGATGATATATGCGTCCATTTCTAATTTTAAATTTTAGGTTATTAATTTTAAATGCAAAAGATAAAGTTTTTAATACGAACCCTCTAATTTTTCACTTTTACATTTTAAATTTTATGGTCAACTATTTTGCGCAAGGGATAGAGCGTTTGTTGAAGCTCTTTATTAATTGCTGCCTTTTACAGCAATTAATAAAAGCGACTCGCGAAAGCCCGACCCGATAGGGTTGCGCCCTAATTATTATTTTAAATATTCCATTCTGCATTTGTGCGATATGCGACACCCTTGAAAAGTGCAACAATTTCGTTTTCTTTCTGAACTTCAACGATATAAAATCCGAGTTTATTTTTCATACTTTTTAAGTCTGAAGTTGCCGTAATGACATCGCCTTCTTCAAGTGCCTCAATGTGATTGATTGAGGTTTCGATAGAAACGGCTTTTCGACCCAAAGTGTTTGTTGCAAAACCAAAAGCGGTATCGGCTAAAGCGTATGTGATACCGCCATGTGCCTTTTTCATGCTGTTGAGCATGTCTTTACGAATTATCATTTTGACTTGACAATAGGCTTCTCTGACCTCAACAATTTCGATGCCTAACCACTGGCTGAAAGCGTCAAGTGAAAGCATCTTTTCAGGTATTAGCTTGTCGGTAATAGGCTGTTGATTTTTACTTTCTTCCATTATTATCATTAATTCTATTTAAGATTTTTAAACGTAATGAGCTTAATCATTTTAGCGAGTTCTGTCAAAAATTCACGATTTTTCTCATTCTGCTGTTCATTGATGTAGCTTCTCAAGGAAGCCTTTGAACTGCATGCAACACATTCATGCATACTGTGATATGCGTTTCCTAAATAATTATAAAACTGCTTATCCGTACCGGAGGAACCTTCGGCTATATTCAAGGCTATAGAATCGCTAGCTCTTTTGAATTGAGAAGTCAACTCAAAGCGTTCTGGTTTTGGGAATTGTTTTGTTTGATTATGAACGTATTCTCCGAATTCTATTGCCTTTTGGTAAACCTTTAAATCCTCAAAATTAAAATGATATTTAGATTTCATATTCGTAGTTTTTCTACTAATCTCTAACTAAAACTGACTACCTCAGACCTCAAACCTATTGTCTAATTTCTTCATTTTCCTCAAAAGCGGGCTACATCTATATCTGTCTTCATGGTACTTATCATAAAATGCATCCATTTTTTCTACGCACCAATTTATACCTTTTTCGTTTGCCCAAGCGAGTAGGCCTTTAGGGTAATTGACGCCTTTAGTCATTGCTAAGTCTATGTCTTTTGCTGTTGCGATATTTAAAAACAGAGCATCTGCAGCTTCATTGATAAGCATCACTAAAATTCGATCAAGAATTTGATTTGCTTTTTCATGGTTAAAAGATTCTGAATCAAGTTCAGGATGATCATTTTTATCAATCTTGCCATCTTTATAATGGTAAAAACCTTTTCCGGTTTTCCTTCCGAGGTAACCAGCTTCTGACAAGCGTTTTTGAGTGAAAGATGGTTTGTAACGCGGATCGTAATAAAACTCTTTAAAAACTGTCTCTGTCACTGTGTAATTGACGTCGTTTCCAATAAAATCCATCAACTCAAAAGGTCCCATTCTGAAACCGCCTAAAGTTTTCATAGCCTGATCAATCTCTGCAAAACTTGCTCCTCCTTCTTCATAAATACGAAGTGCTTCTCCGTAAAAAGGACGCGCCACACGATTCACGATAAAGCCAGGTGTGTCTTTTGCAAGCACGCCTACTTTTTTCCAATCGGCTATAATTTCAACAACTTTATTTTTAACATCATTTGAAGTTTGTACAGCTGGAATAATTTCAACCAAAGGCATAAGTGGTGCAGGATTAAAAAAATGAATGCCAATCACGCGTTCCGGATTTTCTAGTGAAGCTGCAATAGAAGCAATTGAAAGTGATGATGTATTTGAAGCGATAATTGCATCTTGAGATTGTAAGCTTTCTAGCTCTTGAAGGACTTGTTTTTTGATATCAAGATTTTCGACTATTGCTTCAATTGTTAAATGAGCATCGCCTAAATCTTTTAAAGAGTTAACATAAGTGATATTACTTTGAATTTTGTTTTTTTTGTCTATTTCAATTCTTCCTTTTTCGATTAAACGCGCTAGAACTTTTTCTAATTTTGTTTTGCTTTTATCTAAAGCTTCTTCTTTAGTATCGTAAAGCTTTACTTCACATCCGGCGGTTGCTGCAACTTGTGCAATGCCGCTTCCCATGGTTCCTGCTCCTATTATAGCTACTTTCATATGTTAGAATATTGAATATCGAATAATTAATGCTGAATGATGAAATTTTAATTAAGCGATAATTGAGATTTTTAAATTTTTCTATTTTAATATTATCTGTTTTTTTGTTCCGAAGTTCTAATACTGGTTACGAAGATGGCTATGAGTTGATTATTTTCTTCTAATAATCCATCTACTTCTTTTATATTCTCAAAGAGTTTCGCTTCTTTTTGAATTTTTAAATTCACTAAGGATTCACGCAGTTCTTTTAAACATAAACGCATTTTATGCAGAAAATCTCTCGGTGATTGTGCACTTTGAGCTTCACCATAGTTGAGTGCCGCAGAGGTCGTGGATCTTATTAATTGTTTTGAAAGATGTTGAGAAGCGAACGATCCTTCCATTTTATCACAGGCAAGGATTATTTTAACAGAAAGATTAATTAAACGCTCTTCAATATCATATTTATAATTTGGCATCTTAATTTTTGTAAAGTTTAAACCCTTTTCTTTTTCTCCTACACCAATTACTAGGCTATTCTTAATTGAATATTCAGTATTCGATATTTATTCCCCTTCAAACTTCGGTTTTCTCTTTTCTACAAAAGCATTAACGCCTTCTTTATAATCTTTTGAAGATGCGGCTTCTATTTGGAATTTACTCTCTAAAGCTAATTGTTCATCCAAATTATTTGTAAAAGACTGATTCATTGCTTCTTTGGTTAGTGCTAAAGCTTTAGTTGGCATTTGTGCCATTTTTTCAACTAACTTAATGCTTTCTTCTTCAAATTTTTCAGCAGAGAAATATTTATAAATCATTCCTAAACGTTCAGCTTCAACTGCATCAATTTTATCGCCTAACATCATCAAGGCAGAAGCTTTCTGGAAACCAATTAAGCGCGGTAAAAAGAAAGTTCCTGCAGAATCAGGGATCAAACCAATTTTACTAAAAGCTTGAATAAAAGCTGCATGTTCAGAAGCTACTACAACATCACAAGCTAAAGCAATATTCGCTCCTGCCCCGGCTGCGACACCATTAACAGCTGCGACAATTGGCTTAGATATTTCTCTAATCAGCCGAATAATCGGGTTGTAGTGTTCTTCAAGAATAGCTTTAAAACCTGGATTTAATTCAGGTTGAGTCACTTCTTTTAAGTCTTGCCCAGCACAAAATGCTTTTCCGTTACCTGTGATCAAAATCGCTCTAACCTCAGTATTTTGAGCAGCATTTTTTAAGGCATCTTGCATTTCGAATGCCATTTCACGATTAAAACTATTAAAAACATCTGGTCGATTTAAATTGATCAATGCGACTTGGTTTTTTATTTCTGCTTGTATATTTTTATTCATATTGAACTATAAAAAAGATTCCTGCTTATGCAGAAATTATATTAAACATTTAAAATAATCAAAGGGTTCTTGACAGTCATCACATTTAAACAAAGCCTTGCAAGCTGTTGATCCGAATTGACTAACAAGATGTGTATTAGTGGATTGACATTGAGGACATTTGACGATTTGCTCCTCACCTAACAAAGCGCGTTTATCAGCTGAGGCATCAAGAGGTGCTGCGATTCCGTATTCTTCCATTGCTTTTCTGCCTCGTTCTGTAATCCAGTCTGTTGTCCAGGCTGGTGCTAAAATTAATTTCACATGAGGCTCATACCCTGCTTTTTTAAAAGCTGAAGTGATGTCGTCTCCGATTACATCCATGGCTGGACAACCGCTGTAAGTCGGTGTAATTTTTATAAATGCTTGATCACCCTCTATTTTTGCTTCACGCACAACACCTAAATCAAATATTGAAATAACTGGTATTTCAGGATCTGGAACCTCTCTTAAAATAGGTTCTAGCTTTTTATCGATATGTGCTTTTTCTTGAGTCATAATGTTGAATAGTCAATACTGATATTTCAAATTTTTTAATCGAACTTCATGGTTCTCAATATTCTGATTAATGATTCCTGCCTGCGTAACATTCCCATGCAGGTGGGAATCTCAACTTTTCACTCTTGCGCTTTAAGATTCCTTCCTGCGCAGGAATTTACCATTTCATACCAGGATATGTGCGTTGCATATATTGCATTTCTGTCAAAATAAAACCCATATGTTCACTATGAATTCCTTTTTTACCGCCTTTTTGGAAAAATTTCAATTCAGGTACTTTTAAAGCTGCTTCTTCTAAAACCTCAGAAACATCTTTATAATATTTTGTTTTTAATTTCTTAACATCAACACCTACACCTGCTTCAATCATTTTTTCATCTGCTTCAGTTGTATGAAAAAGTTCATCTGTGTATTTCCATAAATCATCAATGGCTGTTTGCATTTTTTGATGACTTTTTTCAGTTCCGTCTCCTAAACGTTTGACCCAATCTGATGAAAACCTCTTATGATAACTGACTTCTTTGATGGTTTTTTTAGCGATTGCCACCAATGTTTCATCTTTTGAATTTTGTAATTCTGTCATCAACATAAAGTGAAAGTGATCAAATAAAAACTGACGACCTATGCTGTATGCAAAATCTTTATTGGGTTGCTCTACTAAAAGTACATTAAGGTATTCTCGCTCAGTTCTTAAAAAAGCTAAATCGTCTTCTGTCACATCTTTATCTGATATTTCAGCTGCGTATTGAAAGTAACTTCTCACTTGCCCAAATAAATCTAAAGAGATATTTGTCAACGCGATATCGACTTCTAAAGTCGGTCCGTGACCTGTTAATTCGCCCAAGCGTTGACCTAATATCAAACTATTATCAGCAATGCCATAAATATATTTGATCATATTCTCGCTAAAGCTTGAATCTTTTTGTTTTGAACTCATTTTATTTATTATTTATTCAAAAATATTTTGTTTTCTTCTGTTTGAGCGAGGCTTGTTAGTTATTGAAAATCAAGCTTATTCACTCTTCAGCTCTAAAATTTTATCCATATAAAATTTTCTCACTCTTGCGCTTCTAAGATTCCTGCCTAAGCAGGAATTTGTTACATGTGTTTGACATCGTCAGGTAAATCGTAAAATGTTGGATGACGATAGACTTTATCAGATGCTGGCTCAAACATTTCTCCGTTGTGCTCAGGATTTGAGGCAGTAATATTTTTAGATTCGACAACCCAAATGCTCACTCCTTCATTTCTGCGTGTATAAACATCTCTTGCATTTTCTAAAGCCATGTCGGCATCAGCCGCATGTAAGCTTCCGAAGTGCCTATGTTCAAGTCCGTTTTTGCTACGAACAAAAATTTCCCATAAAGGCCAGTTCTTTTTTCCTGTTATCGCCTTCGAAGAATCAGTAGCTGGTTTTTTTTTGTTTTCTTTATTATCTGACATAATCATATTTTAAATCGAAAATGAAATTGAATCCGAAATCGAAAATTAGCTTCACTTAATATTTTTTATTCGAGTTACAATGATTCTAATCAATTGATCATTTTCATCTTTTAATTCTTTTATCCGATCTTCACTTACGAGTCCTGATTTTACTTGTATATTTATATTTCGCAGGCATTCTCGAAGTTCTTTCAAACATATTCTTAGTTTATTTATTTTATCTTTATCGGTTCCTGAACCTAGAACTTCACCATAGTTCAAAGCTGATGAACAAGACGAGCGAATAAGTTGCTTAGCTAAATAATCAGCTGCAAATGATATAGGTTTCTTATCATAAATCCTGATAATTCTTGCAGCAAAATTTTCTAGTCGATCACTTAAATCAAATTTCATCTTGATATCAAATATTTAAAACACTGAATTAACTTGTTTCAAGTTCTTTTTCAATTTCAAATTCAGTTTTATCCTACTTTCCTCACTTTTCTATCAGCTTGTTTTTCGGCATAAGCCATTGCAGCATCACGAACCCATTCACCTTCTTCCCAAGCATTAACTCTAGTTTCTAATCGTTCTTTATTACAAGGACCATGACCTTTGACGACCTGCCAAAATTCATCCCAGTCGATCTTTCCAAAATCATAATGTCCTCTTTCTTCGTTCCATTTTAGATCATTATCAGGAATTGTGATTCCTAATATTTCTGCTTGAGGCACAGTTTGATCGATAAATTGCTGACGTAATTCATCATTTGTTTTACGTTTCAATTTCCATTTCATCGATTGCTCTGTATGTGTTGACTCATCATCAATTGGTCCAAACATCATTAAGGATGGCCACCACCAGCGATTCAATGCATCTTGTGCCATTTCTTTTTGTTCAGACGTTCCGTTACATAAGGTCAGCATAATTTCATAACCTTGTCTTTGATGGAAACTTTCTTCCTTACAAACACGTACCATTGCTCTGGCATAAGGCCCGAAAGATGTACTACAAAGAGGAACTTGATTAATGATTGCTGCACCATCAACAAGCCAACCAATGGCGCCAATATCTGCCCAAGTGATGGTTGGGTAATTGAAAATACTCGAATATTTAGCTTTTCCAGAATGTAATTGGTCATAAAGTTCTTCACGAGAAATCCCTAAGGTTTCACATGCACTGTACAAGTATAATCCGTGACCTGCTTCGTCTTGCACTTTTGCCAACAAAGCAACTTTTCGTCTTAATGAAGGTGCTCTTGTGATCCAGTTTCCTTCAGGAAGCATCCCAACTATTTCTGAGTGGGCGTGCTGAGAAATTTGACGAATATGTGTTTTTCTATACTTCTCGGGCATCCAATCTTTAGGTTCTATTTTTTCATCATTCGCAATTTTTTGATCAAAAATCGCTTCCATATTTTTCACTTCTTTCTCACTCATAATTTTTCATTTTAATAGGATTAAAACTCAATTTTAAATTCCTTATTCAAGAAATTACACATCAAAATCGACGACGACTTTTTCTGAAGTTGGAACTGATTGGCAACTCAATACATAGTTTTGAGCAACCTCATCATCTTCAAGTGCGTAATTTAGTTTCATTTCGACAGAGCCTTCAACAAGCTTACATTTACAGGTACTGCAAACACCTCCTTTACAAGCAAAAGGCAAATCTGCTCCTGCGCCAAGTGCTGCGTCTAAAATGTTATCATAATCATTTGTCATCCCAAAATGGAACTCCTTACCGCCATCAAGGATTGTCACTTTCGTCCCTTCAAATTTATTCTCTAAAGCTTTTTCAGTTCGCTTTTTATCTTCCTTAGACAAACCTGTCACAAACAATTCATAATGAATTTGATCTTCAGGCAAACCTACTTTTATCAACTCGTCTTTTAAGAAAAATATCATTTCTTCAGGACCACAGATAAAACATTCCGCTGTATCTTCTACATCTATAAATGTATTGGTGAGCAGCTCTAATTTTTGACTATCAAAACGTCCATTAAACAAAGGGATATCACGTTGTTCACGTGTCAAGAAATAATAAATCTCTAATCGTCCAAAGTATTTATTTCTTAGCTGCTCAAGTTCTTCTTTAAATATAATGGATTTGGCATTCTTATTCAAATAAAACAACTTAAATGTACTTTCTGGCTCAGATGCCAAATGGGTTTTTACCATCGACAATATTGGCGTAATGCCGCTTCCTGCGACAAAAACAATATAATTTTTTGGGCGATCAGTAGAAACCTCAACCCCGAATTCACCACTTGGCTTCATCACTTCAAGATGATCTCCTGCTTTGAGTTCTTTATTGATGAAACTTGAAAATTTTCCTGTCGGAATCTGTTTGACAGCCACTCGCCATTCTTTATCAAGCGGACTTGAACAAAGCGAGTATGAGCGACGCACATCTTCCCCATCAATTTCCCTACGCAAAGTCAAATGTTGTCCTTGTCTAAATTTAAAATTCTCTTGTAATTCTTCTGGAATATCAAAAGTAACAACTGTTGTGTCAGCTGTTTCTTTCATCACATCTTTGACTTTAATCTCGTGAAATTTTGCCATTTTTATAAAAGTTACCTGCCAAAACTAACGATTGTTAGCGCTTGTTACAAATCACTTTTGTTAAAATTGATCAACTTATTGATTATATGAATAAAATATTTAGAAAATTAAATGAGGTGCTTCAAAAAAGCTCACATAAATAAAGCATTTTGAGGTTGATTTTAAAGAATTATAGCATCATATAATTAAATGATATTATGAAATAATACCATTCAATAAAGTTTTAGGTAAATCTCTTTGAAGTATTTCAACCTCAACACTCGTTTTTTTAGTATACCATAAATATAAAGTTCGCAATGTGGTTAAAAATGAAAAAACAATAATTTCAAGATCAACATCTTTGACCTCGCCTTTTTCTTTTCCTTCTTTTAGAATTGCACGGAATTTATCTTCATAGGTATTTCTTAAATGACGGTATTTCTCTTTATTTTCATTTTCTAAGTGAATCCAATCATTGTTCATGCAGGCTAATTTATTTGTCAACCTTATTGTAATGTCAATATGATTTTGAATAATGGCTTCAAGTTTTTGTTGGGTTGTTAAATCGTCAGGTGAAATAGCGTTAATGTGGGTTGTAAATTCTTCAGCAACTTGAAGAACAATTGACGCGAGAATCTCTTGTTTTGATGAAATATGATTGTATAAACTCGCCGCTTTGATATTGAGATGCGCTGCTAAATCACGCATAGAGACAGCGCTAAAACCCTTTTCTTGAAAGAGTAAAGCGGCTGCGTTGATTATTTCTTGCTGACGATTTTGATTCATAATATTGTTAGAAAAAGCTAAATAACTCAAACTCTATTTTAAAGTAATTTCTTGTTGAAATTGGGATAGTGTATCCTTAACACCTAGTTCTAAAGCCTCATTTGTGATTTGATTTTTCTCTTGATCAAAATTATCAGGAAATGAAGGAAATCCAAAACTACTCACAAGCTGACCTTGATATCTTTCAACAGCAATCTCAACATAAGCACGTGAAGCTGAAGCCGCATTATCACCAGTAGATGTACTCATTAAAAGGACTTTCTTAGAAGCCAAGAAATTACGATCTAAACGGGACAACCAATCTAAAACATTTTTGAAAAAACTTGAGACCATCCCATTGTGTTCATTAACCGAAATAATTAAAGCATTTGCAGCTTTAATTTCATCATAAAGTTTTTCAAGATCTTCAGGGAAACCTTTCTCCTGTTCATGATCAATTTGATAAATCGGTAAGTGATAATCCGTTAATCTAATCAATTTGACTTCTTCATCAATTAACTGATTAACAACATAACTGACTAGCTCATGGTTGATAGACTGACTACTATTGGAACCTGCAAAGGCTAAAATTTTGCTCATAAAAATTGTATATAAACTATAAATAAAATGGAATAACAACAAATATACAAATCTGTATTCACCCGAAATCAGTAAATTTGCGCTATAACTTTTATTTATGGAATTTAGATTGCGTGTTTTTTCTGAAGTTGCTAAAAGCTTGAGTTTCTCTAAAGCTTCAAAAACACTGCATCTTTCTCAGCCTGCTGTTTCTAAACATATTAAAGAAATAGAAATACGCTATGGCGTCAAACTTTTTGAAAGACAAGGCAATTCCATATCCCTAACGCCTGCTGGACACGATTTTCTTCAGTATAGCGATAAAATCTTATTGCATTATGAAGAATTAGAGAATCATTTTTTAAGTCTTCAACAGAAATTTCCTAAAAAAATTAAAATTGGTGCCAGTACAACTATCGCACAATACATTGTTCCTAAATCATTGGCCGCGCTCAAACAAAGATTTCCTGACACAGCTTTTACGTTAATCAATGACAATTCAGCAACGATTGAGCATAAGATCGAAACCAACGAAATCAATTTCGCTTTAATTGAAGGTAAGAATCAAAATCCATTGCTGAAATATGAAAAATTTCTAGATGATGAATTGGTTCTTGTGACCAATGTAAAATCTAAATTTAGAACGATTAAAATTGGTGACTTAACCCAACTTCCAATGGTTTTAAGAGAAGAAGGATCTGGAACGAGACATATTCTTGAGCATCAGCTTACAGAAGCTGGAATTGACATAAACCATTTACAAATTGAAATGGTTTTAGGTAGCACAGAAAGCATCAAAACATATTTGTACCACGGTGAGAGTTTTGCTTTTGTTTCTATTTTTTCTGTGATTGAAGAACTCAAAAACAACAAACTCCAAATCATTGATATAGAGAGTTTCGAAATTAAAAGGCCACTTTATTTTGTATCAAAACAAGGTTATCAATCTTCTATTTATGACACTATAAAGCTCTTTTTTAAAAAAGGTCATAACAACAGGTTATAGCTTATAAAAAATTACGTTGGGTTGATTTGCTGATTTTGACTGAACTTTGCATCAAAATCGTAAAATCATGCAATTAAAATTATCACCTCTCGCAGCGAAAGCGCTTTTTTTGATTTTAGCTGTGTTATGCTTAACACCTTTCGTTTCTTCACCTATCGCTTTACTCTTAGGGTTTATTGTGACAAATATCGTTTACAATCCTTTTAAAAAATATACTGGTAAAATTGTTAGTTGGTTATTAAAGATATGTGTCGTTGGTTTAGGTTTTGGCATGAATCTCAATAAAACTTTAGAAGTTGGCAAAGAAGGGCTTTCTCTAACAGTTTTTACAATTGTCACAACTTTAGTTTTAGGATTTCTTATTGGCAAGCTTTTAAAACTTGATAAAAAAATCGCTTATTTGATTTCATCAGGAACTGCCATTTGTGGCGGAAGTGCCATTGCAGCTGTCTCAGCAGTTATACAAGCTAAAGAGAAACAAATCTCAATCGCACTTGGCGTTGTTTTCTTTTTAAATGCTTTGGCTTTATTTGTTTTCCCAATTTTTGGTCACATGCTAGATTTATCTCAAGCTGACTTTGGTTTGTGGAGTGCAATTGCTATTCACGACACAAGTTCTGTTGTGGGTGCAGCTTTAGCTTATGGAGAAGAAGCGCTTGAAATCGCTGTCACCGTTAAGTTAGCTCGTGCTTTATGGATTATTCCTTTAAGTATTGTTACCATGTTTATTTTCAAAGGACAATCAGGTAAAATCAAAATCCCATGGTTTATTTTGCTTTTTGTTTTAGCGGTTATCATCAACTCTTATGTTGATTTGCCAAACTTCATTGAAGCTGGCGTTCCTATGATTTCAAAACAACTTCTTGTTTTAACTTTGTTTCTCGTTGGTTCAGGTTTAACAATACAATCAATTAAAGAAAGTGGTGCGCAACCCATTATACTTGGCATGGCATTGTGGATCATTATTTCTGTCACTTCATTGAGCTATATTTTATTTTTACAATAAAATGACAGAAAACTAAAGAATGTAACTTTGGTTACTTTACAGCAAGTCAAAAGTTTGTTGCTTTGCATCCAAATTAATGAATATGGGATTATTAAGTTTTCTATTCGGAAATAAAAGTAAAATGATTGAAGAATATAAAAATCGACAAGCGATAATAATTGATGTGAGAAGTAAAGCTGAATTTTCAGGCGGGGCAATTCCTGGCTCAAAAAACATTCCTTTACAACAAATCGACTCACAAATTGAGCGCATCAAAAAAATGAATAAACCTGTTATTTGTTGTTGTGCCAGCGGTATACGTTCAGGTAATGCCGCAAATACACTTAAAAAACATGGCATTGATTGCATCAATGGTGGAGGCTGGAGTAGCCTTCAAAGCAGATTAAATTAAAAATTTATCTGCTCGATAATTTTTTCATGATGATTGTTAAAGAAGGAATTTAAAATGCGGAAAACGCTTTTTAAGTTCCTTTTTTTGTTTCTCCACTTTTTGAAGAAATGACTGATGCGCTTCACTATCTGGATTAAAAGCTTTGTGTTTTAAATTTCTTTGAAGTTTATCAACTTTTTCCATGATTTTCAGAGTATCAGCAGTCATCCAAGTTGCAGTAAATTTCTCCCAAATATATGCGATTGCAGTTTCATTAGGATGTAACATATCAGACTTGTAAAAACGATAATCACGCAACTCATCCATCATGATTTCATAAGAAGGGAAATAAGATGATTCTTCTTTTTCAACAATATGATGAATCGCCGAAATCAACTGAGCTTTGCTTCTGTTATTTTCTACAAAACCTTCTTTTTGATGACGCACAGGTGATACTGTAAAAATGAGGTTTATCTCAGGATTTATACTTTTTAAACATTTAATCATTCGCCATAAACTCTGTTGAATTTGTGTTGAAGAAATCAATTCCTTATCAAAATTTTTCTGAGGAATTTTATGGCAATTCGCGACATATTCACCTTTTTCAATATGCCTATAAATAAATGCAGTTCCTAAAGTTATCAAGACATGAGAGCTTTTATTAATAAATTCAAATGAAGATTTAATCGCTTCGTTCAATTTTTCTAAAACAACATCAGGATTTTGATGACTCATTTTTGAATGCGCATCAAAAGAATGCCATAATCCGTTGTGGTGAAAAATATCTTTTTCTGTAAAAAAATTCTGCTCAACAACACGATTGATAAAATTCTCTAGACTAAAAGGATGAAATAAAATACCAAATGGATTTTGAAGAACTCGTAATTGAGATGCGCTTAAACGATCTCCAATATGTTCAGAAAAACATGAGCCCAAAACAAAAAGATGGGAACCATAATTAATTTTTGGCTCACCATCTTTGAGTTTAATTTCTGTTTGTAATTGCATTATTTAAAAATCAGCTTGTCATATATTTTTCTGCTTCAGCTAATGCTTGTGCAATTCCTTCAGGATTTTTTCCACCAGCCGTTGCGAAGAATGGCTGACCACCACCGCCACCTTGTATATATTTACCCAAATCACGGATAATTTGTCCAGCATTGAGTTCTTTTTCTTTGACTAAATCTTTAGAAATATAGCACGACATCAAAGCTTTCCCTTTTTGATCAGAAGCCAAGACGAGAAATAAATTCTCAACCTCTCCACCAAGTTGAAAAGCAACATCTTTAATAGCATTGGCATCTAAATCAACTTTTTCAGCAAGGAAATGAATTCCGTTGACTTCCTTGATTTTCGCTTTTAAATCGCCTTTTATATTTCCTGCTTTCTCACTTAAAAGTTGATCGATTTGTTTTTTCAACTTATTATTTTCTGCTTGTAAATCTTTGACAGATTTCTCAGGATCTTTAGCGTTGTTCAACAGTTTTTTAATAGCATCAAATTGCTGTGTTTTTTCTGTAAAATAATCTTTTGCAGCGTCTCTCGTTATAGCTTCAATACGTCTGATTCCAGACGCCACAGCACTTTCTGATAAAATTTTAAAATGCCAAATATCTGAAGTATTGCTCACATGCGTTCCGCCACAAAGTTCGACAGATTCTCCAAACTGAATCATTCGAACAGTGTCGCCATATTTTTCTCCAAATAAAGCTGTTGCACCTTCTTTGATAGCATCATCAAACGGCACGTTTCTCCTTTCATCTAAGTTGATTTGCTCATAAATACGCGCATTAACAAACTTCTCAATTTCTTTTAATTCATCTTCAGTCACTTTTCCAAAATGAGCGAAATCAAATCTCAGATACTGATCGTGAACCAAAGAGCCTTTTTGTTCAACGTGATCTCCAAGAATCCTTCTTAATGCCTGATGTAACAAGTGCGTTGCTGTATGGTTTGCAGCTGCTTTATTCCTTAGATCTTCATTCACAATTGCTTTAAAAACGCCTTCGATATTTTGAGGTAAATTTTTAGTCAAATGGATAATCAGGTTATTTTCTTTTTTGGTATCAATAATATGGACAACATTTCCGTTGCTTTCTTCAAGATAACCTTTGTCACCAATTTGTCCACCTCCTTCAGGATAAAAAGGTGTTAAGTTAAAAACAAGCTGAAAAAGTTCACCGTCTTTTTTGCTTTTAACCTTTCTATATTTTGTGATTTTAACATCCGTTTCAAGATGATCATAGCCGATAAATTCTTCAACATCATCTTCTCTTAAAACGACCCAATCTTCAGTTGAAGCTTCTGCTGCAGAACGCGAGCGGTCTTTTTGTTTTTGGAGCTCAACTTCAAATTCTTTATGGTTAAGCGACATGCCTTTTTCTTCCAAAATCAGCGCAGTTAAATCAATCGGAAAACCAAATGTGTCATACAGCTCAAAAGCTTTCTTGCCTGACATTTCTTGACCTTTTGTGCTTTCGATCATTTGTTCTAATAAACTTAAACCTTGCTCTAGTGTTTTCATAAAAGAATTCTCTTCTTCTTTAATCACATTTTCACAAAGCTGACTTTGCTTTTTAAGCTCAGGAAAGGCCTCTCCCATTTGATCGCTTAAAACATTGACAAGCTTATAGATAAAAGGTTCTTTAATGTTTAAAAACGTAAATCCGTAACGAATTGCACGACGCAGAATACGTCTAATCACATAACCAGCACCATTATTACTTGGCAATTGACCATCTGCAATTGCAAAACTTACAGCGCGTAAATGATCAGCAATCACACGGATAGCGATATCTACTTCTTCTGAAGGACCATAAACTGAGTTTGTGATTGTTTCAATTTCTTTAATAATTGGCATAAAAACATCCGTATCATAGTTTGATTGCTTGCCTTGCATTACCATCGCCAAGCGCTCAAAACCCATTCCTGTATCAATGTGTTTTGCAGGTAAGTCTTTTAAGCTACCGTTTGCCATTCGGTTATACTGCATAAAAACCAAGTTCCACACTTCAACAACTTGCGGGTGATCTTCATTAACAAGATCTTTACCGCTAACTTTAGCCTTTTCCTCATCACTACGGATGTCAATATGTATTTCTGAAGCAGGACCACAAGGACCTTGATCTCCCATTTCCCAGAAATTATCTTTTTTGTTACCTAAAAGAATTCTATCTTCTGAAATATGTCTTTTCCATAAATCATAAGCTTCTTGATCTTTCTCAAGTCCGTCATTTTTATCGCCTTCAAAGATTGTGACATATAGATTGTCTTTATCTATTTTAAGAATATCAACAAAAAACTCCCACGCCCAGGCAATAGCTTCATCCTTAAAATAATCACCAATACTCCAATTCCCTAGCATTTCGAACATGGTATGGTGATAAGTATCTTTTCCTACTTCCTCTAAATCATTATGTTTTCCGCTGACACGTAAACATTTCTGACTATCTGTAAGACGCGTATGCTTTGGGTTTGCATTTCCTAAGAAATATTCCTTAAACTGGTTCATTCCTGCATTGGTAAACAACAAAGTCGGATCATTTTTCATCACCATTGGTGCAGAAGGGACAATCTGATGTTGTTTTGATTCAAAAAAAGAAAGAAATTTCGAGCGTAGTTCTTGTGATTTCATAAGGCTTAATACTGAGTGTTGTTTGACTTAGTGATGTTTTAACTTATATTTGTACAATGCAATGTTTATTTTTGTACACTTTTGTGCAAAAGTACTAAATTTAAGGGATGCGTAAAGTAAAATATTATTATGATAGCGAAACTCTTTCGTACAGAAAAATTGAACGCAAGAGAAGTCGAAAAATCGCTATTATTTTAGCTTTTTCAGTTGGTATTCTGGGAACCAGCGCTTTGTTGCTTCTGCTCTATTTAAACATTCCAGGTATTGAAACACCTAAAGAGCGAAAATATAAACGTGAGTTGACGAATTTGCAACTTCAATATGACATTTTAAATAAAAGAGTTGGAAACTTAGTTGGTGTTTTAGAAAACATAGAAGAAAGAGACAATAAAATTTATCGTGTATATTTTGAGTCTAATCCGATTTCTGAAGAACAAAGACAATCTGGTTTCGGTGGTGTTAACCGTTATGAAATGCTAGAAGGTTACCAAAATTCTGAGTTGATTAAATCAACAACACGAAAAATTGATATTCTATCTAAACGCATTTCAATTCAATCTGAATCCTTAGATGATATTGCCAAATTAGCAAAAAACAAAGAAGAACTTTTAGCATCGATTCCTGCTATTCAACCAATAAATAACAAGGATCTTAAAAGAACAGCTTCTGGTTATGGCATGCGTGTACATCCAATCTATAAATATCGAAGAATGCATAACGGTATGGATTTTTCTGCACCGCGTGGAACCGAAATTTATGCAACTGGGAATGCTGTTGTGAAAAAGGTTAGATTAACACCTGGATATGGGAACCTTGTCATTTTAGACCATGGTTTTGGTTATGAGACTTATTACGCACACATGAACAAATTTAACGTTAAAAAAGGCCAAAAAGTTAAGCGTGGTGACATTATTGGTTACGTGGGAAGCACAGGCGTTTCCACTGGTCCTCACTTACATTATGAAGTTCATAAAGATGGTCGGGTGATGAATCCGATTAACTTTTATCACGCTGATTTAACACCTGAGGAATACGATATTATGTTTAACTTGTCTTCTCTAGAAAATCAATCATTGGATTAATGAAAACAGGTTTACGACATAAACTTTATTACTCAATAGGCGAAGTTGCTGAAGCTTTTGATGTCAACACTTCATTAATTCGATTTTGGGAAAAAGAATTTGATGAAATCAAACCCAAGAAAAACGCTAAAGGAAATAGAAAGTTTTCTCAAGAAGACATTAAGAAATTAGAACTGATTTATCATTTAGTCAAAGAACGTGGTTTTACACTTGAAGGTGCGAAAACACATTTAAGAGAAACCAAAAGTGAAACACTTTCTAAGTTTGAAATCATTAGAAAATTAAAAAATATTAAAGAAGAATTAATCGCAATTAAAAACAATCTCTAAAACAAAAACACTCATGAAAAAATGGCTTATACCACTGATTATTATTGTTATTGTCGGATTCGGCATGTACAGTTGGGTCAAAGGCTTTAACAACACAGCTGTCACCTTACAAGAAGATGCGAAAACAAGTTGGAGCAATGTAGAAAGCTCTTACCAACGCCGAAATGATCTTATCGGCAACCTTGTTAAAACTGTTCAAGGGTCAGCAGATTTTGAACGCAGCACTTTAACAGAAGTTATTGAAGCCAGAGCAAAAGCAACATCGGTCAATGTTGATGCAGGGAATTTAAATGCGCAGCAAATACAAGAATTTAGCCAAGCTCAAGGCGGTTTAACTTCAGCTTTATCAAGGTTATTAGTAAGTGTTGAGCGTTACCCTGACTTAAAATCTAATCAGAATTTCTTGAATTTACAGAATCAATTAGAAGGGACTGAAAACAGAATTAATATCGCTAGAAATCGTTTCAATGAGAATGTAGGGACCTATAACAAGCATATAAAAATTTTCCCGAATAGCATATTTGCAGGTTGGTTTGATTTTGAAGAAATGACGAGATACCAAGCTGATGAAGGCTCAGAGAATGCAAAAGAAGTAGAGTTTAATTTTGATAAATAATTAATATATGTCAGACATTACACAGCACATCTCAAAGCAAGATGAAAAAGAAATCATCAACGCTATTAAACAAGCTGAAAAAAATACATCAGGAGAAATAAGAGTTCATATAGAAAACAAATGTCCTGAAGATGATGCTTTTGATCGTGCTCTACAAATCTTTGAAAAATTAGAAATGCATAAGACAGAACTTCAAAACGGTGTTTTATTTTACGTCGCTTTAGAAGATCATCAGTTCGTTATTTGTGGAGATAAAGGAATCAACGATGCTGTTGAAAACAATTTTTGGGATGCAACAAAAGACATTGTCATTTCTCACTTTAAAGAAGAAAAATACAAGCAAGGTCTAGTTGAAGGCATTATCAAAGCAGGCGAAGAACTGAAAGAGAATTTCCCTTATCAATCTGACGACATCAACGAATTATCAGACGATATTTCAAAATAAAGTTTATGAGAATTAGTTTAAACACATACTTTTTAAGCCTTTTATTTTTACTATTTAGTTTTTCAGGATTTGCGCAGTACGACATTCCTGAAGTTCCTAAAAAACAAAAAGCTATTTACGATTACGCTGAAATCATGAAAGAAGCTCAAGTGATGCAACTTCGCAAAAAACTTGAAACTTACGCTGACAGCACATCGACGCAAATTGTATTTGTAAGTGTCAATAGTCTAAAGGGTGAAGAAATAAATTTATTAGCTGCTGAATGGGCTCACAAATGGAAAATTGGTCAGGAAGGTAAAGATAATGGCATGATTATTTTGATGTCAAAAAGAGATCAGCAAATCAGTATTCAAAACGGATATGGTCTTGAGCCTTTTTTAACCGACATGAATTCATCAGCAATTATAAATCAGATCATATTACCTGAATTCAGGAAAGCAAATTATTATGAAGGTTTAGATAAAGGAACGGATGCCATCATCCAACTTTTAAATGGAAAGTTTGATGCACAAGCGCATCAAGCAGAATATGGTGATGTACGTTGGTCATTTTTGATATTTCCATTTATCATATTAATTGTCATTATCATTATCAAAAGTCGTAGCAAGAATGGTGGTTCTGGCGGTGGTTCAGGAACTCGTAAAGGCGGACCAGACTTATTTGATATTCTTGTATTAAGCAGTTTAGGAAGATCTGGTGGCTTTGGTGGTGGAAGCTTCGGCGGATCATCAGGCGGCGGTTTTGGCGGAGGTGGCTTTAGTGGCGGCTTCGGCGGAGGCGGTTTTGGCGGCGGAGGCGCTAGTGGAAGCTGGTAAATCCTAAGTTGATTAAAAGCAAAAAAAGAGCTGCAATTTATAAAAAATTGCAGCTCTTTTTTTTAATAATCGTTTGATTTTATTTCTTACGCATATAAACCGAAATCGGTACGCCATTAAAATCAAAATGTTCTCGCAATTTATTTTCTAAGAAACGTTTATAAGGATCCTTCACATACTGAGGTAAGTTACAGAAAAAAGCAAATTGCGGTTGCGGTGTTGGCAACTGCGTGATAAACTTAATTTTCACATATTTCCCTTTAAAAGCAGGCGGTGGATTATTCTGAATAATCGGTAGTAAAACATCGTTCAATTCTCGTGTTTTAACACGTTTACTTCTTGCTTTATAAACCTCAACAGCTGTTTCTATTGCTTTAAAGATTCGTTGTTTATTCAAAACAGAAATAAAGACGATTGGCACATCAGTAAAAGGAGAGATTTTCTCTTTAATAAAATCTTTAAACTCTTTAATGGTATTCGTCTCTTTTTCAACTAAATCCCATTTATTAACAAGGATAACAACTCCCTTTCTATTCTTTTCAGCTAGCCAAAATATGTTTTGAACTTGGCTATCAAAACCTCTCGTTGCATCAAGGATGAGAAGACAAACATCAGAGTTTTCAATGGCGCGAACACTACGCATGACTGAGTAAAATTCAAGATCTTCTTTGACTTTAGCTTTACGACGAATTCCAGCGGTATCTACAAGTTTAAAATCGAAACCAAACCTATTATAACGCGTATCAATAGAATCACGCGTTGTCCCTGCAACATCAGTTACAATGTATCTTTCCTCACCAATTAAAGCATTGATAAAAGAAGATTTCCCAGCATTTGGTCGACCAACAACAGCAAACTTTGGTAAATCATCAAAATCATCAACACTGGTTTCTGGCAATTTTTCAACGACTTCATCTAAGAGCTCACCAGTTCCACTACCATTAATTGCTGAAATACAATGATAATCTCCTAGACCGAGGTTATAAAATTCAACAGCATCTTGTCTTGCTTTATTGGAGTCAACTTTGTTAACCGCAATACAGACGGGTTTGTTATGCTTTCGTAAAAGCTTGGCGACTTCATCATCCATCGGCGTAATACCAGTCGACACATCGACCACAAAAATAATGACGTCAGATTCATCAATAGCAAGCTCAACTTGTTTATCAATTTCGTGTTCAAAAATATCATCACTTCCTTTAACGTAGCCACCTGTATCAATTAAGGTGAACTCTTTTCCGTTCCAGTCAGACTTTCCGTAATGACGGTCTCGCGTCACACCACTCACAGCATCAACTATGGCTTCACGACGTTTGATTAAACGGTTAAAAAAAGTAGATTTCCCGACATTTGGTCGGCCTACAACAGCTACAATACTCATTTTTCAGTTTTAAATATTTTGCAAATTTAGGTGTTTATTTTTTAGAAATGCCTTTTAATGCATTTTTATAAAATTGTAATTTGACTAAAAAAAAGAATCTCACTTGATAAATCCAAATTTTTAGATATTTTTAGAAATTCAAACATAATTGAATGGTCAATCATCCAGATTTTAACAAACTCAATGAACAAGCGCAGCTTAAGATTCGTTTTTCAACAGAAACAGAAATGTCACAATCTCTTTTTAAGGAAGAGGTTAAAAAAGCGCATCAAAAAATTTCAGATAAATTTCAATTGAAATTGTCTGGAGATCAGCATGTCTGGATATCATTCACAAAAAAACATCGTAAGCTTTATTCGCCTCAATTACATCTTGAATATATTAAGGAAGAAAAAGAAAAACCTATTATTAAAGGGACATTTGGCCCTGATCCAAACTTATGGACGATGTTTATGTTCTTTCATTTTTTCCTAGCCATTGTTTTTATCGCTTTACTGATGTGGTTTTACACAAATTACAGTTTAGGCAACAGCAATGCTGTTGTTTATAGTTTGATGGCAACTATCAGTTTATTATGGATTGGCCTTTATATTTTTGCGAGACAAAATCGACTAAGAGGTAAAGAACAAACAAAAGAGCTTTTTGAAATTTATAAAATCATTGTTCATTAGTCGTCATAACCAAAACGCTTGAGCTGTTGTGCATTATTACGCCAGTTTTTATTGACTTTCACATAAAGTTCAAGATGTATTTTCTTGTCGAAAAACTTTTCCAAATCTTTTCTTGCTTCAGTTCCGACGCGTTTAACACCTTTACCTTGATGACCGATAATAATACCGCGCTGAGATTCACGCTCGACCATAATTAAGCTTCGTATGCGAATGATGTTTTTATCCTCGATAAATTCTTCTGTTTCTACTTCTACACTATAAGGAATTTCTTTTTTATAGTGAATCAGAATTTTCTCTCTGATTTTTTCATTCACAAAGAAACGTTCAGGTTTATCCGTCATTTGGTCTTTAGGATAAAAAGCTGGAGACTCAGGCAGTAATTCCACCAAACGATGCAAAACTGAGTCAACACCAAATTTATTAAGAGCTGAGATAGCATAAATTTCAGCATTAGGTAATTCTTCTTGCCAATAAGAAATTTGCTCTTCAACAAACTCTTGATCTTTTAAATCAATTTTGTTGAGTAGCAATAAAATAGGAATATCAGTATTTTTTAATTTTTGAAAGAAATCTTCATCCTTCAAGGCTTTCTCGCCAGCTTCAACAAGGTAAACCAAAACATCAGCATCTTGAAAAGCTGACTTCACAAAATTCATCATTGATTCTTGAAGTGTATAAGCTGGTTTTATAATACCAGGTGTATCGCTTAAAATCATTTGAAAATCGTCTCCACTTAAAATTCCTAAAATTCTGTGTCGTGTTGTTTGAGCTTTATTCGTGATAATTGATAATTTCTCACCAATAAAAGCATTCATCAATGTTGATTTTCCAACATTTGGATTACCAATTATGTTGACAAATCCGGCTTTATGTTTTTGATTATTTTCGATGGCGTTTAAATTTTGAAATAAAAAAAGCTACCTTTAAAGATAGCTCTTTTTAATGAATTTATTCTTTACTTATTTTAATTTCTTCTTGACTTCTACCTCTTGGTAAGCTTCAATGATATCATCATTTTTCAGGTCGTTATAATTCTTGATTTGGATACCACAATCGTAACCTTTAGAAACTTCTTTAACATCATCTTTAAAGCGTTTTAAAGAAGCTAGTGTTCCTGTATAAATCACAATTCCGTCACGGATAAGTCTGATGCCAGAATTTCTGTAAATTTTACCAGAAGTTACCATACAACCTGCAATCGTACCAATTTTAGAAATTTTGAAAGTTTCTCTCACTTCAGCAGTACCTGTAATTTCTTCTTTCAATTTTGGAGAAAGCATACCTTCCATCGCATCTTTGATGTCGTTAATTGCATCATAGATAATTGAGTAAGATCTGATATCGATTTCTTCCTTATCAGCTAGTGTTCTTGCATTACCTGCAGGTCTCACATTAAAGCCGATTATGACCGCGTCTGACGCAGAGGCAAGTAAAACATCACTTTCCGTGATTGCTCCAACACCTTTATGAATAATATTAACTTGAATTTCTTCAGTTGATAATTTCTGCAAACTGTCAGTTAATGCTTCAACAGAACCATCAACATCAGCTTTAAGAATAATATTTAATTCTTTAAAGTCACCTAAAGCAATACGACGCCCAATTTCATCAAGCGTAACATGCTTTTGTGTACGAACTGACTGTTCACGTTGTAACTGTGTACGTTTAGAAGCGATATCTTTTGCTTCACGTTCATCGTTCATCACTTGGAAAGTATCACCAGCTTGCGGCGCACCATCTAAACCAAGAATAGATACAGGCGTAGAAGGACCAGCTTCATTAACTTTATTACCACGCTCATCATGAAGCGCTTTTATTTTACCACTTGTTGTTCCTGCGAGAACGTAATCTCCAACTTTTAATGTTCCAGATTGAACAAGAATTGTAGAAACATAACCACGACCTTTATCAAGGTAAGCTTCAACAACAGTTCCTTTTGCGTTACGATCTGGGTTAGCTTTCAATTCTAAGATTTCAGCTTCAAGAAGTACTTTTTCAAGTAATTCTTTAACACCAGTTCCTTTTTTAGCTGAGATATCTTGAGACTGTACTTTACCGCCCCAATCTTCAACCAGCAAATTCATGTTTGCTAAAGATTCTTTAACTTTTTCAACGTTAGCTGTTGGTAAGTCAACCTTGTTAATTGCAAAAACAATTGGCACTCCAGCTGCTTGAGCATGAGAAATTGCCTCTTTAGTTTGCGGCATGACATCATCATCAGCAGCAATTACAATAATAGCAACGTCAGTGACTTGAGCACCTCTTGCACGCATTGCCGTAAAGGCTTCGTGACCAGGTGTATCAAGAAATGCGATTTTTTGACCATTATCAAGTTCAACACCATATGCACCGATGTGCTGAGTGATGCCTCCACTTTCTCCTGCAATTACATTTTCTTTACGAACGTAATCAAGAAGAGATGTTTTACCGTGATCAACGTGTCCCATAACAGTAACGATAGGTGCACGATCAACCATTTTAGATGGATCATCAACCTCAACTTCTTCAATTGGATCTTCGATTTCAGCTGAAACAAATTCAACTTCGTAACCAAACTCTTCAGCAACAACACTTAATGTTTCTGCATCTAGTCTTTGATTCATGGTTACCATCATACCCAATGACATACAAGCTGAAATCACTTTAGTCGCTGGCACATCCATCATTGTAGCAACTTCTGAAACAGTAACAAACTCAGTTACCTTCAAGATTTTGCTGTCTTTCTCTAATTGATCAGACTCTTCTTGTGTTTTCTGACGGTGTTGTTGACGTTTATCTTTTCTGTACTTAGAACCTTTCCCTTTAGAGGATTTCCCTTGAAGTTTTTCAAGCGTTTCTCTAATTTGCTTTTGTACTTCAGCTTCTGTAGGCTCTTCTTTAACAACAGATTTTTTCTTGCGACCCTTACCTGCACCTTTTTTATCTCTAAATTTAGAGTTTTGTTGAGATGATTGACCAGGTTTATTTATACGCTTACGTTTGCGTTTTTTAGAACCTTTGTTGTCTTTATTATCATCCTTCTTTTTAGCTGGTTTTTTGAACTTATCAAGATCAATTTTTTGACCCGTAAAGTTAGGACCTTTTAATTTTGTGTATTGCGTTTCGTGCTTAACTTCTTCTTCTGTTTTCTCTTCAGCTTTAGAATCTTTATCTGTTTCCTTTGCTTCTGAGGCTTTAGAAGCTTTTGGAGACTCTTGATTTTTCTGCTTAGATTCAGACTTAGGCTTGTCTTTAGAGTCAGATTTTTGATTAGGCTTTTTACTTTTTGGCTTTTTACCTTTTTCTTCAAGGTCAATTTTACCAACATACTTAGGTCCAGAAAGTTTTGATTTTGAAGACTCAGAGTCAGATTTTTGTTTCTCTTCCTCTTTTTGCTTCGCTTCAGCTTCTTCCTTGGCAGCTTTTTCTTTCTCCTCTTTTTCCTTTTCTTCCTTCTGCTGCTTTTCCTTTAAAGCTTCTTCTTGACGCTTTTTAGTTTCGGCTTCACGCTTTGCTTCTTCTTCTTTCTTTTTCAGCAATTCTTTTTCACGTGCTTTTCGAATTTCTTCTTTTTCACGCTTGCGCTCTTCACTCGCTTCTTTAGAGGCAGCACGCTTTGACTTATCTGTTTCAAACTTGTCAAATAAGACCTCGTAAACTTCGTGAGAAATTTTCGTTGTTGGTCTAGCCTCAATTTCGTATCCTTCAGAGCCCAAATATTCAACCGCTCTATCTAGCGATATATTGAATTCTTTTAATACTTTATTTAACCTTTTTTGTTTTTTTTCAGCCATAAATTGCCTCTAAATAATTCTATTTTAAATATTCAACAAAGATGAGTCTAATATTATTATTCTTCAAACTCTTCTTCTAAAATTTTTCTTACGTTTAGAATTGTCTCTTCTTCTAAATCAGTACGTCTTAACAAATCTTCAATTTCAAGCTCTAAAATACTTTTTGCAGTATCTAAACCGATTCTAGAAAATTCTTTAATAACCCAGTCTTCAATTTCATCAGAGAACTCAGATAATTCAACATCTTCATCCTGTACATCATCTCTAAAGACTTCAATTTCGTAACCTGTTATTTGACAAGCTAAACGAATATTATGTCCGCCTCTACCGATTGCTCTTGAAACTTCTTCTGGTTTTAAAGTGACTTCAGCATGCATTTTATCTTCGTCAATTTTCATGTCAACGATTTTTGCAGGACTTAAAGCACGTTGGATATATAAACGTGGGTTTGTTGTGTAATTGATCACATCAATATTTTCATTCCCTAATTCACGAACAATCCCGTGAATACGTGAACCCTTCATACCAACACAAGCACCAACTGGATCAATTCTGTCATCATAAGTATCAACAGCGACTTTAGCTTTTTCGCCAGGAACTCTTACAGCTGCCTTGACATTGATTAAGCCATCAAAAACTTCTGGAATTTCTTGTTCAAATAATTTTTCCAAAAATTGAGGTGATGTTCTTGACAAAATAATAATCGGCTTGTTTCCTTTAAGCTCAACTTGCTCAATAACGCCTCTAACGCTATCTCCTTTTCTGTAAAAATCACCTTGAATTTGGTGTTCTTTAGGAATCACAAGTTCGTTACCTTCGTCATCAAGTAAAATGACAACGTGTCTTCTCACGTGATGAACTTCAGCAGAATAAATTTCGCCAATTAAATCTTTAAAGTGCTTATATGTATTTGTACTATCGTGTTCATTAATTTTTGAAATTAGGTTTTGTCGCAATGCTAAAATCGCACGTCTTCCTAATTGAAAAAGCTTAACTTCTTCAGAAACATCTTCATCAACCTCAAAATCCGGTTCGATTTTACGTGCTTCAGAAAGTGAAATCTCCTTGTTTTCATCCTCAACCTCGCCATCGTTAACAACAACTCGGTTTCTCCATATCTCAAGGTCGCCTTTGTCTGGATTTATAATAATATCAAAGTTATCATCATCACCAAATTTCTTTTTTAATGCGTTTCTAAACACATCTTCAAGAATGGCCATTAAGGTAACTCTATCTATTAATTTATCGTCTTTAAACTCAGAAAACGAGTTGATTAAATCGATATTTTCCATATCACTTTTTGTTAAAATTTATCATCACTTTTGCTTTTTTAATTTGATCAAAAAGAAGTTCTTTTTCTTTCTGCACTGTTCTTTTTCCTTTACCCACTGGTTTTGGCTCTCGCTGCTTCCACTGTAATTTTATCGAATTATCAGTCACTTCAATCAAGTCTGCCTTAATTTCTTCATCTTCACTTGTCAACACTTCTAACTTACGATTTAAGTTTTTTCGGTATTGACGCGGAATTTTTATTGGAGATGTTGCTCCTGCTGAAGCAACATCTAAAGAAAAATCTTCTTCTTCACGATCTAAGTTATGCTCAATCGCACGGCTTAAATTGATACAATCCTGTATAGAAACATCCTTATCACCATCAATGGTCAATTGAATTTGACTTCCCTGAAGAATCTCTAAGTCAACAACATAAAGGTGATCATGAGTCTCTAAAGCTTTGTCAATCAATTCTAAAACAAGTTCTTTTTCTATTGCCATATCTGTATAAAAAGAGGGGACTGTTGTCCCCTCATCATTCAATTTTTGCTGTTGCAAAGATACAATTATTTTTTAAATAGAAAAACAAATGAAATTTCCAAAAAAATTGTAGCTTTAATGTTCTTCATAACTATAAATAATAGACAATGGCTATAAAAAAAATTCTTGTTCCGACTGATTTTTCGGAACAATCCTTAAACGCATTAAAAGTTAGTGCTCAAATCGCACGTAAGTACAACAGCGAGATTCATCTTTTACATTTACTAGACCTTCCCTTAGAGTTAATTGACCCACTTAATGAAGGTGTTGCTAGAGATTTACCTGAATCTCTTTTTTTTATGAAGTTAGCTCACAAAAGGTTCACAGAAACATTTGAGAAGTACCAAAAAGAGCTGGATGGATTAGTAGTTCATGAAACTGTTGAATTCAATCAAGCTTTTGAAGGAATTATGGAAATCACTAATAAACATGGATGTGAACTCATTGTGATGGGGTCTAGCAGTGTTTCAGGCTTGCAAGAGGTATTTATAGGCTCAAACACAGAAAAAGTTGTTAGACATTCTAATGTTCCGGTGCTAGTTATTAAAGATGATATTCCTATTTTTTCAACACAAGAAATGGTCTTCTCTTCAAGCTTAAAAGAATCTCAATATAAAACTTTTATTGAGGCAGTTAATTTGGCTAAAATTTTGGATTCAAAATTGAACTTGGTTTACATTAATACACCGCATTCATTTAGAACAAATGCGTTTATTGAGGAGCGTTTAGAGAAATTTACGAAAGGAATTGACCGTGACTCATTTAATTTTGAAGTGTACTCTGATAAATCTATTGAGAACGGCATCAGAAATTATGCTAACAAAATCAACGCCGATTTAATCGGTATAGGAACTCATGGTCGAAAAGGCATTTCGCATTTCTTTAATGGCAGTCTCTCTGAGAACATCGTTAACCATGCGCAACGGCCTGTGATCACCTTTAAAATTTAAAGCAATATTTTTGTCAGGCCAGATTTAATGTAATTCCAAATAAAATTCCACATGGATTTTGTTGGATTACGCTCAACTTTTTCAATTTCTACTTCTTCTGAAATATTATTGTTAAGAAGTTTATTTGCCATAAATGACATAATTTTCTTCTCACGGCCAGAGTCTGAATACATTGTTAACTCAATATCTTTAGCTGTGAGATTGAAAATACCCTGTGCATTGTTGTTTGAAATCATTTTAGCCTTAATCATTTCAAAATAGCCTTCCATACCAAAATTCATGGTTGGTTTCATAATTTGATTTAAAGCTTTTGTGTTGATGTTTTTTGCATTTAAATCTAACTGAAAAGTTTCTACATCGGCAAATTGATTGTAATCAATACCAACATCAAGCTCTGAATCTGGACTTAAAGAAAAGGAGCCAATTAATTTCATGTGTTGATCTGATTTATTTTCAAGATTATGGAAGTTGTTAAGCTTAACATTTAAATCCTTGAGAACAATCTGACTGGTTTTCTTTTGATTTAATTTTTCAGAATAAGTTAATTGAGAATCATCAACGGAAATCTTGTCAATTGATAAATCAAAATCTAGGTTTTGAAGTTTTTGACCGTAAGTTTTCTTGATAGACTTGTCATCAGCAATCGTTTTATCACGATAAATTAGCGTTTGACTTGAATCTATAGCGATATTTTTAAAAGCAATTTGATTCAATTTTTTAGAAGTGACATTAAATGAAAAATTATTGAAATGCAAACCATAACTCTTCATCGTGATCAAATCCTTTTCTTTAGAAAGCTGACTTATGTAATTTTCCTTTGTGTAATCTGAATCAATAGAAAGCGAATCGATATCAAAACCATCATTAGCATAATCAAAATTGTAAACAGATAAATCTTGAATTTTATCTAAACGAAAATGCAATTCATCCATCTTGAAAAAATCGATATTCGAAGTATCGAGATTTTCATTTAAAGGATTTGTCAGTTCAAGGTTAACGTTTGCAATTTTGGCAATTGTATCTTTTCCTTTTAAAACAATAGCATTAAATTCTTCTAAAGAAACATGATTCAGTTCAATTTTAGAAGATTTTGAATCTGAATTTTTTGGCTCCTTTTCCTGAGGAATAGTATAATTAAGCTTCGCATTGTATAAATCAGCTTGATCAATCACCGTTTTATCTGACAGCAAAGTTGACCACAAACCAAGGTCCACCCTTAGTTTCTCAGCTTTTAAGTCGATTCCATCTTGAATAAAATGTAAATCTTTAACTTTAAGACTCGTCGATAATGACAAGTTAAATTGACTATACTCTAAATCATACTCCGCATTGACTTTCTTTTCTATGAAATATTCTGCAATAAAAATAGCAGCTACATAAACGCCTAGAATAATAAGCATTGAAAAAAGAAATTTTGATGTTTTTTTCATTGGTTAGATTGAGTTTTTAAAGATATAAAATCTTATGAAATCAACCATGTAAAAACAACATTGGTAAATGTTTATCGCTTATAAGTTGTGCAGTTTGGTGAGAGGCTGAAAAAATTCGGTTGAAAACACTGAGGTTTCTGGCAAAAATGATACTTGAATCAAATATTCTCTCAGTTTGAAAATTATCATTATTTGCACTGATATTTTTAATACTTTCAAAATCTAAGTTAGAAACAATTCTATTAATGCGTTCCTTCGTCAAGTATTGTCTTTCAGACATTTTTTCTGATTTTGAAAGAGAGAGAACCGTTAATTCACTAAGATCAACTGAATAAATCTGCTTGATGATTGAAAACAATTTATGATCAACTGATATTGAAAAATCTGTTGGCAGTACAAACTTTCTAGGAATTTTTATTTGACTGTATTTTGAAACCAACAAAACATGACATTTGATCTTTGTGATAATATCAAAGGTTTTTTTATCAAGTTCAGAAGCATTTGAAGTTTGATAAGAATGGCTATTGCCTAAAATAATCAAATCAATTTTGAGAGATTCAACAGTTTCACGAATTGAGTCAATGTATTGCCCTTCTAAAAATAAAGGTTCAATCGTATGTTTTTCATCTAAAAATGGCTTGATTGTCTTTAGATTTTTCTCAAATTTTGGCTTAACCAAATCTTTACATTCTCCGCCACAATCAAAAACTGAACATGGCAACTGAATGTTCAAAAGTGTAAAATGCACGTCGCGATCATGCAAAACTGTCCCAGCATATTTTAAAATATGCTCGGCGTTTTCCGAAAAATCTGTTAGTACCAATACATTCATATCACTTAAGTCTAAGTGCAAATGTATCTGGTGGAGTGCTAGTTTTTTATGATAAAAATCATGTTTAGGAAATATTCTTTAAAGCCTCAAAATCAAGAATTTTTATATTTCTTCCCTCAACTTGGATGATTCCTCTTTTTTTAAAATCAGATAAAGTCCTAATTAAACTTTCCGATGCTATTCCAGCAACAGCAGCAAGGTCTGCTCTAGAAATACGAATTTGATTCAACTTGTTTTTCTTTAAGCGCTCAGCAAAAACCAATACCGTTTGGGCTGTTTTTTTACGGACAGAACTATAAGCCATCTCTACAAGTTGAGATTTTGTTTCATTTAAAGAATCGCCAAGATTATCAATGAACTCAAACATAACTTGTGGATTTTTATTAAAAAACTTCCTGAAATCATCTATAGAAATTTCATAAAGCTTTGTTTTTTCCATAGCAGTTGCATTATCAACATAGTTTGAAGTTTTAGTAAAGCTTAACTGCCCAAAAAAGTTATCATCTCGAAAAAGAGCTGTGGTTAACTCTTTCCCGTTTTGATCGATTTGATGTGTTTTCACAACACCTCTTTCAATTAAAAAAACACGATTAGCTGTTTGTCCAGCTTCATAAATCATTTCATTTTGATCGTAAACTTGAATTTCAAAATCTTTAATAATTTCTTTCAAGGCCTCAAAAGACTGAAGTTGATTAGAGTCTTCAACTTCTTCAATTTCTCGCTCTTGTAATATTTTAGTTTTTGCAATTCTGCTTTCAATCGCATGTATCAAATCGTCTTCTTCAAAAGGCTTTGTTAAATAATCATCTGCGCCAAGATTCATTCCTCTGCGGACGTCATTGCGATCGGTTTTTGCAGATAGAAATATAAAAGGAAGTCGCTTAGTTTTTGGATGTTGAGATAATGCCTTCAGAACATCGTAGCCATCTAATTTTGGCATCATAATGTCGCATACAATGATATCTGGCTGAAACTGAATCGCACTTTGAATTCCTAGTTCTCCATTTGCCGCAGTTTCGACATCGTAATCAGATAATTCCAAAATTTCGGCTGTATTTTCTCTTACAGTTTGATCGTCTTCAATTAAAAGCACTTTCTTACTCATGTCTCTTTGGTATTTCTATAAAAAAAATCGTTCCTATATTTTCTTTGCTTTCAAATTTAATTTTTCCATTGAGATTTTCAAGGTGATCTTTGACAATATTTAAACCTATTCCTGTTCCTTGATTAAGTAAAGCGTTTTCAGCCCGAAAATAACGCTCAAAAATATGCTTCTGATCTTTAGCGGGAATTCCCATGCCTTGATCTTGAATTTCAAATTTTATAATTTTATTGTCAGATGTGTCAACTTTAAAATAAATATCTGTATGGTCTGGTGAATATTTAATGGCATTTCCTAATAAATTTGCAAAAACCAACTCAATAACTTTCTTGTCTTGCCTTAAAATGGTGTCATCAAGGTCTTTGGGATAATGTAAATTCTGTCCTTCTTTTAAAGTAATATTTGCACCATAAATTATTTCGTTAACAAGATTAACCAAGCTAAATTCTTCATAGTTATAAGAAACTTTGCCTGTCTCTAGGCGTTCAACAGACAGGAAGTCATTCAGAATTCCCGTTAAATAATGTACTTTATTTTTTATGGTTTTGAGATGTTTCTCTCTCTTATCTTGCTGATCGGTTTTTTGATACTTCCCAATTAATGTGGTTGATGTCAAAATTCCGCTTAAAGGTGTTTTAAACTCATGAGAAACCAGAGATAAAAATTTAGTTTTCAAATCGCTCAATTCACGTTCTTTTTGGAGCGCATCTTTGGTTTTTGCTTCAGCAATTTTCCTTTTGTTAATCTCAATTTCAAGAGCTGCATTCAAGTCTGTCAGCTTCTTAATTGTGCGTTCTAATTCCTCTGTCCGGAGTTGAATTTTCTTTTCAAGTTCTTCGTTGAGTTTTTCAATAACAACCTCACTTTCCTTTCGAATAGTGATATCCGTCACCAACGACATGACAAAATTTTCGCCTTTAAGTTTAAAAGGATTCAAGCCAACTTCAACAGGAAATTCATGTCCATCTTTGGTTACACCGTAAAGCTCTTTACCAATTCCCATTTGTCGGCGTTTTGGCGTGTCTAAATATTGATCGGTGTATTCTTTATGAGCATGATGAAATTGCGTAGGTATCAATATATCTAGATGTTGTCCAACCAATTCATCATAAGAATAGCCGAACATGTCGCAAGCAGATGTGTTGACCTCAACAATGTTTTTGGTTTTATTAACAACGATCACGCCTTCAGAAATACCTTCAAATAAAAGTTTAAAGATTTCTATATCTTTTCCAAACCCTTTGTTCCTCACCTGTCATTAAATTTGACAACAAATATAACAGATATCAAAGAATTGCACTTATAAAAAGCAAAAACCTGATATTGAAATAAAATTCAACATCAGGTTTAAAAAAGTTTTAGTTCTATAAATCTAATTCAGTTTTTTATAAAGCTTTTGAGCTTCTTCGTATCTATCACTTTCTTCAGGAATCTGACTCAGTAATTGTGAAGTTGCTTTATTATTTTCCTGTTTTAGTTTGCTCAATGCACCGAACCATAAAGCTTCATTAACAAAAACGCTTTCGCTTTTTAAAATATCAAGATAAAGTTGATCTGCTTTTTCAAACTCATCGGTTTCAACTAAAGAAATTGCCCAATAGAGCTTGTATTCAATATTATCATTTTCTTTAACCAAAGTTTCAAAATAAGATGCAGCTTCAGCAAATTGATGAGAGTTGAAAGCTTCTTCAGCTTCTTTTAAATTTTTATTTTCTTCTCCTCTACTCTGAAAACTTATAGTTGCGTATTGATTATAATCACTGTAAACTGGCGTTGAAAATTCTTGGTAAGCGTAAATTCCAACAAGAATTAAAATCATCGCTGCCACGCCTATTCGCCATGGTTTAAAACTTGATTTTTTGGTTTGATTATTTTCATTTGAAGATTTCTTTTCAAAATAAGAATCAGCAACTCGATCAATTGATTTTTTGACAGCTTCTCTTTCCGAATGCTTTTTAAATTTATGCTCAAGTTGATGAGAAACGTTTTGATAATTTTCAAATGCTTCTTTAAAATCTGAATCGGTTTTTAATCTTTCTTCAAAATCCTTTTTCTCATCAACTGATAAATCTCCAGCCAAATAACTCTCCATTAAAATGTATGCCTGCTCTTCCATTTTTACGATTTTAAATTTTTATAACGAGGAGATTTCTGAATCATTTCAGTCAGTTGGCCTATGCATAAAGATTTCTTTTTTCTAGCATAAGCATAAGAAATATCAAGTTGCTCAGCGACTTTTTTCATGGAATCTATTTCAAATGATTTCTTCAATAAGTCCTGACAAGCTTTTCCTAATTTTCCAAACATACTTTTAAAAAGCTCTTGTTGATCTTCAAAAAGACTTGTTTCAAACTCTAAATGATTGGCTCCTTCATGTTCAGATACAATCTCTTCTTTAATTGTTACCGTATCTAGCTTTTTCTTTTTCAATTTATTATACCATCTTCTTTTACATAACAAGAAAAAATAAGCATCAAAAGGGCAGGTTAATTTTAGGTCTTTAATGCAAGCTTGGTCATAAATGACAAGTAGAACTTCTTGAATAACATCTTTTGCTTTTGCTTCATCACCATTATTTTGACAAATAAAATGAATGACTTTAGGTGCAAATTTATCATAGATTTCTCTGATAATAAAGGAGTTGTCTCGCTTTAAACCTTCTATGTATTTTTGATCAGGATGTGTTTTTTGTACGCTCATTATACAAATTATAAAAAGTAAATGTAAAAAATTTAAAATTATAGGGTAACACTTCTGACTTTAAGTTGATGTAAGGGTGAACAATTAAATTCAAAAATTATGAAAACGATGAAAACTTATTTAACACTTGCGCTAGCAGCCTTATTTTTATTTAGCTGTAGTGATGACGACGACATTTCACCTCAACCAGGAGGGCCAGAATATCACGTTCCAACTGCTGCGGCGATGGATCAGTTATTCGATAATAGTTTAGCTTCAATAACACAAAACGCTCAATTTGATGCTGAAGACGGGATTTCATTTACGAGTGACGCAGGGACAAGTTTATACATTCCTGCTAACTGTTTAACATTAAACGGTGATATGGTGACTGGTGAAGTTGATTTAGAATTTATTGAATTCTACGAACGTGCTTCTATGGCAACTTCAAACAAACCATTAATGGGTGTGAAACCAAATGGTGATAAAGCCGCTTTACAAACTGGCGGACAATTTTTTGTACAAGCTTACCAAAATGGAGAGCCTCTAGATATGGATTGTTCTTCAAGTTTAAACGTCCCAGCTGATTTAACAAATGGTATTAAAAACGATATGACACTTTGGACAGGCGTTATGAATGAAAATGGAGATCTTGAATGGAATGAAAACGATCCAGATGGTGGAGCAGGAGAACAAGAAGGTGTTTTCCCTGATGTAGATGCCTATTATGTCAATTTTGGAGATTTTGGTTGGACGAATGTTGATAGATTCTGGGGAGATCCTAGACCTAAAACAACTTTACAGGTTCAAGTTCCTGCTGGTTTTGATTTTGAAAATAGTGCTGTTTATTTATCATATGATGGCGAACCTAACTTGCTAGCTAAATTAGATGTTTTTGATGATCAAGCCAATATTTTTTCTGAGCATTATGGTCAAATCCCAATCGGTTTAGAAATGCATATCATATTTATCACAGAAGATAATGGCGATTACCGCTATGCAATCCAAGGTGTGACAGTTCAAGCCAATGATCTTTACGTTGTAGATATCAATGATACGACAACTGGTTCATTAAATGAACTTGAAGCAGAAATTGAAGCTTTACCTTAACATGAATAACCAAAAAACCTTTAGCACTTCATCATAACTAAAGGTTAATGAAACACAATTTGTTGTGTATAGCTTTGTCAATAGACTGATAAACAAGTTATAGAAATCTTTATAAAGTAATGTTGTTGTTTTTTTCCGTCTATTCCTTATTTAAAATGAAATTGGCAAAGCACTTTATCCTCAATGCATGTTTAAAAGAAATAAGATTTGGTAGTGTTTCAATAATAATAAACCAATCAATTTGAAATCTTTCTTCATCAAGCTTAATAACTAAAAATTGAATAGCCATTTTAATAAGGCTTCATGAAGAAAATCAATCTTTTTTCCGGAAGCATGAATTTTAATAGATGCGGTGATTTATTCACCGCATTTTATTATTTTTAAGAATTTTATAATTATATCTTCATGAAAAATGCAATTATACCTTTTATTTGCTTATTGATCTCCAACTTTAGTTTTGCACAACAAACTCAAGTTGACACACTTAGTCGTGAAGCAAAAATTCAATTTAACTCTCAGGGAGATTCCCTTTTATTTAAAGCCGATACACCGCCTCTTTATCAAAAGGCTGGCGCTCCACAAGCTTACTACACTTATTATTGGGAGTTTGGCGATGGAAACTTTAGTACAGAAAAAGAACCCAAGCACAGCTACAAAAAGAAAGGTGATTATGAAGTTCGTTTATGGGCGACAAACCACTATGATAATGGCAAAACACCAACAACCAGACCTGAATCAGTTTCTGTAAAAAGCACGCCAGATGATGCTGAAGACAGAGCTTTCATGACTGAAGATATTCAACTGAGAAAAAACAGAGATCCTATTCCTGATGAAGAAATCGTTGTTGTGATGAGTTATAAAAACTTAAAACAATATGTGACGAATGGTAAACTTTACTTCTTCTACAACGAGAAAAAATATAAAGCTGATAACTTTGAAATTGAAGAGACACGATCTTATCACGGTGAAAAAATAAGTGATGAAAAACCTATTTATGCTACTCATCAAGAAGTTTCTTCTGAACATACATGGTTAGCTTCTCATAAAAAAAGTCTTCAAGATTTAAAGATCACTTCTCAAGATACAACCGAAAAAAAAGATTTACAGCTCAGCTTAATGGAAGCTGACGAAAAATACAACAATAGTCAAAGTATTGAATTTGAAAATTTGCAACCAAGTGAAGAGCGAAACATCTTTTTCACTTTACGTACAAAACCAGAAATGCTGAAAGACACAAGCGCCATTATTAGCGTCAGAAGTATTTATGTGCCAGATTCAAATTATGAAAATCATAAAGTGAAAGATTTAGAAATGGAAATCGTCAATTCTCACGACCCCAATAAAATGTCGAGTAACGCAACTGTGATGAATTATAGATTAGTCAGGTTTAAGACTTTTAAATTTAAAATTCAGTTTCAAAATAACGGTGACGGACCAGCAAGCACAGTTCAATTAAAAACTGATATTCCAGATATGTTTGATATGTCAACCATCAAAATTATTGATCAATATCCTGAATGCCCAACATGTCCCGATGAAACTGAAGTTCGCTACAGCTGTATTGATACCACAAGAACTGAGCAACAAGCTATTTTTACTTTTAAAAATATTTATTTGCCAGGAAGTCAACAAAAAAACGTTGCCGATGTTGATTCAACAAAAGGCTTTGTCAAATACACAATCAAGCTGAAAGATGATTTTCACAAGCAAAAAACAAAAAGTAAAACAGCCATTATATTTGATAAAAACGAGCCTATAATTACCAACACAGCAACCACTCGTTTTATTCCAGGAATTTCAATCGGTGCAAAAGCAGGAACAATTCTGTCGCCAGATTTGGACAATCACAGTTCGTATTTTGTAGGCGCAACAATTTCTCCTTTCAAATCTTACAGAGGATATTTTCAAGCTGAATTGATGTTAACTGCTGAGTCTTTTGATGAATTCAAAAATTATGAACAACTAAAAAGAGGAGATGCTGCCACAAATGCTTCTAGCCTTTTTCTTTATGAAGAAGAAAATGATATTAAAAACTTCGGCATTCATCTCGTTCCCGCTTCCTATCGCTATAATATCAACAACTTTTTAGCTGTTGGTGCTGGGGTTGAACTTAAAATGAATTTATCTCAAAAAATTGAAAACAAAACAGAAGCAGAACATTACCTGATTTATGAAGGAGAAGATATCAGAATTCGAGATGAATCTAAAGATATCTCGGAAACTTCAGAAAGCAAAAATCAATTTAATGATTTTCAAGCAGGTGCATTTGCAGGCTTCAATATTGGTGGTGCCAGAATTGGCCCAAGTGTTGGCGCTAGGTATATTTATTACTACAACACGCCTCACGATCACATTCAGCTCTATGCTATTTGGAAGTTTTAGATTACTAAATTTTAATTCAGAATTAGCTTAATATGCGAAATTTATATTTAAGATTTATTTGCATCTTAATTTTCTGTGCTTTTCAAGCTCAAGCTCAAAATTTAGAAGACAGCATATACAATTCACTTGATACTTTTGTCGCTTCGCCTAGTGAAGAACATCTCAATCAATTTAAGTTTGAAATTAATGAAATTTCTCAGAAAAATTTAAAGCCTGAAGAAAAATTAGCAGTGGTTATTGCCCAATGTAACATGGGTTATTATTCAAAAAAATATAACCAAACGCAACAAGCCGTTTCGTTGTATGAGAAAGCTTGGCTTTTGTATCAAGAAGAAAATTTTGACAATTACGACATCACTGAATATTGCCTTAAACCGCTAGGCAATCTTTATACAAAAACAGGCAATTTCACTCAAGCTGAAAACATTATTAAAACATATATCAATCAAGCGATAAAAGAAAATAATAAAGATCAAGAAATAGCGGGCATCATTAATTTATCTGTTGTTTACCACAACACAGGTCATTTTGAAATGGCGATTGATATTTTAGAAAATCAATTAAAAGAAGCTGATTTAAAACCAGAACAAAAGAAAGCTTTAAAAAACAATTTAACCACAAATCTAATTGCTTTAAAAGATTACGAAAAAGCAGAAAAAATAGTTTCAAGTTCTACTGAAGCTGGACACTCTTTCAATAATTATAAAAATGAGGCTTTACTCCACTTAAAAAACAATAAAATTTCAGAAGCCAAAGACAAAATGAAATTAGCCGAAGAAATTTTGCTTAATAAAACAGACCTAAATGCGAGAGACTTAGCAAAATTTCACACTGAAAAAGCTGATATTTTCCTCTTCAATGAAGAATATGATAAAGCTGAAAAAAGTTTTTTAAAAGCTCTCAAAACACTTCTACCTCAAAAAGATTTAAAAGCTTTTCCAAATCGAGATATTCTTTATCCTGAAAATACATTTCTCACAATTTTTGATGGACTCGCGAAACTACAAGATGATTGGGAAAAAGCACTTCAGTATTATGATTTGAGTTTTTACGTTTCTGATTTAATCAATCATGAAATCACAAGTCAACAAGCTAAAATATTGCACCTCAGCTCATCAAAAAAAAGAACCGAAACTTGTTTAGGTATTTTATATGAGCAGTCAAAAAAATCAAGTGACAACTCTATTTTCAAACGAGCGCTGAATTATGTTGAAAATAATAAAGCAATCGTTTTAAAAAAAAATATAAAGAAACGTGCAATTTCGGAGACTCAACCTCAAGACTCAATTTTATCAAAAAGCCTAGAATTGAAAAAGCTTCAACAATCACTTATCAATCGTGTTATAAGATCTCAATTAAATAATGAAAAACCTTCTGACAGTGTTCTTAAAGCATTAAATAAAATCAATTTAGCATACAACCAAACACAAGAACTAATTGATAAAGATTTAAAACAAACAACGAATCATCAGGTTTCAATAGGAGAAATTCAAAAGAAATTAGAACTTGACAAAGCTGAGATGCAGCTGTATTTTTTTGGCCAAGAATCGGTTTACGATTTCCTGATCACAGAAAAAACGACTGCGTTTAACAAAACAGGAACCGCTAAAGATTTACGAAAACCTGTCAAAACATACTTATCTTTCTTTGAGGATCCTTCAGCCATCAATTCTCAACTCAAAGACTTCAAAGAAAGCGCTCATCGACTTTACCAAGATTTAAATTTAAAACAACTTCAATCAAAAAACATTGTTATTGTTCCTGATGCTTTATTGAGTTTTACGCCATTTGATTCCTTCTTGACAGAAAAAAGTAAGACCTCCCAATTTGAGAAAATGCCATTTTTAATTCGTGAGAAATCTTTGACTTATCAAACTTCTATTTCATTTTATTTAGATGATAGAAAAGAATCAGATTTAAAAAATCAACTTGGCGTTTTTCCGATTTTTGACAATACCAGTTATGAATTAAGCTACTCAAAAGAAGAAGCAAAAAGCTTTGGAAAATTAGAAAACTCAGATATTTTATACCAAAACAAAGCCACAAAATCTGAATTTTTAAAAAAAGCCTCTCATTATAACATATTGCATTTATCAACTCATGCGCAAGGCGGCAACTTTTCAGTACCTGCAAGCTTAGCTTTTTATGATGAAACACTGATATTACCCGAGTTATATACTCTAGATTTAAACCCTGAGCTTGTTGTTTTGAGTGCTTGTGAAACAGGAATTGGTAAAATTCAAGGGAGCGAAGGCGCGATGAGTCTCGCTAGAGGTTTTCAATATGCTGGAGCAAAAAACTTACTTTTTTCATTATGGCAAGTCAACGACCAATCAACAGCTGAGATGATGACATCTTTTTATAGTTATTTTGAAAATCATCAATCAAAATCCTATGCCTTACATCAATCAAAATTAGATTACCTAGATCATTTTGAAATTAGAAACCATAAACAATCACCTTATTATTGGGCTGGATTTGTGTATTACGGCGAAATAGAGATACCTCAAGAAACAGATTCTCCACAAATAAAATGGTGGATAATCTTTATTATTCTCGGAGCTATCTTATGTATTTTTCTCATACTGAGAAAAAGAAAACACAATTCTTATTGACATAAGTCAATAAAATTCTTATTTGTTTCCTGTATATTTTTAATGATTGAATATTCGTATACCTTTGTAATTACGCGAGCAAAAAGCAAAATTTAAATGCCCTTTTTAAAATTATCACATTCATACAAACCAAAATAATACAAAATTTTCTATCGTATTTTCAATATAGAATATTACAAAAAATTTAAGCTCATAAAACTATGAAGAAGAATAAAAAATTCAAATATGTTGTCGCAACTATATTAGTTATTTTTGCTCTTACCACAATCTTTATGAGTAGTTCTGTCTTGTTCGATTGGTTTGGTATTCGTGCAAAACAAGGAAGCTATGCACCTTTTATATTGAAGACAAATTTAACTGCTGGTTTTTTTTATTTACTTGCAGCTTTTGGTTATTTAAAGTCTCAAAAATGGCCTTTTTGGATCATGCTTTCTGTCGCTCTCCTTCTGTTTTACTCAACGGCTTTACTTTATTTGCATTCTCAGACAGTGAAACTTTATGAAAACCGTATTCTAGTAAACATGATTTTTAGAATTTTATTTACGATCATAATTGCAGGACTGATGTATAAAAGTCCAAATAAGAAACTTGATTCATAAAGACAGCATATAATCTATTTCTTATCTATTAAACAGCTGCTGACCTTCAGCAGTTTTGAAAAACCAATGATTTGCCTTGGGATTATTTTCCATTTTTTGAAAAAGTCCGCCAGCAAACATTATCAGAATCAAAAACCATCTTACACTCTATGGATTATTATTCTGGTGATTCTCATCATTTTTTCTTCTTTTTGCCTAATAAATAACCGGCGTAAAAAGGCAGTCCTAAAATAACAATAACGAAAAGAATTCCCAGCAAAGCGAGTGTTCGAATAGTGCTACGAAGCTCCGCCATTGTGTTTTTAACACCATCATTGACAATGGTGTGAGCTTCTTCAGTTAAGATTTTACGCTCACGTTGAAGCATTTTATCAAAAGCATATCTTTCGCGCTCAATCATTCTATCTATCAATAATCTTTCTTCTGAAAGACGTAACATTGCATCCGAGACACTTGTGTTTAAACCTGAAAACAAAGGATCCATCTGCTGTCGGAAAGTGATAAGTGCGTCATCTATTAATTCTGGAGCGTTTTCTGCGACGTTAATTAGTCGTTCGGTTTGCGATTGAAATTCTTTGATTTTTTGCTCAATTTTAATAGAATCAATTCCTTTTTCATTTAAATAAAGTTGTGTTTCCCACTGCAGTTGTTTTCTGGTTAGATCTGAACCATAACTGATTTTGCTTCCCATATTTGAAACCACTTCAGACAAAGTTCCGACAGTCTCAACTGCAACATCATCAGGTGTGTCCTTAAATTCAAAATAAGCATCTTTCACCGTTTCCATTCTGTCAAAATCTATGGTTTTAAATGGTGATTTTGCAGCTTGTTTTTTAATGAAATCAGATAAAGCGATATAATCTTTTTTGGATTTTACACTCGAAGCAATTTTCTGGATACGCGAAAGATTATCTGAAGTTGCTGACTTAATAATTTGTAGTTGCTGCTCATTTAAATTTTCATTTTTATAAGTTTTAAAAAAGTTATCAGCTTTTAAAGTATATGTCCAAACATCAACCATAGACACTTGTGGTGATGGCTGAAAACCAAATTTCTTAAGTTGTTTGGCAGTGTTTATTTGCCAACTTAAAAGTAATTGTTGAACCTTTTGATTAGGTTTACTTTTAAGAATACTGTCAGAAGCATTTTGAGTAACATTCATCGCATGCCCTACAAATTCATGCGTGAGTAAACGCGTATTGAGATCGATAACCTCAAGAGGTTTTTGTTCACTTTCTATTCGAACTAAAGAGCATGAATTTAGAAAAAAAACAACACCTATAATGCTAAAAAGCTTTGCAAAAACTAAACACTTACTATTGAACATTTAATTAATTTAAGAGGTTTACCTTCAATTTAGTTAAAATTCTCAATTAAAACGTAGCCTAAACCTTGAAATAATATCGATTAATTGAAAAACTAAAGTCTATTCTTTTATTGGAAAAATATTAAATCTTAATAATTTGAATTTGTAAAATTATACTATCTCATACTCAAAGTTTCACTTTTAAGTTTTTGATAAGAATTTATTTTAGATATTAAATTCATCATATTTATTATATATTTGCAGTAAGGTTGAACGATTGTTCATGAATAGGGAATCAAGTGAGATGATATCAAATCTTGAGCTGTACCCGCAACTGTAAGCTTTTTAAAAATTATTGTATAAAAAACCACTGGATTATTCTGGGAAGGTTTACAATAACAAGCAAGCCAGGAGACCTGCCTTTAGAATGAAAAATAAACTTTCGGGAATAAAGGTTTACAAAGAGTCTTCACTTGCATTTAATAGAATGCAAAATTCTTTTGTAACTCAAATTCCATAAAGTTTCGGGAGTTAAACTTTTAAATTTATATAGTTATGAGAAGAATTACTTTTTTATTATTTGTGTTTTTGACCCAATTTGTTTTCGCACAATTTACATCAGAGGATGTTAAATTTTATGTCGGTGACGGCGATCAAACAGCCTATATGGTCATCGACTTTAAAGATGGAACTGATGACCGTTCTTACGCTTGGGGCTTTAAATATAACGCTAGTGAAAATCCTACTTTTCAAGATATTTTAGAAACAATTGAAATGGAAGAACCTGCTTTCCAAATTGACCAAGCCGGTGGTTTTCTCAATGACATCATTTACAACAACCACAGCGGATTAAGCGGTGACCCGGATTGGTGGAGTACGTGGAGTGGAAGCTCAATAGCAATGTTTGAAATGAATGGCGGAATTGGCGAAGTTGTTGAAAACGGCATGTGGTATGGCTGTTCTTATGGTTTTTCAAATCCTGAGGCTGAAGCGCCAATCACGCCTATCCCTGCTTACAGCTCATCATGGTTGAACCATGATGATATTGAAAATTGGATTGGCACTGGGAGCAACCGAAGTTTAGTGATTGTTGATTTTGGAACTTCAACTGATAGCGTTGAAGATTCATTTGTTTTTGGCATTCAATATGATGGAAGCCTAACTGCTGAAGAAGCTTTGAGTATAATTGAAAACAACACAAACTACTTCAATTATACATTTGATAGCGAAGAGGTTACAGATGTACAACTCGACATTCATTCTGGACAAAATTCAGCTGAAAACCAATGGAAGTATTACACAGGAACAAATTTATCAAACTGGCAAACAGCTACAGATTTTAATCAAATACAGTTATCAAATAACTCTTGGTTAGGATTAAGTTTTTCTGAAAGAAGACCTTATATCCCTCAAGAAGCAGAAACGGTACTCAAATCGACAAAGTTTTCTGCTGATGATTTCATGGTTTATCCAAACCCTGTAGCATCAAATATTAAAATACAAACTGAGAAAGAGGTTACAGCTGTCAATATATATAATGCGGCAGGTCAACTTGTTTTAAGCTCAAAAATGAAAAACATCGACCTGACTCATTTGCAATCTGGATTTTATCAGATTCACATCAGTACAAATGAAGGTGTTGCGATTAAAAAATTAATTAAGAAATAGTATTTCAAATTTCAAAATAAATGAAGCTCTTAAGAATTGAATCTTAAGAGCTTTTTTGATAAAAGAAGTCCCAAGTATTGATTTAACACCTGAGACGTTCTCGCGAACAAATAAATCCTTTTAGTAATCTATACTTCATTAAGCTCAATCCAATTTTTTTAAAATGAAAATCAAAGGCTCAAAACCTGGTCTTGCTCTATCTCGATTTCTTCTGCTGCCATCAGGTATTTCTTCTAACTTTAAAGTCGTTGCATCAATTTGCATAATTCTGAATTTTGTGATAGGCGGAAAAGGACGATCTTGATAAGAATGGCTTTCAGCCAAATCAACAGTCAAAATCTTGCCATTTACTTGATAATGACCAATGAAGTACTCATAAATCATACAACTTTCATCGTACCATCTCAATTTCATTTTATGGTCTGAAGAAAAGCCTAAGCGATCACCCTCTTTGTGACATATATTTTGATAAGGTTCAAGCTGACTGTTAGATTGTTTATTTAAAAAACCTGCTTCTTCAAACGTCCAATTCCCCCAAAGACTATTTGGTAAGGGTTGTTGAAGTGTTATGCAACTCTCCAACATCATGCAAACAATTATCAATAAAATTGTATTCCCTAATTTTAAAGTTTTCATTCGCTTATATTTTGCGTGTTTAGAAACAAGTTTTTTTTGTGATTCCGTAAAAGTTACACTCTATTAATCACCAGTTTTGCCAGCTTTTTAGCTTTATCTATCATAGCTTTTGTATCATTAGGTTTATCTTTTCCTGGCATGACCATCACGGAATGAGAAACGTAAAAGATAAATCCATCGCTGGATACGCGAAGTTGTCCACCACCAAGATTACTCCAAGTAGCTTTATCGCCTACTCCAGAAACTTTTTGTAACTCACGATTTTTATAGACCGTTGAATTTTGGTTTTTCCAAATTTTATCGATTTGACTATTAGTTCGCTTTTTCCCTTTTGCAAAATTCAATAAAACGGTATATCGCTCAAATTTTTTGCCTGTCGCTTCCCAATCATAAGAACATGATGAACTTCTATTTTTCTTTTGCTTTATTTCTACATTATCCGAAAGCGAAAAAACACCACGGACATCTTCCTCGGTTATAAGTTGACAGATATCTTTACGTTTACTGGAACCAGCAAAACTTTCCTCATTTTCTAGTTCTTCTATTTGATCAAGCTGTTTCGGTTGGTCCTTTTGAGTTTTTTTATCTTTACACGAAACTGATATGCTTATCAAAAAAACAGCTAGCATAATCTTGGTAGTTCTGGATAATTTAAAAAGTGTTTTCATAATTAAATTTATGTTGGATGAAAAAAATGCTAGAAATAATATAGGTAAGCTATAAGTCTAGTTTATATCAACTATTGGTAATTTAAACTCTCCTTCTGTTACTGTCAATTCTTTGGTGTTAAAATCATCATTTGGACTATAACTATTATACAACGTCATGTTGAATGTCCCTTTAATAGTGGTGTTTGTTATGGATGTAATTTTAAATAAACCTTGACTTTGTGTCAATTCCCCATCTTGACTATAAGAACCAACTCAGTAAATATCTGTCTCAGATGAATTTTCTCCATCAAGAAGTACAGTGGCCGTTAACATGTAGTCTTGGCCAAAGCCCACATTACTTAAATCATAGTTCATTGGGCTGTTGGGAGCAGGTGCAACCTCTACTGCTATCATTAAACCTGAATTATCATCGGCCATAATGATTGTTAATTTATCGATTTCATTTCCTTCTATTTCAAATTGAGTTATTGTCGCAAAACTATTATCGGTTTCAGATGAGAATTCGATTATCTGATTATCAACGTTAATGACTGCCGATGCATTTCCTTCATTTATACTTGGCTCACCACCATTGTCACCAATATCATCGTCGCTGCTACAACCGACAGATATGGCGCCAACTATTAATAAAAAAAGGATTGTTTTGAATTGATTTTTTAAAGCTTTCATTTTAAGTGGTTTTAGTTATTTTTATAATTAATTTTTGTGTGTTTCTTGGCTATTGAGTGACGCATCATCTCAAAATCACGAAAACGATTCTTTTGTATATTTATCAAATTGCGCTTAGCCATAATTACAATGATCAATACTGCTCTACATTTTCTGGAAAATTCACTTTTATGGTTCCCTCTATCTGTACTTCACTACCATTTAATGCGTTGATAAAAGTTCCGTTAAAAGAAATTTCATAAGCAGCTAATCCTGTGTAAGCTGTATTTATACCAAGAGAATCTGTAAAATCAACTTCTGATAATTGCATACTACCAGAGACACTATTATATCTAATGGCTGAGGGCTCAAACTGGAAACTTAAATTTGAAGCATTGTTATCTAAACTTCCAATAGTTCCGTTTGCATAGTTAAAACTACCACCAATAATAAGGTTCTCTTTAAAAATATTTAAGCTTATATCCTTTTCATTACCGAATTGCATGTAAGCAGAATAATTAGCGAGCAACAATTCGGTGACGGTTAAATCGTTTCCTATTTCACCAATGTAATCGCCAGCTATTTCTCCTCCAGTAATTGTAAAATTGTATGTATGTGGATCACCTGCAAATTCAAGTTGACTTCCTCTCGGATTTGACGGATTGGAGTCGTCATCACTAGTACAGCCTACTAAAAAGCTTAGGGCTATTAATAGAATTAAATAAGAAGTTTTTTTAAAATATTTCATGATAGTTGTTTTATGGAAGTTTAACTTTTAAAAGAGAGTTGAAGTTTTACATCTTTTTGATCACCCGGTTTGCTAAAGATTTGGTCTTATCTATCATTTCTTGAGCTTCTAAAGGATTGTCCTTTCTAGGTGTGATATAGAAAGACACGAAGAAGATATATCCATCCGCTGCTACGCGAAGTTGTCCTCCTCCCATTTCACTCCAAGAAGCTTTATCGCCTATACCTCATACTTCTTGAGGATTGTGTTTTTCTAAAAACTTATTTTGTGTTTCCCACACTTTATCAATCTCACTACTGCTTCGTCGATTTCCTTTTGAGAAATTAAGTTTAATAGAATAAAACAATTTTTTTGTTTCAGGTGACTCCCAGTCATAAGAAGTTATTGCATCTTTTTTAACTTTCTTTTCAATAACAACATCATTACTTAAATCAAATACATCTCGAATATTTTCTTTAGTGATGAGTTCGCCAATATCGTCACGTTGACTAGAACCAAAGTAACTGCCTTTTTTTTTCTTCTTGGCATGAACTTAAAGTGACAATAAGTACAAGACATGCTATCAAATTAATATTTCTGATTTTTTTAAAGTTTGTTTTCATAATTTAATGGTTTTTAAATTCATCATTGTTTTTTAAGTTATTTAGCTTGGACTCCACTCAAATCTGATATAAATAAAAGTTTTAAAATCAGAGATTTACTGCAAATTATCAGGCACAGATATTTCTTGTCCTCTCCAATCAGAAAATAATTTAGAGGTATTGTCTAATTTTAAATTAGCATATTCCAAATGTGATTTGTTTAAATCTTGTATGCTTACACCATAAGCAAAGCACTTGCTAAAAACTACATCATGAATTTTGAGGTATTTTGATCTTTTTAAAAAAACTGCCCCATTTGGTTTCTTAGTCGTTTGTCCTGCATTTTTAAAAACAACATGTCCAATTTCATTAAGCGGACTGCTAGAATCAATAGTCAGTTGATTCCAAAAACCAGGAACATCATGTTCACCACGGATGATGATGGGATCTTCTTCTGTGCCTACCATCACTAAAGAAGCTTTATCTTGTAAATGCATCCAACTTTGAGCTGGCATTACGATTTCAGTACCAGCTTCTACAGTTAGCACGCCGTCTCTGTACCTAAAATCACTTTGAAGAAAATAAGGCACATTTAAGTTTGCCCATGTTGCGTCGCCGTATACTGTTCCGCCATTAAGATCAATGTAATCTTCATCGTTTCCTGAAAAACTATTGGTTCCATTAAATAATCTCAAGCGACTTGCGTCTGTTTTAAATGGAATTTTATTTTTAGTAAATGTGCAGTTTTCCATAAAGATATTATGCACATCTTTTCCGACATTATCATGTACAATCATCCCATAGTTTTTACTATTTGAAAGCGTACAATGCTCAAGTTTTAAACTGCTATCTTCATTATCAATTTCTAAGGCTGCTTTTGAGCCTCCTGCATAATCGATGGTAACGTGGCTCATTTTGTTATTTGAGCTAGAGCTTTTGCTAAGAACGCCATTCCAAAAGCCTTTTGTTTGTTCTTTCCCTGTCAAGATAATAGGTTTCTCGGCGGTACCTTGCATTTTAAAAGTCGACTTATCAGTAAAATACATTCCTGCGTCTTGATCAAATGCGATAACTACCCCTTCTTCGATTGTTAGTTTTCCATCTATTCTGGTCATACAAGATATCATATAATCTACAGTAGAATCAAGATTGTTTATCAAGACTGTATTGGGATTTTTTCTAAAATAATCACAGTCTAATGCGATTGGAGCGGTATTCCCTTCTGGTGACTCGGGGCTCGTTTCGTCATCTTCCTCAATAGCGATTCGCGAGTTAGCTTTCTTGGATAATTTAGAATCTTTATTCTCTTTATCATTTTTTAATATTGAGGTTTGTTCTACTTTATCAGAATCTTTCTCTGAGTCACTGCTCTCACTCTTCTCATCATTACCGCAACTGATAATGACGAAGCCGATTAGAAACAATAGTATTTTAAATTTAAGTTGAAATATTTTCATGATTAGAGGTTTTAGTTTACTATAAAATTTTGATTCCAGGGTTAGTTCCTACTCTTTTGTTAGTGTAATTTAATTTTTGACCAATGTAAGTTTCTGAGAATCTTTCTCAAGAATCAAAGTTTTAATAGTGATAGATATGATTTTCCAAGTATCAGTTGAGCTATTTTGTGTTACCTTAATTTCATCATCGTCAATGATTTCATAAGTTCCATTTAGACTTGTTCCTTCGATGCAGTCCCCATTACTTCGATTTTCTGCAAAGGGTTTAATTATTAAAGCCTGATCATTCCTGAATTGGATAAAAGTCTTTTTGGTACAATTTGATAAGCTAGAGCGTCCTTCAATCTGTCGATAAAACCATTGACCAATAATTTTTTCTTCAACGGGTAAGTTTTCAGTAGATTCTGATGACATATTATCTGAAGTAGTTTTTCCTTTGTAACTCTTTCCCGTTACCATATATGGTTCTTCAGGAAAACCGTAAACGATAATCTTTTCTCCATTTATTTGATCGATAGGCATCGCTCCTAATCTTTTTTCATTTCTAAAAAATGACAAAAAATAAGTTGAGTCGATTTGATCTAAACGAATTGTTTGATTTACATCTTCATTAAGCTTACCAAATTGGACATCAATCGTTCTCCCTTGATAAGTTACTTTATAACATGTGTTTTTTATTTCTGAGGTATTCAGATTTGTTTTCGTTGGTTTTAATCTTACAAAGTCAATAGAACTTTTTCCTCGATCTGGTGTTAAACGCAATCGATTATCATTGACAAACTCAAACTTCCCATCAAGAGGGATTGACCCAGGGTCTACAGTTATGCGATCACCACTAACTTGGTAACCTATTGTGACTTGATGTTTATCAAAAGTATAATTGATTAAACTGTCTTTTGTAAACTCTATGACTACAACTTGCCTAGAGTTTTTTTTGGATAAAATCCACTTTCCCTTGAGCTCTTGCGCATAAGAGAAAGTACAACTTAAAAGACAAATATTTAAAAGGGTTAAGATTGATAATGATTTAAAAATGGATTTAGATTTTTTCATAAAAATTTTACTGTTATAGCTATTATCATAAACAATTAGCTTATTCCATGCCTTTTACAAAACTAACTTCGCCTTGCATGAAGGCGACATCTTTGAGCACTAACTCTGATTCACTAATAGATAGAACCTTAGAGTTAAATGTGTCATTTGGATCTTCTTCTCCATTATCATTTAAAAGGATAAATTTAATAGTGTCATCGCTAATAAATTCATAGTGATATGAGGTTACCATAAGAGGTGTACATTCCCCTCCAGCAGCGTTATAAATCACTGCACCAGCAGAACCCTCATTATCAAACACCAAAAAAGATTTGCCTTCGCAGTTATTTGAAGGGAACTCTTGTTCGGTATTATCAAAAAGCCATTTTCCGATAATAAGTTCTTCTGTATTATTGTTCTCTTCATTGTATGAATTATCATCATCACTGCTGCAAGCAGCAACACACATCATTAACAGGATAAAGAGAAAACTTATATTTTTAGGTCTATTATGTAACATATTTTTTTATTTAGATCTTTAATTTTCAATAATTTCAACTTTATCTAAGCCTCCATCATCTGAGCCTGATTCAAATTCTCCACGAATCCAGAATTCTGTTACGTTAGATAAAACGTCTTTGATTTGAGCTTCTGTAGCAATCGTATTTTCATCAAACGAACCATAGTACCATTGACCATTATCCATAATTTCAATACTATAAGGTGTCCAATCTGAAGTTGGGTATTCAGATATTAAATAAAAGATTTGCTTTTCATCACTTTTAAAAATAATGTCTTCACTTTCAAATTGATCTGACATAGCAGAATTTTGAAACAAGCTATAATTGAGAGTAGCTCCGTAATATTCATTTTTGTCTCCTAAATAATCATCAGGAGCTGAAAAATACCATACGCCACCTGCGACATCATCATCTGCATAAATATAGCCTTCAATAACTCCTCCTTCTTCAGAATATGAAGCTTCAATGTAACCACCTTGCGCATCGCCTACAATAGTCCAACCTTCAGCATCGTCTTCAAATAAGCTATCTTCAATTGAGGCTTCTTCATTTGGAGGCTCTGGTGAATCGTCATCACTACTACAGCCCACCATAAGCAAACTTGCAATGAATAAATAAAAAATATGTTTTAAGCTAAATTGTTTAATCTTCATAATTTTTGTTTTTTAAATTTTAAATTTTACACCTGCAGCTAACACAAGCTGCCCGCCATCAATAATGACGTACTTGAGTTCGGCAAAAGGCATAATGCTATCATTGTTCAGATGCATATTTGCACCTGCGCCCAGGTTTAGTCCAAAACGACCATCAGAAACCGAGTAACTTTCTCCAAAGAGGGTTTCAGAGCTCACTTTAACGCTACTATAATTAAGACCTCCCAGACCATAAACATCAAATTTACCGTCGCTTAAGAAGTAGTAGTTAGCATTAGCATTAACTTCAAACCAGTCCATTTTTATTGGTCCTTCTTCTTTCGGTAAATAGTAGATAAAACTTGGAGAGATACTTAATTTCTCCATCACTCCAAATTCGGCGTTAGCACCAATCCCTATATTTTCTATTTCAGTTCCGTATGCTAACATACCACCTATTCTTGTGTCGATTTCTTGAGCTTGTGCATTTGTCAAAGAAATTAAGCTAAAAAAGAAAAAGCTTAATAATGACATAGTTGATAATTGTTTTTTCATGATTTAATTGTTTTTAAGAATTCTGATTAAGAGAATTAAAACCACGGAAGCCCATCCTAAGCTCCCGCAGTTTACTTATTTGATATTATTTTTTAATGATTTGCTTTGTTACAGATTTATTATTTTCTGTAGTAATTTTCACTAAATAGTTTCCACTATTGTATTCCGATAGATTGATTTCAGATTTTCCATCCCAAGTTTGTAAACGTTGACCTTTTATAGAAAACAGAATAATTTCAGAGATTTGATGTGCTCCTGATTCTAAGTGAAGTATATCTTCAACTGGATTTGGGTGAACAACAAAATCAATTGTTTCATAATCTTTAATTCCAAGATTATTAGTAGTTAACTTGTAAAGTTTTAGACCATTATTATCATAATCTGCTGTATAATACATGTTACCATGTGCAACTATAAAATTAGATTTTTGAGAGGGATCTTCTCCTAAATAAAATGGATTTGTATTAGGCGCTATACTTGGGTCAGAAGCTAATTCAGTACCTCCTGTGGTTCCATCAGAAACCCAAAGTTTACCATCTCCATTAGCATCAGAAGCGACATAATACAATCTACCATCATAATTTATCATTATACCCCTAGGGCTTCCTGAATCACTATAAACAAGTGTAGTACCTCCTGTGGTTCCATCTGTTTTCCAAAGACCAGAATTTGTACCATCAGAAGCACCAAAATAAAGCAGACCATCTAATTCCGTAAATTGATTAGGGTAACTACCCCCATTACCTGGATTGATATCCTTTAACATTGAAGTACCACTCGTCGTTCCATCAGAAATCCAAAGTTCTCGACCATTAATATTGTCATCAGCATAAAAATATAGATTGCCGTTAAAAGCTGTGAATCCAAATGGAAAACTTCCTGAGTTCATATTACCAGGATATATATCTTTTAACATATATGTTCCAGACTCAGTTCCGTCAGTGACCCATGGCTCTGTGCCATTATCTCCTGTTGCTCTAAAGTAAACCTTATCGTCAAACTCTGCAAAACCATATGCTTGAGAAGGCGCGAAACCTGGGTTGATATCTTTTACCATTTCAGTACCTTGACTTGTGCCATCTGTCACCCATAGCTCTCTTCCATCTGTACCATTATCTGCTATAAACAGTAAACTACCATTATACTCGAAAAATCGTCTTGGAGAACTATTATCAGAACCTGGGTTGATATCCTTTAAAAGTTGTGTTCCTGCTTCAGTTCCATCTGTGACCCAAAGTTCTCTTCCATTTGTCCCATCATCTGCAGCAAAATAAATATTTCCGTTAAGTTCTGTCATACCCCTAGGTGAACTACTACTCACTCCAGGATTTATATCTTTTATCTTTGTAGGAAAATCAAACGTTTGATGAGTTGCAGAATGATTAAAACCATATAATTCATACTCTGTAAGATTCACCTGTCCAGTAGTAACTAACCTTCCTTGCAAAATTAATTGTCCATTAAGAGCTACCATTTCAGATGGATCATTTGCTGAATAGTTTACAGGTGCTACTCCTGGATGTCTATCGACCTCATTTCCTGTTGTACTTAACAACCATTTATCACCGTTTGAGCTTTCCCCATTAAAGTAAATCCTATTGCCTAATTCTGTAAAACCCTTAGCATTTAATGGTGATCCATCAATTAGCTCAGGTACCTGCGCCATTAATGTACTTCCCAAAAGCATCGCAGCTAATGTGACGTAAATCCGGGTACTTGCTAAACAAGTACTCAATTTACTTTTGTTTGATAAGTAATTTTTCGTTTTCATAATAATAAATTTTAGAGTTAAATTAATTGCTTTCAGGTTTCTTTTTTTACCTGGAAGACTTTTTAGATATTAAATATTTTTAAACCATTCCTCATACTTTTTGCCTAACCATGGTACTGGTTTCTTTTTTGCATTTACAGCATTTACCAACCCCATAATCCATAAATAAATTAAAGCGATTGTTCCTAAGAAAGACGCTATCCAGCCGAGAATAGGAATCATGCCTACCACGCCTAAAGCCAAGCCTGTCAGTCCAATACCTAAAGCTTGTTTGATGTGATATGTTGAGAAGTCTGCTTTTTTATCATTGTTCATTACAAAAGCGATGATCAAACCGATGAGCGTGATATAACTTATAATAGCAATGGTTTTAGCTTCTGAAGTAACCTCAGAATTCACATTTGTATCTTGAGTTGCTTCTGTAGTTTTTGTATTGTTCTCCATCATTTTAGATTTAATAATTTATAGATTGGTAATCGTTTGTTTTGAAATCATTATTTGCCTTTTCAAAAGCAACGCATTCCATTGTTACTGTTTCTTTTCTTCTTTTCCTTTTATCAACAGTTTTCATGTACATCATCATTGAGTTTTCAGCATCTTTGAAATAATCACGAAGTATAGATGGATCATTAGATTGATCTTTTGATGCGTTAAGAATATTGTGAAAACTAATCTCAATCTCTTCAGTATAATACATCGTAAAAGTCCATTCGTCATTTTCTATCTGTTTCCCCTGACATGTATAGCCTAAAAAGTTTCTATTTGGTAAGTCTTTAACTGTATAGTCAGATTTTGTATAAGGATTGTTAGCCCAATCGTTATCTGTTTCAATGTCGAGAGGCGTAGAAGTGTACATTTTCTGATTATTGCTTTTCATAAAAGTGTAACCTGCTTCTTTGTCATAATCAAAAACAATAAACATGTTGACGTTCTCCTGTGACATTGCCATACCTGCGTAATCACTTTTAGGTTTGAAGTAATAATCCATTAGCATTTTCTCGCCATCAGCTGTCATTTCCATTTGGTAATGGTAATCAAATGCGTATTTTGAATCTGGTTTTGAAAGTTTATTTCGTTCCTTCTTAGAAGTACTGTTAAAAAAGCCATCCATGCCTTTTCCAACTTCATTTGAAGTTTTTTGGGCAGATTTTCTAGTCACAGTATTCTCTGCAGCATCTGTTACTTTATCTCCAAGTTTCTTCCAAAACTGAGCTTGAACTGGCATTAGAAATAGAAAGGATGCTATGAAAAATGTAGTACGGATAAATGTTTTCATGTTGATTTAAATTTATTTGTTCAAAACAAATATTGAGATAAATAAATGATTATCAACGGACTAATTTATAGTTGGGAGTATCTAGTTTATAATTGGTTCACTTTGATAGATAACTGGTTATTGAGGGTTTTAATTAAATTTCAATTTTATCAATTACCTTAATAAAACAGCCAAATACAAGGTGTTTCAGGTCAATTATACATTTAATGAAAGAGCAGTAATATTTTTTTGTAATTTTAATGTGAACTCAAACTATTTATGATGCTTAAAGTAATTTTAATCGATGATGAACTCAAATCTATCAAAAGTCTTGAATGGGAAATCACTAATTTCTGTAAAGATGTAGAGATCATGGAGACTTTTACAAATCCTGAGGAAGCGATTACTTATTTAAAACACAACGATCCCGATTGTATTTTTTTAGATGTTGAAATGCCTGAAATGGATGGTTTTCAATTTTTAGATCATTTTCAAAAACGTGATTTCTGTGTTGTTTTTATCACAGCTTACAACCAATACGCTATTCAAGCTATTAAAGAAAATGCTTTAGATTATTTATTAAAACCCATTGACTCAGATGATTTAATAGAAACAATTGAAAAAATTAGAGCGGACAGAAGAGACGGACGTACTTATGATGCTTTAGAAGAACGCTTAAAAAAGCACACAACCAAACGTATTGCAATTCCTGTGGAAGGCAAACTTGTATTTATAAATATTGAAAATATCATTTATTGTAAAAGCGATGGAAATTATTGTAAAATACATTTGGAGGACAAAAAGCCGCTTTTCATCTCTAAGAAATTAAAAGAAATACAAGGCTTGCTTCCTGAACAAGATTTCTTTAGAGTGCACAATAGTTATTTAGTTAATCTCAAAAAAGTTAGTGAGTATCTTAAAACGGAAGGCTACATTATTCTTGATAATCAAATAGAAATACCTGTCTCTAGAAATAAGAAATCAGAGTTTTTAGATAAAATATAATTAGAGTAACAAATACTTTACCCCATGCAATTTGAAACGTCAGTTTTTTTCTGGCAATTAATGGTGTGCACCTTAATTGTTTTTTGTGTTTTAAGCTTTGTTATCGGCTTAAATTCACGTGAGAAAAGCTTTTTGCTATACTCAAACTATACCTTCTTTTTATTGGCATACTTTGTAATTATGTCACCTTATGAAGCGCAATGGTTAGAAAATATTCGTGCCTCTTCATTTAGTTCTCTCAAATGGTATGTTCAGGTGATTTACAATTGTTCATACTTTTTTTTCTTTTTATATTTTCTTGATATCAAACAACATTTTAATAGCTTTTATAATTTTATTGTGAAAGTTGTATTAGCAGCTTTTATAATAAGTTCAATCATATTTCTTTATTCTGTTATAATTGGTAATTCAAGAGTTTTCGACATATTTTACATTTATGTTTTTGTGCCAGTTGTATTTTGTTTTGCTCTTTATACGCTTTATAAAGCTAGTTTACTTCCTGGTACTTTAAAATATTATTTCATTTTTGGCGGAGGTACTTTTATCGGTTTAGCGATGATTGCTCTTTTTTTCCCTTTAATGGGATTGATTTTTTTTGGTATCAGTCCATTTTCACTTTTCTACATTGGTATTTTCATTGAGCAAATTATTTTTGGTGTTGGCTTAGCTATCAAAATAAAACATTTGAATTCTGAACTCTTACAAAAATCAATTGAAAATCAGAAAATCAAAGAAAACCAGAATAAAGTTTTAGAAGCTCAATTAAAAAAACAAGAAAAAGAAATACTTGAACTTACAGCTTCAGCTGAAAAAGAAAGATTAGAAACTATAAAAGCTAAATTTGAGGAGCAGATACACCATCTTCACCTGATCTCTTTACAAAATCAAATGAATCCTCATTTTATTTTTAATGCCTTAAACTCAATAAAAGCTTTTCTAGTAGATGACGATAAGCAAAAAGCGATTTATTATCTCAATAAGTTTTCTAAACTTTTAAGACACATTCTCAGTAGTGCAGAGCTAGAAAGCATTACACTAAAAGAAGAACTCACCATTGCTGAGCTATACACAAGCTTAGAAAATATACGTTTTGAAGAAAAAATAAAACTTAATATACAACAGCCAACGGACATCAACCTCAACACAATTTCAGTACCTCCAATGATTATTCAACCATTTATCGAAAACGCAATATGGCATGGCTTAATGTTGATAAAAGAGGACAAAGAGATCAATATAAAATTTGAAAATATAACGAATGGCATTATTATAAGAATCACAGATAACGGAATTGGCCGTAAAAAATCAAAATATTATTCAGATAAGAAATTAAGACAAAAAGAATCAATAGGACTAAAAATAAATCACCAACGCTTAAAGCATTTTAATAAAAAACATAAGCTCAATTACTCTTTTAAAATCAATGATCTTAAAAATTTAGATGACAAAGCAATTGGAACTGAAGTCGTCTTAGTTTTAAAAAACTAGTAAATATTTAAGTTCTTACTAATAAATATGAAATAATTAAACTAACTTCATCAAACCTTCATACACTCATCCTAACCACTTACCAATGTCAGAAAACAATAAATACTTAAAAATATTTTTTTTAATAAATTTTTTGATGTTTTTCAGCATAAATCAAGCACAAGAAACATCTAAAATTGATAGCCTAAAATCTCTAGTGCAAAACACGACTGTCGCAACACTAAAAGTCAACTACCAGATGAAGCTTGCCAGGCAGATTCACAGAGAAAGCCATAATGATACTTTAGAAATAGCCTATGCAGAAGATGCAGTTGATCTAGCGCTAAAGATAAATGACACCTTGCTTTATGCAAAAGCTTTAGATAATCTAGGCTTGCTAAAGCGTTATCACCAATTATACAATCAGGCGCTCAACTTGCACATAAAAGCCTTCAATCTCATTGAGAATAAAGACGTTGAACCTCTTGAAAAAATGATATTTGCTAATAATGCTGGCGTTGCTGCACGTTACAATCAAAAATATGATATTTCCATCTTATATTATATGAAAGCTTTGAAAATAGCTGAAGCCGAAAATGATAAAAAAAACATAGGTATAGCTTGTAATGGAATTGGTAATGCTTTAAGCGGCTTACCAGGTCGTGAAGATGAAAGCCTATCTTATTTTGAAAGAGCTCTTAAAACTCAATTAGAACTTGGAAATACACTTGGTGCTGCAATGAATTATCTCTCTATTGCTGATTATTATGTTGACAAAAAAGATTACGTAACAGCACGACAATACCTACAGAAATTACTTAAACTTAACCAAGATAGAAATGACATATTTGGTCTAGCAATCACTTATGAATATTTCGGCACTTCATATCTAAAAGAAGCTAAAAACTATGACAAAGCCATATCATATTATGAGAAATCATTCGATTTATTTAAAGAATTAAAAAACAAACGTAAAGTTGCTGGCCTATTATATAGAATAGGTCAAGTAAACTATAATAAAAAAAATTACAATAAGGCTGAAGACTATTTTAGTGAATCACTTGAGATTTCGCAACAAATCAATCAATTAGGCTTGATCATCGCTAACACATTTAAGATATCTCAACTTTTAGAAAAAAAAGGGGACTATAAAAAAGCTTTAGAGTTTTATAAAATATCTGAAACTTATGAAGACAGTATTAAAATAGAAGATCAAAACATCAAAATAGAAGCACTCACACGTCAATACAATCTTGAAAAAAAAGAAAGCCATATTCAACTTTTAGAAAAAGATAAAGCTTTACAAAAAGCCGTTGTTGAACAACAAAAAGAACAGCTTGAACGCAGACGGATTGTAACTATCTTGTTGAGCATTGGTTTGATTTTCATTCTTATCATTTTTGCTTTACAATACAGAAATTACAGAACTAAGAAAAAAACATCCGAACGCATTTCTAAGGAAGAAAAAGAAAAAATGAATGCAATTTACGAGCGTAATATTGCTCAAGCAGAAATTTTGGTAACAAGATTACGCGTCAATCCTCACTTTTTATTTAATAGCTTGAATGCCATAACTTATTTAATACAAAGTGAACAAAACGCAAAGGCGATTAAGTATCTTAAAATATTTAGTCGCTATACAAGGATGGTTTTGGAAACTTCAAAACATCATGTTATTCCTTTACAAGAAGAGCTCAAACTCGCACAGTATTACATGATGCTTGAAGAAAATAGATTTGAAAAAGATTTTATTTTTAATATTACAGGTGAAGATTCTCCAGAAATAGAAAACGTTTTCATCCCTCCTCTTCTCTTACAACCCTTTTTAGAAAATGCAATTTGGCATGGCCTATTATTAAGTGAAAATCCTGAGAAAAAATTGAGTATCCATATTGTTATTAATCAACATAAAGCTCAGATCATTATTAAAGACAACGGTGTCGGTAGAGATAAAAACAAAAATCGTAAAAGGAAAAAACCTCACAAAAGCATGGGAATGCAGATTATTAAAGAACGTATTGAGCTTTATAATAAATCAAACCCAGGAAAAATTAGTTTAAAAATCATCGATAAAAAAGACGAAGATGGGAATGCATTAGGCACAGAAATCCATATTAATTTAAATCAAAATTAAATGTGAGATTATCAATATTCTTATTCAAGATGATTATCAGTATTCTACATTAATTTATAGAGACATAAAGCTTCAAATAATAAGATTAAAATAGCATTATTAAATCATTAACAAATCATTAACAATCATAACTGATATAAATCATCTACTGCGATCCTTATGAAGCGTAATTTTGTATTGTAATCTGATAGTAGATTGCGAAAATTTGCAAATCTTCAGATTTAGAAAAGCTCTTTTTGTAAGGTATTATTACTTCTTAAGCTTTAGACAGTTCATTCGCAGAATGGAAAAATTCAGAAGGCGGTCTAATTCCCATTAATTAGAATGGCCATTTGTAAATGTTAATCGACATACCACACCACTGAATCCATTACAAAATTTATTAACAAGATTAAAGAGGTTATATCAAATCTCTGAAAACGCTAAAATTATATCTTATGATTTGGGTTGAACTATTAATCGTCCTTTTATTTATACTCATTGGAGCCAGAATGGGAGGTATCGGAATTGGCTACGCTGGTGGTGCTGGCGTTATTGTCCTTACTATGGTTTTCGGTTTAGAGGCTGGCTCTATTCCTGTGGATGTTATACTTATCATTATGTCTGTTATTGCAGCAATTGCAGCAATGCAAAACGCAGGTGGATTGGATTATCTCGTACACGTTACCGAAAAAATATTGCGTAAAAATCCTAAACGCGTTACTTTCTTAGCTCCATTAGTCACTTATTTCATGACTTTACTTTCAGGCACAGGCCACACTGTCTATGCCGCATTGCCAGTCATTACTGAAGTTTCTAAAGAAGGAAATGTAAGACCTTCTAAACCCTTGAGCATATCTGTCATTGCATCTCAAATAGCAATTACAGCATCTCCAATATCTGCAGCTGTTGTTATTTTCGCAGACTATCTTGAGCCTCTCGGCGTATCATATCTTCAATTGTTAGCAGTTGCGATTCCTACCACTTTCTTAGCAGTTATGGGTAGCGCATTTATCGCAAACTTGATGGAGAAACCTTTAGATCAAGATCCTGTTTATTTAAAGAGAGAAGCAAAAGGTTTAGTCAAACATTTAGACAAAAAAGATCATAAAGATTCTAAAAGCGCTAAATTTTCTGTAGGAATTTTTCTTGCAGCAATTATTATCGTTGTCGCTTATGCAACATTAACATCTGAGAATATTGGGATTATCACAAATGTGACTATTTCTCGTAACCAAGCCATCATCGCTATTATGCTCTTAACTGCAGCAGTTATTGCTTTAGTTTGCAAAATAGATATCGGTAAAGTGACGAGCATGTCCACTTTCAAATCAGGTATGAGTGCTTGTGTTTGTGTTCTCGGAGTTGCTTGGCTAGGAGATACTTTTGTAAGTAATCATATTGAAGAAATCAAAGAAGCTGCAGGAGGACTTTTAAATAGTTACTCTTGGTTATTGGCTGTCATACTATTTTTTGCGAGTATGCTGCTTTATTCTCAGGCTGCAACAACAGTAGCCTTGATGCCGGCTGCACTTTCTTTAGGAGTGAGTCCAGTTGCTGCGATAGCATCTTTTGCAGCGGTGAGCGCATTGTTTGTACTACCAACTTATCCAACATTAATCGCTGCTGTAGAGATGGACGATACTGGAACCACCAAAATAGGAAAGTATGTTTTTAACCACTCTTTCCTCATCCCAGGAATAATAACTATTGCATTAAGTGTCGTGTTCGGCTTTGTGATAGGAGGTTTAATACTTTAAAATTATTAAAATAAGCTATTGATCAAAAAATAAATATTATGAAAACTAGAAAAGAAGAAGATTTATTAGGACAATTAGATATCAATGATGATGTTTATTTTGGTGTACACACTCAACGTGCCTTCAATAATTTCCAAATTTCAAATGGAAAGATAGGTGATTATCCAATATTTATAAAAGGCATGGTCACAACTAAAAAAGCTTGTGCCTTTGCTAATAAAGAAATCGGAACGGTCCCTAAAAAACAAGCAGACATGATTATTGAGGCTTGTGACGAGATCTTGAATAATATGGAAAAATATATCGAATACTTTCCGATTGATGTTTTTCAGGGAGGCGCTGGAACTTCAGTTAACATGAATACCAATGAAGTTATTACGAATGTGGCACTTACTTTAAATGGCCATCCAAAAGGCAGTTATGATATTCTGCATCCGAATGACCATGTTAATAAATCTCAATCGACTAATGATGCTTATCCAACTGGTTTTCGCGTTGCCATATTTTATTATATCAACCATTTGCTTGAAAAAATCAATATTCTAACTAATCAATTTGATAGAAAGAGTGCTGAATTTAGAAAAGTTATTAAGATGGGAAGAACACAAATGCAAGATGCAGTCCCAATGTCTTTAGGTGACGAGTTTTCAGCTTGGTCAACAAATTTAAAAGAAGAAACAAAAAATCTCAAGGCTTGTAGAGACCTTATTCTCCCAGTTAATTTAGGCGGTACAGCAATAGGAACACGCGTCAATGCACCTGATGGATTTACAGAACTTTCAATAGGATATTTACAAAAATTTACAAAGGCAAGTTTTGTTGAAGCTGAAGATCTTATTGAGGCAACATCAGATTGTGGTGACTATGTGACTATTTCTGGCGCTTTAAAAAGAACATCTGTCAAAGTTTCAAAAATCTGTAACGATTTACGTTTGCTTTCTTCAGGACCTCGTTGCGGATTAAATGAAATTAATCTGCCGCAAATGCAAGCTGGGTCATCTATTATGCCAGCTAAAGTTAATCCTGTTATTCCAGAAGTTGTGAACCAAGTTTGTTTTAAAATTATAGGTAATGATGCAACAGTTTCTTTTGCTGCTGAAGCAGGACAATTGCAACTTAATGTTAATGAACCTGTGATGGCACAATGCTTATTTGAGTCAATGGAACTATTGTCAAATGCCATTGAAACACTTGCTAGAAAATGTATTTCAGGCATCACAGCTAACGCTGAACATACCAAAAAAATGGTTTACAACTCTGTAGGATTAATCACTTTTCTTAATCCTTATATAGGTCACCATATGGGAGATGTAATCGGGAAAGAAGCAGTTGCAACAGGAAAAACAATTAGAGAACTTATTCTTGAAAAAGAATTGCTCTCTGAAGAGGAATTGGATAAAATTTTAAGTCCTGAGAACCTTATGCATCCGAAATATACTGCAGGGATTAAAAAATAAAATATTGCTATAAAATTAACCAGTGATAGAAATAATGGAAATGCTCGCTATGTGAAAGCAAAATTTTGTAGCTGATTAAAAAAATGTAAAAAAATCACTGGAGCACATCAATGACTGTTAATAGTTTTTTAGAATAAAACTATCATGCTTAATAAGCAAATTAATTAATGTTTAATACATAAATCTCATTAAAATGAAAACTTTCAAATTATTTAGACATGCGCTTTTACTTGTTTTAGTTATTGGTTTAACTAATATAAGTTTTGCTCAAAACAAAGACCTTCCTCACGTGGTCATTCTCGCGACTGGAGGAACCATTGCTGGTACAGCTGAAGGTAGTAATCAAGCAGGATACACAGCTGGACAATTAGGCATCAATACGATGATTGATGCAGCACCAGGGATTAAAGAACTAGCCAATATTACTGGAGAACAAATTTCTAACGTTGGCTCACAAGATATGTCAATAGACATTTGGTTAAAGCTCGCTAAAAAAGCGAATGAATTATTAGCTTCAGATGATGTTGATGGTATCGTTATCACACACGGAACTGATACACAAGAAGAGACAGCTTATTTCTTGAGTTTAGTTGTTGACAGTAACAAACCTATTGTCACTACTGGAGCAATGCGACCAGCGACTGCTCTGAGTGCTGAAGGGCCGTTGAATCTTTACAATGCTGTAGCTGTAGCTGCAAGTCCAAAATCAAAAGGGCATGGCGTAACTGTTGTTATGAACGATCAAATTCATGCAGCGCATGATGTGACCAAGCTTAACACAACAGCTGTACAGAGTTTTATGTCACCAATAGAAGGTCAAATCGGTAGTGTGATTTATGGCGATATAGAATACTTCAGAAAACCATACAGTACACATACAACAAAAAGCGTATTTTCTGTTAAGGGCGTTAAATCTCTTCCTCGTGTAGATATTATTTATGCTTATGCAGATATGCCTGCAGATTTTGTAACAAGTTCTATTAAAAAAGGTGCAAAAGGCATCGTTATAGCAGGTGTAGGTAATGGAAATATGAATGCAGCAACTCTTAAAGAAGTTAAGAAAGCAACAGATAAAGGAATTGTTGTCGTTAGAAGTACACGTGTTCCTCTTGGTGATGTATTGCGAAATGCAGAAGTCAATGACGATGAGTACAAAACCATTGTTTCTGATGAACTTAATCCTGCAAAAGCAAGAGTTTTATTAATGCTAACTCTCTTAAAAGACCGAAGCCTCAACGAAATCCAAGAAATATTTTTCAATTATTAATAATTCTTGTTTTACGTTTTAATTATCATACAAAGCTTAACGAGCTTGAGTTTTATATGATTTAACCTTTATAAAATCAGTCTCAGACTGATGAGACTGATTTTTATGAAGTGTGTAGTTTAATTTATGAACATTAAAATTATAATCATGAAACTTAAAAATCTTTTACTACTTATTCTGGTTTTTGGAGCTTCCCAAATAAGTTTTTCACAATTGAAACAAGCCGATACAGTATCAACTTACAAGTCTATAATTCCTGTTGAAAGACAAAGTTTACTGAGCAATGTAGATTTGATTGCAAACATGCAATTTGGCCACAGTAGTGACTGGGATGATGGCAGCTGGCAAGGTTCTAAATTTAACATGAATCAATTTAGAATGGAAATAAGAGGATGGGTGACAGAAAAATTACATTTCCGTTTTAGACACCGTTATACTAGTTCTTTTGAACCACAAAGTGTTGATAACATTATAAAAGGGGTTGATTACGCCGCATTAACTTTTAAAGTAAATGAAAAGTGGTCTATTACTGCCGGTAAAATGGCGACAGATTGGGGTGGTATCGAATTTGACTTGAACCCTATTGATATCTATACTTATTCAGACATTATCGAACAAGCTGACAACTATCTCGCTGGTGTAGGAGCTACATACCAAGCAACAAAAGACCATTCATTTGGATTACAACTTCTTAACCCAAGAACACAGACAGCCGAAGAAATCTACGGTGAAGATGTCATTATCGGAGGGGATATTGAAACTGCAAAAGCGCCTTGGGCTGGTGTTTTCAACTGGCGCGGTAGCTTCTTTGATGGAAAATTAAATACTTTATGGCATTACTCTGTATTTAATGAGGGTGATGATGATTTCCAGAACTACATGGCCTTTGGTCAACAACTTAACTTAAATAAATGGAGTATCGCCTATGACTACAAATTAAGTTTAGAAGATGTAGATAGAACTGGTATCATTAGGAATCTTATCTCGACTAATGATCAAACATACGTTTTAAGAAACACACGATACGAAAGTCACTGGCTGAGTGTACAGCATCGAATACATCCGCAATGGCAATTAAGTTTAACTGCATTTGTTGATTTCTCATCTGTAAAAAATGAAATGGGTGATTACAAAAAAGTAAGAAATGCATATTCATACATACCTGCTATTGAATACTACCCTTTTAAAGATTACAACGTCAAGCTATTTGTAAATTATGTGGGTAGAGTTTTCCGTTACACAGATTTCGCTGAAGATACATTTAATCTATCCAATGGAGATACAGGAAGATTGTCCTTTGGAATCATAACACCTTTAAACTTTCTTTAATTTTTATATTATAAATACTTACTAATATTAAGCTGGGCAATTCTTTATTGTTCAGCTTTTTTTATGTTAACTTTTCTTCATCTTGATTCATCTTAAAATATTAGATTTGTTATTTGCATGTTTGGTTTGATTATATTTTTTATATAAATCTTTGAACAAGGCAAAATTGAAAATGATGAACCAAAATTATCAGGTCAATTGAAAGAGACGATAAGCTTGTTGCAATTGTTATTGGATCGAAATCTAATTTTTATTAACGCGTCAAAAAATCCTTTTAATCTTTATACATGAAGAATTTTTCTCAAGCTTTGAGTAAACTTAGCTTTATCCTATTTTTCTTCTGCTTTTCTATTAGTATTGCTCAGGTTAAATTGAGTACATGGAATATTCAGCACATGGGAAAATCAAAATCTGATGAAGAGATTTCATATATCGCTGATGCTTTAAAAACACATGATCTCATTGCGATACAAGAAGTTGTCGCTGGACCAGGAGGCGCAAAGGCTGTTGCAAGATTGGCTGACGAACTCAACAGAAAGGGTGCAAAATGGGATTACAGCATTAGTAACCCGACAAAAAGTTCGCCTTACAGTAGCGAACGCTATGCTTACTTATGGAAAACAAGCCGGCTAAAAATTGTTGGCAAGGCTTGGTTAGATGAGAATTTTATCGATGAAATTGAGCGCGAACCTTACTTTATCCGGCTAAAAGATAATGATGGACATGTTTTCACTGTTGTTAGTTTTCATGCCGTTCCTAAAAAGAAACAACCTGAAACTGAGATTAAATATTTCAAAAAATACCCTGCTTTATATCCCGAAGATGAATTGATTTTTGTGGGAGATTTTAATATTCCGAACTCTCATTCAGTTTTTAATCCACTTAAAAAAATGGATTTTATTTCTGTCATTGAAAATCAGAAAACTTCATTAAGAACCAAATGTATTGATGGTGATTGTTTAGCTTCTGAATATGATCATATTTTCCTAAAAACGGACAACTTATCAATACGTGATTGTGGTGTTATTCATTTTTATGAAGATTTTGAAAATATGAAATTGGCCAGAAAAATTTCAGATCATATTCCACTATGGGTAGAAGTTGATTTTAATTAACCTCAGATATTGACTTCAACTTCTCTTGATTGATGATATTCGTTTTGATTTGCTGGTATGCAACGTCTTTTGCTTCTGCATAAGAAATGCCGTAAGTTCTTTTGATGCGCGCTATACCCTCAGGGAAACGTTCTAAAATATCATCGTAGTAAAGATCTAATTTCTCATGGCTTGGCAGCTGGTATTTTAATTTGATTTGGAAGCGTCTGAGCAAAGCTGTATCAATCACCTCAACATGATTGGTTGCGCAAATCAGTAAAGTATCCTCTGGTAATTGATCAATTTGTTGAATCAATGTATTGACCAAACGTTTCATTTCACCAGAATCTTGATTATCATAATCTCTTATTTTACCAATAAAATCAAATTCATCAATAAATAAAACGGTGTCACCAAAAGAAGCTTTCCTGAAAACATCAGTTACATTTTTACCAGTTTCGCCTAATTTAGAAGACACAAAACCACCGAGATTTAAAGTCACAACTTCTCTCTTTAAAGCCTGTCCAATGGCATGAGCTGTCGCCGTTTTACCACAACCTGTATGGCCGTGCAATAGAATTTTATTGGCAACAGGAATATCATATTTTTTGAGTGCTTCCAAAAAGGTAAACTCTTCAAGGAGTTGATTAATTTCCTCTCTGCTCTCATTATTTAAGTGAAGCTCATCAAGAGATAGGGTGTTTTTCTTATCTCTTAAAGTTGATCTGTGAATCGCCATACTCTACTATTTTCAAAAAGACAAAGATAAGTCTTTAAATGAGCTTAAAACACAATTTAAAAAGTCGCTTAACTAAGATTATAAAATAATGATCTTAGTGTATATCAGTAAAAAATCTGTAAAATTTAAGTCTTTAAATATAGTCTCATCTAAAAGCTTTTTTTGAAAAGAACAGCTAAACTTTATATTCTCTATATTTGACTTGCATCAAGTCAACATAAAAACTCACATTTCATAAATAATCTTCTTTTTTTAATTTAAATGGAAATAACTGAATACATTTTACGCTTATCAACTGCCTTTGTTTTAGGAGGTATTATTGGTTTTGAAAGACAGTGGCATCAAAAAAATGCAGGTTTAAGAACAAATACTTTAGTGGCAATTGGTGCAGCTTCCTTTGTATTATTATCAGTTAATCTCCATGAATTAACTGCGGAGATCCGGGTAGAATTACAGCACAAATTGTCACTGGGATTGGGTTTATAGGTGCTGGTGTTATTATGAAAGATGGTTTTAATGTGAGAGGTTTAAATACTGCTGCCACTATTTGGTGTTCTGCAGCAGTTGGTACATTAGCAGGAATGGGATTTGTAATTGAAGCCTTATTAACGACAATTGCAGTCGTCTTGTCTCACGTATTGTTAAGACCTATCAGTAATCGGCTTGCCAAAATATCAGCTTACAGAAAAAATAAAGTTATTGAAACCTATTATCGCGTGTTCATTAAGTGTGGAATCAATAATGAATCTAACGTCAGAGGACTGGTATTGAGTTATATTGAAAATAATGATCAATTATTATTGCGATCAATTAATCGTGAAACAAAAGAATCTAGACCTCATGAAATAAGTATCAGTATCGAAATTGCTAGTATTGGGAAGAAAGAAATATTGATGGAAAACCTTGTTATGATGCTGACTAAAGAATCTCATGTAATTCTTGCAGGTTGGGAATTTGCTGGAGAAGAAACAGAGTATTAATAAGTGTAAAACGCTTTTTCTCTAGCATCGTTTTTTAAATACAGAAAGCTAAAAAAAGCTTTGATTTTTTCACAACAACACAATTCAAATTATTATTTTTTAAACAAAACACACTTTTATATAAAAAAATGATGCATCTTTGCAGCACAATAAAAATTCCTATAGAATTTTAAGTTATTATATAGTACAATTAGTTATTTCGAGTTTATCTCTTCTTTCAAATTTTATTTTTACAATTACTTTTTCAATAGTATTTTTTTAGTTAACAGGTTGTTATCACAATTTAGTTATAAATCTTTAGTATGTTTTTCTTAACTAGGAAGTTTTATTGTGAAAAAATAATTAATAATTTAAAATTAAACAAAGATGCAAGAAGGCACAGTAAAATTTTTCAACAACTCAAAAGGATTCGGATTTATTAAATCATCAGAAACAGGCGAAGATATTTTCGTACACAATTCTGGTTTAAGAGATGATATCAGAGAAGATGATAAAGTACAGTTTAACACTGAACAAGGAAGAAAAGGATTAAACGCTATCAATGTAGAAGTTATAGATTAATTCTCAATAATATTTACCTCTTACAGGTGAAAACTTATTATAAAAAGACCGTTTTTCAACGGTCTTTTTTTGTTTTTAATAGCAATCATTTATTCAATAATTTCTTTCACTTCGCCACAGGTCAGCATTGCGTCTCCAAAATATGGGTTGATGACTTTTTCTTCTTGACTTAACCAGTATGCACCTTCATTACTGTCTGCCATTGGGCAATATTCCACATATACTTTTTCGTTAATACCATACATTTGCACAGCTTTAATGAAGTGTAAAGACAAATCTCTAAAATATTTTCTTTGTTCTTCTAAATCTGATGTCTCAGAAATAGCAGTTGCAGAAGCTTTGATCTCTTTTGACAACGACATCCAATTTTCATGCGCTTCACCCTTAACTAATGTCATATCGACTTGACTCGAATTATTGAGTAAAGCTTTGGCATCTTCAGTTGCTTTAGCTGTATTGTCTTGGACTAATGCATCTTTTAAATCAATATAATTTTTATAAACTTTATTTAATTGTTTTTGAAAAGCTTGAGGTGCTTCCAAACGCTTATTTGTTTTAGTGTAAGCATTTGTGTTTTCAGATGAATGACTGCTGGTTTCCTCATGATGATCGTGAGCCGTTTTAGTATTTTCACTTGTTTGATTCATCATGGATTTTTTATTTTGTAATTGAGCAGCAGCATCAACAGTAAATGTACCGTGTGTTACAATTTCATCACCACTTTCAAGGCCTTCTGTGATTGTATAAGTTTCACCATTTCTGTTGCCAATTGTGACTTCTCGCATTTCAAAAATAGGTTTCTCAGGATTGGTTTTTACGTAAACCAAAGAACGCTCGCCTGTCCACATCACTGCAGATGTTGGCACGACAAGTTGTTCTGTTGAAGCTTTAACACCTTCAATCTCGCCTGATACAAACATGCCAGGCTTGAGCAAATTATCTTTATTTTTTATTGTTGCTCTCACTGTTACTATTCTTGTTTGTGTATTCAATATAGGATTAATAAAAGAGATTGTTGCATCAAACTCTTTTTCAGGATAAGTATTGGTTTTTATTTTAATTTTTTGACCTTTTTTAAATTGTGAGATTTGATTTTCATAAGCATCGAATTCTGCCCAAACAGTACTGAGGTTGTTCAGTTTTAAAATAGGCTGACCTTGCTTAACGTAATCACCTTCGTTTAGCATTTTTTCTGAAACCGTACCTGAAACAGTAGCATAAATTGGGAAGTTTTCTCGTACTTTTCCTGATTCTTCAATACTATTGATTTGTTTTTCTGAAAGTTTCCAGTTTTTTAATTTATTTCGCACTGATTTGTAAAGTGCTGGTTGACTTTCTTTTAAAGAAGCTGTGGTTAAAAGTTCTTGTTGTGCAGCAACGAGATCAGGCGAATAGATTGTTGCCAAAAGCTGTCCCTTACGAACTTCTTGTCCTTCGTAATTGACATTCAGGCGTTCAATACGTCCATCAAAATAACTGGCCTGAACAGAGTTTCCTTCTTCGTTTTTCACAATTTTACCTGACAAGGAAGTTGTGTTACCGTTTTCACCAACACTATTCCCGACGATACTGGTTTGAATATTTGCCAATGCCATTGCATTTTTTGTCATTTTAATTTCATTTGCAGATAGACCATCATTTCCAGATTCTGCTGGTATCAAATCCATTCCGCAAATCGGGCAATCGCCAGGTTCTGGTTGCATAATCTGAGGATGCATTGAGCAAGTCCACATTTGATTGGTTTCTGCAACTTCATCATGCTGATGTTCTGTTTTTTCTTCTGATGAGTTTCCAAAAAACAGCCATCCTAAAAGTACACCTGCTGCAAGCAAGCCTATGTATATAAATATTTTATTATTTTTCATTTTCTAATCGTTTTATCATCGTTTTCATTTCTTCTATTTCTTTTCGTTGTGCCTTAATGATCTCTTCTGCTAACTTTTTAACTTCTGGATCTTTGATATCTGCTCTTTCACTTGTTAATATTGCAATGGAGTGATGCGGAATCATAGCTTTCATCCATAACACATCACCAACTGTTGATTTTTGGTCACGTACCAATCCTAAGGCTCCAAAGAAAAGCAGGATACTTCCTAAAATAATACCTATATTTTTCTTTTTATTCTTGTACATATTTTTCATAAAGAAAAACATAATTAATGCCATTGCCGAGATGCCTAAACAAACCATATAAACCCTTGTTAAACTAAACCAAACGTGATCAATTTCATAAGTATTAAGATACATGGTGATGTACATTGCAACAAAAGATCCGCCTAACATCAAAAAGAATTTTGTGTAGTTGCTCATTCCGTTTTCTTTGTTTTTATCTTTTTGTGTATTCATAATTTTAAATTTTTACATTAATACTCGTTTAAATTTATGTTGTTTTTGGCCTTGAAATCTAATTTTATTTATACCTGATTGATTTACTAAGGCACTGCATTTGCGCTAGGGATTGAAGTGGCATCCTTTTTTTGTTTTTTTCATAACAAAAAAAGATATAGCGTAAAGCCCGCTCGAGCGCCCAAATAAAATATCTTCTTGCTTCATTATTAAATTTCTTTACTTCTTAATCGCAACGCATTTCCAATAACAGAAACCGAACTAAAACTCATGGCTAAAGCAGCAATCATAGGCGATAATAAAATTCCGAAAATCGGAAATAAAACACCTGCTGCAATGGGCACACCTAAAGCGTTATAAACAAGTGCAAAAAACAGGTTTTGCTTAATGTTTTTCATAACTGCATGGCTTAAGTTTTTGGCTTTAACTATTCCATGTAAATTACCTTCAACTAGGGTTATCATCGCGCTTTCAATTGCAACGTCTGTGCCTGTTCCCATTGCAATACCAACATCGCTTTTAGCTAAAGCTGGCGCATCGTTGATACCATCGCCTGCCATGGCAACGACATGTCCATTATTTTGTAATTTTTCAACTTCTTTAAGTTTATCTTCAGGTAACATACTGGCTTTAAAATCTGCCAGGTTTAATTCTGAAGCAACAGCTTGGGCTGTATCGTGATTATCGCCAGTAAGCATAATGACATCAATACCTTTGTCTTGAAGCGTTTTAACAGCTTTGCCACTTGTCTCTTTTATTTTATCGCCAATGATGACATAACCAATAACGTTTTTTTCTATAGCTAAATAAGAAACTGTTTTGCCTTGTTTTTGGTAAGTTTTAGCTTCCTTCTGCATCTCCTCCTTGATTTCTGCTTTAGCATGTTCCATCATTTTAGGATTACCTAATGCCACATTTTTACCATTAATTTTGGCTTCAACGCCTTTACCTGTTACTGCGCTAAAATCTTTGGACTTTAGTTCTGAAGTTTCAGAGTCAGTAAGAATTTCTTTTCCATATTTTACAGTTGCCTCTGCCAAAGGGTGTTCACTATTTGTATTTAATGATACAATGTATTGCAAGACTTCTTTTTCGTTATATGAATTACCAAAAGCACCAACAGTTTCGACAGTAGGCTTGCCTTCAGTTATTGTTCCTGTTTTGTCGACGATAAGCGTATCAACCTTATCCATTTTCTCGAGGGCTTCAGCGTTTTTAATCAATACCCCATTTTGAGCGCCTTTACCAACACCAACCATAACCGACATCGGAGTTGCCAAACCTAAAGCGCAAGGACAAGCAATAATTAAAACGGCAATCGCATTAACCAAAGCATAAACATAAGCAGGCTTTGGGCCCCAAATAGCCCATACTGCAAAGGTTATTACTGAAATAATAACAACTATCGGTACAAAATAACCTGACACTTTATCTGCCAAATTTTGAATTGGGGCGCGACTTCGGCTAGCATCGTTGACCATGTGAATAATTTGAGAGAGTAATGTGTCGCTCCCCACCTTCTCGGCTTTCATTAAAAAGGATTGATTACCGTTGATTGTTCCGCTATTTACTTTGTCATCTACTGATTTATTAACAGGAATAGGTTCTCCAGTAATCATGGATTCATCTATACTGGTTTCGCCTTCAGTAATGACACCATCAACAGGAATTTTATCGCCGGGTTTTACTTTTAATATATCGCCAAGTTCAATCTCGTCAATACTGACCTCAATCTCCTCTCCATTTTCAACCCTGACGGCTTTGTTTGGCGCTAGTTTTAGTAATTCTTTTACAGCTGAATTGGTTTTACTATGCGCACGAGCTTCTAAAAGCTGACCCAAAAGCACAAGCGTTAAAATAACGGTTGCTGCTTCGAAATAGACGTGTACAGCACCAGATTCAGATAAAAATTGCTCTGGGAAGAAATTTGGAAAAAACATTCCAAATACACTAAAAAGCCAAGCTACGCCTGCACCAATACCAATAAGCGTAAACATATTGAGATTCCAAGTGACTATACTTTTATACGCACGCTCAAAAAACATCCAAGTGGCATAAAATACGACTGGAATTGATAAAGCAAATTGAATCCAATTCCATTTTTTTTGATCCATGAGATCGTATAATGGATTGTTAGTCAACATCTCGCTCATGGCGATAATAAAAATTGGCAATGTAAAAGCACTTGCGATCCAAAACTTTTTTAATAATTTTTTATAGGTTTTTTCTTCAGCGGACAAATCTGGTTCTTTTGGCACCAAGTCCATCCCACATTTAGGACAAGAACCTGCTTCATCCTTAACAATTTCTGGGTGCATTGGGCATGTCCATTGATCACCTGTAGAAGCAGATAAATTTTGCTCTTCGACTAAGTCCATTCCGCAAACAGGGCAATCGCCAGGTTCTTCATAGGTTTTATCGCCTTCGCAATGCATGGGACAATAAAAAGTTCCTGTTCCTTTCCCTTTAGGTTGCAAATCTTTTTTTTCTTTAGTTTGAGGTTTTTCACCTAGTTTATGAATGCTGTAAGTTCCTCCATCATTTTTTAAAACATCTTGAAATTTTTCAAGAGGAATATGCGATTTCATTTCGATTGTTGCATTTTCTTCTTCTAAATTAACTGATACATTAGAAACACCCTCCGCTTTTGAAAGTGTTTCTTCTACATGCTTGCGGCAACCTTGGCAAGTCATTCCGTGTATGTGATATGTGTGTTTCATAATGAGGTTTTAATTATTTATGACTTATTAGCATAGGGTTTGAAGGTCATCAAAACTCTTAAACCCTATGCTGTTGCGGATCTTCACTTGAATTTATTTTTAATTAGTCACGAGTGGCGATCCAAACACTCGACATAAATGCGCGATAAAGTTCCAAGACAAAACTTAGGCTTGAATTCAAATTTTGATTAATTAATCTCTTTTTGAACTTCTCCGCATTTCATCATTTTACTACCGAAATATGGATTCCTAATATTTTTATCAGTACTTACCCAAACACCGCCATTATCAGCATACATCGGGCAAAATTGTTGGTACAAAGTATTTTCAGTGCCAGTAATTGCAACCATATCCATTATATTCTTGCTCAATGTTTCGAAGTGTTCACGTTGCTTTTTCATTTCGTTTTTGCCGATATATTCTGCGTGCTCTTTGGCTTCAGCGATAATTTGTTTTAGTTCTTTTTGTTCTTCTGAATTATACTCGCTAAGATCAAATTCGTTTAGAGTTTTATTCAATTTATTGCTGGCTTGAGCTGCTTTATTTTTATCAGTTTCCACTAAGGCATCTTTAAGCGTCATATAATCAGCCAATACTTTTTGTGAAGCTGAATTTTGTGTTTCAGAATCCATTATAGTACTTGACATATTCATCTTGTCGTGTATCATACCATCTTGGTGATTCATTTTTGAATGATCTTCTCCAGAACTCATTTTAGAATGGTGACCATCTGCATTATTATGCTCATTTTTGTTTTCTTTACAAGACATTATCGTTAAGGTTATAAATGCTATTGCAACTACACCTAATGTTGATCTTAATTTGTTCATTTTGATTTAATTTGAATTAGTGTTATTAATATTTATTTTTAACTGTTGTTTATTTTAAAATCATAATTCTACGCTTGAAAGCTATACTTTTTATATAGTAAGTCTTTCCCATGCCTTAATTTGTTAAATAGTTAATAAGAGCAGATTGAACGTAATAGATTTTTACTGATTCAATCTGAGCTTTCTGAAATTTCAACTGTAACTCCTGAATATCTAAAACCTCTTTAAAATTGATATCTCCTGTTTCATAATTTTTAATGAGAATTTCTTGAGCATTTTCAGCTTGTTTTAGGTTTTTCTTTTGCGTATTAAATTTAATTCGTGATTGATTCCTTTCTGATATTGCTTGGGATAAATCAGCTTTGAGCGTATTTAAACGTTCATTTTTTTGAGATTTTATCTCCTGCATACGCAATTCATTTTGTCTTGTCTGAGATTTATATTTTTTGTTAAAAATTGGTATCGACAAGGAAAGCATTGGCATCACCATATCTTTATAAGAACTCGTAATCATCGGGCTGTTTTCTTGATTGATATATTCCACACCAAAACCTATTAGAGGACCACTTTCTTTTTGGTTTAATAACTCAGATTGTTCTACAGACTCATAAAGTTTGTCATATTTCAGTAGTTCTGGATTGACAGATAAATTATCGTAACTATAGAAATCATCATTTTCTGGCATTTTTAAAGTTGAGATCACGGAAACATTTTTATCAAATTCACGATTCATCAAACTGTTTAATGCCGCCTGAATACCTTTACTTTTTTGATTTAAAACTTCTATTTCTTGCTCTAATTCATTCTGTCTCATTTGTAACCGTAACACATCAACAGCAGAAGCCCGACCGACTTCAACTGAATTAAGCGCTAATTCTTCATAAGTCTGTAAGAGTTCAATATTATCTTTAAGCACTTCTTTTTTAGCATTAATTTCATAGAGCAAATAATAAAACTCAGACACAGAAAGTGCCAGTTGACGTTTAGCAATGGTTACTTCAATATATTGAGCATCAGCTATTGATTCGGCGTAATTTTCTCTGGCAGAAATAGTTCCAAACCAAGGTAGCATCTGCATAACAGAAACACTAAATCTTTCCATCGGCATTTCCATTTCAGGCGATAAAGCCATAAAACCCGCATTAAACTCGGTATTAGGCAAACTATTAGCTTCATTGATTTTTTCGAGCGCAATCTTGTGCTGAAGATCAAACTTTTGAATCTGCGGATTATTTGATATTGCTTCCTGAATAAGACTTTGCAAATCTTGAGCATTAACTTTTGCAAAAGCGAAAAAAGCAAATCCTATTAAAATTATATATCTCATTTGTTTTTTCTTTTAAGTTGAAATTCTTTTTTCATGCTAAATAAAACTGGGACCACAAAAAGTGTAATCAGTGCGATGAGCATCCCGCCAAAACTCGGAATCGCCATCGGAATCATAATATCACTTCCTCTTCCAGTTGATGTTAGAATTGGTAATAAGGCTAAGATTGTCGTGGCTGTTGTCATTAAGCACGGACGAATTCTTTTTTGCCCAGCCTCTACAATTGAATCGCGTATTTCCATTTTGTTCTCTGGTTTATTGCGATCAAAAGTTTGGGTAAGATAAGTTGCCATCACAACGCCATCATCAGTCGCAATACCAAAAAGGGCAATAAATCCTACCCAAACGGCTACACTTAAATTAATTGGATGCATCTGGAATAAATCCCTTAGATTTTCACCAAAAAAACTAAAGTTTAAGAACCAATCCTGACCATAAAACCATAGCATTAAAAAGCCACCTGCAAAAGCCACTGCAATGCCGGTAAATACCATCAAAGAAGTTGAAACAGAACGAAATTGAAAATAGAGAATTAGGAAAATGATTGCCAAAGCCATTGGAACAACAATGCTTAAAGTTTTTTCTGCTCGTATTTGATTTTCATAAGTTCCAGTAAATTGATAATTAATTCCTTTTGGTATTCTTAGCTCGCCATTGTCAATTTTATCTTGAATCAAGGCCTGCGCATTTTCAACGACATCAACCTCAGCAAAACCATCCAATTTATCAAATAAAACATAACCGATTAAAAAGGTATCCTCACTTTTAATCACTTGAGGGCCCTGCTCGTATCGAACATCAACTAATTCTCCAAGTGGTACAGGATTTCCTTTTTCGACAGGCACATATATTCCTTTTATATCATCAGGATTGGCTCGCAACTCACGCGGATATCTTACTCTCACATTATAACGTTCTCTGCCTTCTACGGTTTGGGTGAGTGGCATCCCACCGACGGCAACTTCTAAGACTTCTTGAACATCTTCAATAGAGATTCCGTACCTTGCAAGTTGTTCTCTTTTAATGTCGATTAAAAGGTAAGGTTTCCCCACAATTCTATCCGCAAAAACAGCTTCTTCCTTGACGCCTTCAGCTTGTTTAAGAATGTTTTCTAGTTGCATTCCAAAGTCTTCAATTTCTTTTAAATCTTGGCCTTTTACTTTAATTCCCATAGGTGCACGCATGCCTGTTTGCAGCATGACTAAACGGGTTTCGATAGGTTGCAATTTAGGAGCTGAAGTCACGCCAGGTAATTTAGTGACCCGAACAATTTCGTTCCAAATATCATCTGGTGATTGTATTTCTGGACGCCAATTTCTGTAAAACTCTCCATCTTCATCAGCAATGAGGTTTTGACTTTTGACTTGAAAAGGATCTTCAATTTCTGAATCAGTATAACTTTTATTTTCAACCACATCGTGATTGGGATTTACCACTAAATTCCCATTTTTTAAAACAAACAATCCGTCTTCATTAATTTTATATCGCTGACGCTTTCCGTTTTCATTTAACATATATTCAGATTTATACTGAATAATATTTTCATACATTGAAAGTGGCGCAGGATCAAGAGCAGATTCTGTGCGACCAGCTTTACCAACCACAGTTTCAATCTCTGGAAGACTTGCCACCGCCATATCTAATTGTTGCAGGACTCTTTTATTCTCTTCTATTCCAGCATGAGGCAAAGAGGTCGGCATCAAAAGAAAAGAACCTTCATTTAGAGACGGCATAAATTCCTTCCCTGTATTTTGCATAATTAAGATACCAAAAATGACGATCAGAGTAGGTACGGAAAGAAATAAAAACTTGTTTCTGAGTGCCCAACGTAAAATTCTGGTATAGTAGCTTTGGAATAACCAAAACGCGCCTAATAAACCAAAACAGATGACTCCGACAAAAAGTAAATTCCAAAAAATACTTTCATCAACACCCAGTGGTCGCCAATATTCTGCAAGTAAAAAGACAATTGCTAAAGCAGAAATAAAAATATTTATGCTGTTTGCTCGCTTCTCTGTTATAGGTAATTTTGGTGAAATTTTAGAAGTGATTTTATCATCCTTTAAAAATGCCGTCACTCCAAAAACGATTAATATAAGACCTAACCAATAACCAAATAAAATTGCTGTTATGCCTATAATAATTAATAAAGCATTAATCAAGAGTTGACTAGTTTGTCTGATACTTTTCCTACGGAATAAAAAAGATGCAAAAGGAGGAATTAAAAACAGAGCAACAATCAGGGAAGCGACTAAAGCCATCGTTTTAGTAAAAGCTAAAGGTCTAAACAGCTTTCCCTCAGCACCTATCATCGTAAAAACAGGTATAAAACTAATAATGGTGGTTAATACTGCAGTCAATATAGCTCCTGACACCTCTGAAGTCGCATTAAACACAACAGTATTGATAGGCTGTTTTTTGCCTGTTTTTTCAAATCGTTCTTTTTCATCATCGAGATGCCTGATGATATTTTCACAGAGAATCACACCCACATCAACCATCGTCCCAATAGCAATAGCAATACCAGATAATGCAACTATATTGGCATCAACATTAAACAGTTTCATCGAAATAAAAACCATCAAAACCGCTACTGGAAGTAATCCAGAAATAAGAATTGAGGCTCTTAAATTGAACACCATAATGATAATTACAAAAATGGTAATGAGAATTTCCAGAGTCAAAGCTTCATCAAGCGTTCCTAGAGTTTCTTGAATGAGCTCTGTTCTGTCATAAAACGGAACAATAGTTAATTGAGAAGTACGGCCATCTGCCAGTTCTTTTGAAGGTAAACCAGCTTGAAGTTCTTCTATCTGATCTTTAACATTATTGATCACCTCCATAGGATTAGCACCATATCGGGCAACAACAACGCCACCGACGACCTCTGCTCCTTCTTTGTCTAAAATTCCTCGTCTTGGTGCTGGCCCTAAACCAACTTCAGCAATATCTTTGATGCGTATTGAGGTAAAGTTTTCAGATGTGACGACGGCATTTTCTATATCAGAAATAGACTTTACATAACCCAAACCACGCACTAAATATTCTGCCTGATTAATTTCAAGAGTTTGTGCGCCAATATCTTTATTGCTTTTCTTAACAGAGGTCACAATATCACTTAAGGCAACATCATACTGTCGCATTTTCTCTGGATCAACATCTATTTGATATTCTTGAACATAACCGCCAATAGAAGCAACTTCAGAGACACCACTTGCAGAAGAAAGCGCATATTTCACATAGTAATCTTGCACACTTCGAAGTTCGTGTAAATCCCATCCGCCAGTGACGTTTCCATCTTTATCTCGTCCCTCTAAAGTGTACCAATAAATTTGTCCTAAACCAGTAGCATCAGGACCTAAAGATGGATTAACATCATCAGGCAATAATCCATTTGGTAAAGAATTTAATTTTTCGAGAATGCGACTTCTACTCCAGTAAAACTCAACATCTTCTTCAAAAATGATATAAATACTAGAGAAACCAAACATAGAAGAACTCCGAATCGTTTTTACGCCAGGAATTCCCAATAATGAAGTGGTTAATGGGTAAGTGATTTGATCTTCAATATCTTGTGGAGATCGACCTTCCCATTTTGTAAATACAATTTGTTGATTCTCTCCAATGTCAGGAATGGCATCAACAGCGACAGGATCGGTTGGTAGGAAACCTGTATTCCAGTTAAAAGGTGCATTGACAACACCCCAGCCGACAAAAAACACGAGCAATAAAACAGCAACGAGTTTATTTTCAATAAGAAATTTTATGCCTTTGTTTAGCATTTGTAATAAGATTTTAGCAGTTGGAACAAAGTATTAAGTACAATCGTTTTTGAAGCTAATAATGAATTGCTTCAAAACACAGAAAGATTCTAAGGCAAAGGGCTTGCTATAGAATCAACTCCTAAAAATCAAATTAAATAAGTCTCGTGAATCTTTTGAAAATCCCTTATAAGAAAGGGAGGCTTGTAATCTCTGAAAGGAATAACTTCTTTTTCAAGTCCTTCAAAAAGATTGATGTGCGTGTAAATAAAAGAAGCTATGAAGACTTGCTGCTCGAATGTTATTTTATTCGCAGATTGTTGCAATTCGTCTTGACCATCAAGAACTAATTGCTCATCGCTGCAGCAACTTTCTTTTTCGATAGAACATCCGTCAGCTAGAGGATTTTCCATGTCCATTCCGCAAGTTTCCACTGTATGAAAGATCGCTTTATCGACCAAAGTTTCTCCACAATAATGTAGATCTACAATAAATGACATTGTAGAAATCATGACTATAAAAGCCATGAAAAATGATAATATTTTGCGGAATGCTTCTCTCATCACATTTCAAAAATACATGTTTAAAATTAACTTTCACAAATTTTAACTCTTTATTTGAATTAATACTTTAAAAATCAGTTCACTAAAAACCACACAATATATTTTTCTTTAGCTGAACAACTCAACTCTGATTGCTTTACTGGAATCATAAGTCAGATTTCAAATAGATAAAGTTACGACCACTCAAAAACATCTTTTATAAATGATGCAGTCTACCCTCAGATACTAATAGGATACTCCATATCAACTCCTATACATAAGCAATGTAACTCGTTGTAAATTCGATGATCCTTCGATGTTTCTTCGGTAAAGACCTGCTATTCCAAGGAAAACACCTATAATCTTCGAAGGAACTACGAGTCAACTATACTTAACCTATGCTATTAGCATGGAGTAATTATAGCTTTATATGACAAGTTATTTTAGCGAATAGCACTAGACACAAGTTCGTGAATGGTGATATCGATTGATTGTTTTTTGTTGGCAGTTGTCGATTGACAGTTCTCGGTTGGCGGTTGTCAGTTTTCGGTTGACGATTAATTGGGTGGTAGGTCTTAGGTAGTAAGTGTTAGAAAGTTTTGAATGGTGAATTTTGAATGACTCAACATTTAATACTCTAGACTTCTAGACGGAAGACTGTTAGAGACAGGACTATTGACTCAAACTGTTTGTTCTCGATGCATTTTTCGCTTCAACTTTGTTTCAACGAAAAACACTGGAATTGACGTATTTTCATAAAAACCTAATTTATAGCGATTTGAACATAGCAATTAAAATTACCTCTTTTCATTTTCTTTGCTCGCCCAAAGAAAACGAAACAAAAGAAAAGGCGCTTTTTCCAAGGTATTTTTCAGCAGAGCTGAAAACCAGTTTTGGTTTGCTAAAATCTCTCCAAGGCTTCGAGATTTTTTAACGCAAACCAAAACTTATACTGGGGAAAAAAATTGCTAAGCGCTACTTTGAAACGTCAATACCACGTTTTTCATAATTATTGTATAGAGTCTCGAATTGACAGTTCTCGATTGACTGTTATTCGTGAATAGTGATTGGTGAATAGTAAAATCGGTTCTCAGTTGACTGTTATCGGTTGGCGGTTCTCAGTTGGCGGGTTTTAGGTACTAGGTCTTAGGTTTTTAAATTAAATATCTGTATTGTGGATAATTATTTTCTGTAAATTGATTAGATTCGGGAAAACAATTTTAACGCCATGTCCATAGCTTACCGAAGTCTGTATTTCTTAAGTTTTATTCTTATTTGCTCAACGTCTGCTTGTCAGAAAAAAACCTCAACTGATAATAGTCAAGATGAACATCATGATACAATACCTGAAAAATTTGATTCTGTTTCAACATCTCAACAGATTAAGGAAGAGCCTGAGCTTTCTCCAACCATAAATAAGGATTTCAGTCTTGATCATTTGGCTTTTGGGACTGGTAAAGATAGTTTGAGATTTGTGATCAACAAGGATACCTTCGATCTTGAAAGAGCCTATGTGAATCGAGTTTTAGATAGTTTTCCGAGTTTTAAATCACTTGAAGCTCAATCACCTAAAAGCTTAATTTATAAATCAGGGAACGCTTATCGCTATTCTGAAGGTCCAGCTGATGGTATTTATTTAGTCTATGCTTGTGTACAAGATGAGATTAACGAGACGAATGAGACTTATGAGATTTTGTTGCACGACCTCATCAAACTACGTCGCTTTAATATTAGCTTAAATCGTCATAAGCAAAACAAGGGATCTTATCTCACCCACGAACATTTAAGGTTGATCGCTAAAAGTGTTTATCAGGCAAGGATTGATATGAATTTAACTGATTATGATAAGTTTAGCTTAGAGCATGAGAAAAAGGCTTATTTTGATAGTATTACTGTTGCAGCTGTTAAGAAGTTTGATGAGCTTATTCCCTATGAATATTTAGAGTCTAAGGCAAAGGAAGATAGTTTAAAGCAGGAGTTATTAAAGAGTCTTAAAACAGTTGAAGCTTTTATTGATAGCGATTATAAGCTCAAGCATTTTAAAGATATTTATTTTTGAGTCTTGGTTAAGAAATGATGAATTTTAAATTTTGAATGATTCTAGTTTTTTGATTTTAAGTTGTTTGACGCAAATCGCGTCATTAAAAATAAACCAAAAAGAGGTAACCGAATAGGTAACCGAATAGGTCACTTTCTAAAAACAAAAAGGCCTGTAAATCAATGACTTACAGGTCTTTTTAGTACTATTTATAAGTATTTATAAATGAGTAAAGTCGGGGTGGCAGCCCGAAGGCTGACATCTCTAATCGCTGTAATCATCAGTCTTTCAGAGTTATGAAAGTAAAGAGGTAACCGAATAGGTCACTTTCTTTTTATCATTATATATATCTAATTTGATATTTTTGATTAATCCGAATATTAATGAACGTAGTATAAATATAAGTATTTATAACTTATTTGTCAATTAATAATCAATATAATCTTGAACAATTTCAAGATCAATACCTAGATAATCAGCTAATTCTTGGGTGGTTATGATTTGATTTTTGGACTTGCCTTTCATCTCCTTGAGTCTTTTTAAGATGCGTTGGGAATGACGCAAACTGAATCCAGTGATGTTCTGAATGTCTGTTGGATGTACTTGTATACGTCGCTTGATTTTCATTTTATAGTTATTTGGTACTTTTTTGCTTTGAGTGTGCTTTATCCATACACTATCTATGCTTTATTCCTACTCTACTCATGCGGTGTTTTCACATAGCTAATATAAAGCGTTTTGCGCTTATCTAACAAAATCATGGATGTCATTTGCGCCTATGCTGCCAAAAGCGTCAAATACGAAGTAATTCATTGCATCACAAGTATTTATGTTCTTGATTTGTTTAAAAATAAATCATTATGGCTAAGCAAACAGGTATTATTAAATTAAAGGGAACTATAGGTGGTATTTCATTCTATAAGACTTCAGATGGACACCTTGCAAGAGAAAAAGGTGGCGTGGATGGTAACAGAATCAAAAATGATCCTGCGTTTCAAAGAACGCGTGAGAATGGTTCTGAATTTGGAGCAGCAGGTAAAGCTGGTAAAGTTTTGAGAGATGCAATTAGATTGCTGCTTCAGAATGTGACAGACAAACGTGTGTCAAACAACTTACAGCGAAATTTGATGAAGGTCATCAAGACGGATGCGGTCAATGATCGTGGCGAAAGAACCATTCAGGATGGTGATATGAGCCTTTTACAAAACTTTGATTTCAACACGAAAGCAAAGTTTGGGAGAACGCTTTATGCGGACATCACGGACACTTTAGATCGTGTGACTGGTGAAGGCACAATTGACATTCAGCCCTTTGAACCGATGACAATGGTTGAGGCACCTGGCGGAACAACGCATTTTAAAGTCGTGACTGGTGTTGCTGAATTAGATTTCGTGAATGAAAATTCAGTATTTGATTCTGATGAGTCCAGTATTCTTCCGTGGGATAGTTCAACAACCTCAGCGATCAGTATGTCAGCTACGGTGACAGCTGCATCAACTTTGCCTTTGGTACAAGTTGTTGGAATTGAGTTCTATCAGGAGGTCAACGGGACAATGTATCCGCTTAAAAACGGTGCATTCAATGCCTTGAACATCATCGCAGTTGATAACAGTTAATTTTGATTCGACTTGGTTTATATAGAGGGCATTTTCCACAGGGTACAGTTGGTGCCCTCTATTTATTTGATGAGTTCCTAAGTTTTACCATTGAACTCCCCTGGAGACAAAATCAAAGAAATATTTCTGCGGTCCCTGATGGTATTTATGAGTTAAAGCTGAGGTATTCAAAAAAGTTTAAGTGGCATTTATTAGTCGTTGGCGTTCACAAAAGAGATTTGATTTTATTTCATCCAGCGAATGATGCTTTAAAAGAATTGGAAGGCTGCATCGCACCAGTCAGCAGTTTGGTTGAGGTTGCCAAAGGCTATTCGTCAAGGAAAGCTTTGGATAAAATTTTAGAACGACTTCGCCCCTACTTTTTAGAAGAGAAAAGTGTGATCATTGAGTTTAAGAGTTCACATTTCGAAGATATTATTTTAAAACAGAAAAAAACACAGAACAATGACAGTTAAAGACAGATACAAATCAAAAACACCGAAGTTTTTTAGAAAGCTAAGAAACATAGGTTTAGGCATTACGGCCGTTGCCGGTGCTATTTTAACAGCGCCAGTCTCATTACCGGCATTAGTCGTGACAATTGCAGGTTATGGATTAGCTGCAGGCGCAGCGATTTCAGCGGTAAGTCAGGTGGTGACAGGCAAGGAAATTGAAGATGAGCCAAAATTCAAGGGAAAAAGACAATTGAAAAAGTAAAAAAGTTATGACGACACATGAAAAAGTTGCGTTTATTGGTGGATCAGCGCTGAGCTTGCTAGGTAGTGTGAATCTTGATGATTTCATCACGACGAGCGTTTTGGCTATTACTGGCGCATCAGTCAGTTTTATGAGTTCGGTGGTTTTGAAATTTCTGAGTAAGTATTTTAATAAGGACCAGGACAAAGATTAGTAGTCAGTAGTCAGTAGTCAGTAGTTAGTAGTTAGTAGTAAGTGGTTGGAGTCGAGCTCCTTTGATTCATAGTCGTCAGTTTCAAATTCATATTTAAAAAATTAAGCCCTCTTAAATGAGGGCTTTTTTGTGGTTAAGATTTAAAGAAAGAAGCTGCGAGAACATGTTTTAATTCTTTGAATTTCTCAAGTTGAAGAACAAGAAGTTTTTCAAGCTTTTCAGTATTTTTAAGGGCCTTAATTTTGTGCTTCACCTCTAACTGATTCAGTCCTAAAATACATTCATTCAGAACATATTTAGCATCAGGAGTTGTCAGATTGAGGATTGTGGTTCCTTTTAAATAAGGTAAAAATCGTTTCGTTTTCCAAGCTGCAAAAGTGAGCCAATACAAAACATCTCTTTCAGTTTCAGACTTTACAGTCACGACAAAGCAATTTGCGCAAGGCATCACCATTGGTCTGCCTGCGTTGTTGCCTTTGTTAAGGATGAAAAAAGAATGTTGCGGATTTGTTTTCACGTTTGAGTTGTGAACTTTCAATTGGTAAACGTTCAGTTTAAACATAATTCAGGATTTAAAAATTAAACTAAATCGCTTCGCTCATTTTTTTTTCAGCTAAAAAATATGCCTAATAGATTGGTAGCGGTGGATGCTGTCAAGGTTTTTCTGAAAAATCGTTTGATGAAAAATGTAAGCTTATTCAAGCTTAATTCTATTTTTCAGAAAATCTTCATGGCTTGACCTTTACAGCTATTGGCGGTGGGCTTTTGGGAGCTGCCTATTTTTGGCTTTATTTTTTTTCTGACTTAAAAACTCTTTTTATTGTCTTTTGAAAACTCATTCATTATAAACAACCTTATCAAATAATATTTATTTATAATTATTCAACTGACTTTTGAAACCTCATCATTCATTATTGGTTCAATACTTTCATTCAATCGATTTTTTTTCATGAACTGAAAGATGCTTTTTTACTTTGCAAGCTTTTCAATTTGTGCAGGTAATCCAGAGGCGCGAGCCGACTGCGAGTTAAACAACGGGTGTACTAGCAAGTGGTATTTATACCGCTAGTGCTATGTATCACACGTTTGGCGGAGTAATTGGGCGTGGGAAAGAAAGTGCTGTAATTTTGGAATGAATGGAAAGTTAGCGAGTAGAACATAATGAGCTGAGGTTTGGCTATTTTTTTAGACAAGACAAAGTGAAATGACGTGAGGTGGAGCGCTTGTAATGAATGAGAAAACTCACAGCTCTTTTGCGCTTTTGCAATAAGGCTTTAGTGATTATCATATGATTCAAAATGTGATGTTGATACAATATCCTTAAAGGTTCCTGTTTACACATGAATGTAAAGCTTTATGCAAAAATGGCTGTTCCAATTACTGTGACAAACACCAGCCCGTTGTGTTCGCAGGCTCGCACATTAATCAGCAGTGATTGCACCCAACTATTATACTTGCGCAGCAAATCTTTATGGGTTTGGGTGCAAAAAAAACTGCGGGTGCTGAAGGAATGACGTGTGTGAAATAATGCAAATGAATAGCTTTTGAAGCCTGAGGATGGAAGGCGTTGAAAGTGTATGAATGGTAGATGCAAGAGAATAGGTACTAATACTTAGGTTGTAGGTGTTAGGTTTTTGGCTTGTAGAAATATTGATTTATTCTCTTAGCTCTTGCAGCTATGTATTATGGAACAAAACAGAATGACGAAAGCTCACCTTATTACCTGCCACGTCACTTTCAACATTGCAATCAAATCACTTATGAAAACGGATTTAAAAAGCGCAAAGGCAAAAAGTAAAGGCTGAAATACTGCAATGCAATGGAGGTATTTCAGCTTTTACTGCGCGGAAAGCAAATGGGTATGGCTGAAATGCAATGGAAGTTATACTTATTTGCTTGGGGCTTAGATACAAATTAATTGAAACGCAATTTATTAATATAAGGGCTAGTCTATTAATAATTTGATTGAAAAGTAACTAGACATATTAGGGTCGAATTGTAGATATCTATATAATTTTAAATAGATTAAAATCGAACAAACAGTTAGTTTCAATTATAGAATTATCTTTAATTTTTATGAAAAATTCAATTACTCATTCTTTTCTTTAACAACACCCAACTATTAGGTTTTATGCTCATTAAACCTATTTTAAAATCATTAAAAAGCATTATGTAAATATATATAGTTAAAACAATTAACACAGTTAGGTTGTTTAATTATTGCTTTTTATTAATTTTAAGAAATTAAATTAGAAATTAATGTAATGTTAATCTTTATTCTTATCAATCGAAATATTATTTGTCAAAATGAATTCCATATTGATTACCCAAGTATCGCGGGACCACCATTGACTGTGAATATTGTTGCTTCACCAAACCCTGTGACGAGTTTTACAGAGATTACCTACAGCTTTGATGGGATAGATGCATCTGATTTTAAGGGTGCAAGGCTACAGCTTTATAACATCAGTGGTCATTTGCAAACAGAACGCAACTTGAAGATGGCAACAGGTGTGGAGCGTTTTGATTTCACACACTTATCGATGGGACAATATGTGCTTGTTTTTAGCTATCAAGGCAAAAATATTGCACAAAAGATTTTAATCAAAAAATAATTTTTTAAATAAGCACATTGTATCACAATGTGCTTATTTTCATTCATTCTAAAATTATATGACATGAAACGACAATTACATCTTTATTGCATCGCCTTGGTTTTGCTTTCTAGTTTAAGCATACACGCTCAAGAAGACACACCAGATTGGCAATGGGCCAAACGCGGGGGTGGTATCACAGCATTATCAACTGGAATTGATATTTATGGCAATGGCATGGAACGGATCTTGGAAGTGGTGGTGGATAATGATAATAATTATTACTTTTTAGCCGAAGTAGGCTCTAGTCAAACAGATTATGACGGGATGCCTCTGACTGCTTACAGTGCTAATGGTAATCAAAAAGATATTTATGTGTTTTCAACAGATTGTGAAGGCAACTTACGTTGGGATAAAATGATTGGAGGGGGCATTGACGATTCTGCCAGTTCTATAGGTATTGATAACAATAACAATATATATCTCAGCGGACATGTTAGAAATAGTATAAATACTCCCCCCCCTCCTCATTTTGATACAGAYAGCATYAARGGTCCTGCCAACTCTCAAGCTGGCGAAATGCTTAAAAACATGTTTATTATTAAATATGATCAAGACGGCAATTATCAATGGTTAAGAGAACCTGAAGGGGCTTTGAGTGGTTTATTTGGTGGGTTAATAGATCGATCAACTGTAGAAGCTGATGGTACAACACATCATTTAATTCGGTTTACTGAAGGCACACATTTAAACGGCCAATTAATAGTTGCCGATGGTGAAATTCAGTCAACGATGGTGGTTTATGATGCTGATGGCAACCTTGATCGTTTTTTCACCATTGACATGCAAACTTATAATTTTTATGATCATCAAATGGTCTATGATGCCAACTTAAATCGCTATTATATTGCGGATACGAAACGTAATCCATCAGATGAAATCAGTATAGATGGCTATGGTATGGCTTCTGGAACAGAAAAAGCTTTTTATTTGGCTGCCCTAGATGATCAAGGCAATGTGATTTGGTATCACGAAAATCAGTTTCCTTATTCATATTCAATTGGAGATATAAAACTTGACTCCAATGGTGATATTTATTTTACAGGTCAATATACGGGCGACGGTCTGCTTGATTCTAATCTTGAGTTTACGCCTGACAGTTTTGCTGGTTTTGAGTTTATGACTGCATCCATGGAAGAACCTAAAGGTCCTTTTCTTGTTAAGCTTGACAGCGATGGGAACTTGATTTGGGGTACCAATGCCATTGAGTATTCTCGTTTCCCTGGTCGAAGCATTGCTATTGACGGTGATGATGTGTACTTAGGCTTAGGCATCTTAGGCAATACTTGGGGTGGGGTTAATGTTCCTGGTCCTGAACTTCAGGGACTTGTCCCTGACCCCAGCATCATCCATTTTGATGCCGCAACTGGTGATGTTGAAAATGTGATTAGCATGCCTCAAACCTCTAGCTACCACGATGCTTTTATGTCTATTGCTCTCGATAGCTACGGCAATATTATTGGCGGTGGCTATTTTGGTGGTAGCCTCTTTAGTAATCACTCTGTTGAAACACTTAATAAACTAGGTGTGGATAGTGATTTCTTTATCGCGCAATACGGCACTGGAAATTGCTCTGAAACGGCCTCATCAGAAGACTTTAACAAAACAAAACTAAAAATACACCCTAACCCGACCTCTGGCATTGTCAATATCATCTATGAAGATGAAATAACTGCCTATAAAGTTTATGACTTGCAAGGGAAAGTATTACAATCTGGTAACTTAAAACATAAGCAAGTAAACTTGTCTAAACTACAACCTGGATTGTACATTTTATCCCTAACAGATACGAATGGAAAACAATCTTATATGAAAGTTGTGAGGGAATAGACTTTAAATAATTTTGAATGACTCTATCGGTTATCGGTTGGCTGTTCTCTGTTGGCGGTTATTCGTGATTAGTGAATGGTGATTAGTGAATGGTGAATGGTGATTGGTGATTCGTAAAACTGGTTATTCGTGAAATCGGTTATTCTTAGATTCAAGATTTAAGACTATTAGACTCAGGACTAGATCGGTTATCAGTTGACTGTTCTCAGTTTTCCGTTCACAGTTATCGGTTATCAGTTATTCTTGATTGGTGAATGGTAGATAAATAATTTTGAATGATGAATTTTAAATTTTGAATTATTCAATACTCAATATGGACTTTTTGATACACGACTTTTTGACTCAGGACTAAATTGGTGATTTGTAAAACTGGTTATTCGTGAAATCGGTTTCCTTTGGAATCAAGACTCATGACTATTAGACACAAGACTAAATTGGTTCTCGGTTATCGGCTCTCAGTTGGCGGTTTTCGGTTTGACTTTGTGGAGTTTGATTGGTTATGAAAAGTGCAAAGGCAAAAAGTAAGGGCTGAGATACTGCAATGCAATGGAGGTATTTCAGCTTTTACTGCGCGGAAAGCAAAATGGGTATGGCTGAAATGTAATGAAAGCTATACTTATTTGCTTGGGGGATTGAAATTCATCGTTTATTAAATGATGACATCAAAATATCTACTAAGAACCTAATTACTGCATATTACAAAAATCTACATCTAAATGTTTGTCTAAAAAAATTATTAGATTGTTTTTAGATATTACAAATCATTAATTATCCGAAGCTTACAAAAAGCTTATCATTTTATGTTTAACCCTCAAAAGCTTCTTTTAAAACCGATTGCATTAGCATATTGGCGTGTTCTTCACTTTGGGTTATTTCTTCCTCCAACGCATTACATTTTTGCATTAAAGTTTCTACTTTTTCTACTATTGCTTTTTGTTCTTCAAATGGTGGAAGAGGGAAAAGTAAATTTGTAATGTGTTCCGTTTTTAAATTTGGTTGTTGCCCTTTTGAATCAAACTCATCTTTATATCCTTTTAGAACAAAGTTTGTGCGAAGATATTTATAGATGTACTTATTTTTTACAAACAAACCTTTAATCACAGCAACACGCTGATTAAGAAGGGATTCATTATATTCTTTTGGGCATAAGCTAACCTTTAAACCATCTGCAATGTATGGACGAGTAAGTGCAATTACTATATCATTTTCATAAACCAAATAAGCTGAATACTTTTCTTTAAAATTTAATGGTAAAGTATCATCTGTAGGAATAACTTCTCCAACACCAGCATTCGTTATTTTTATGCACTTAATTCCTTTGTTTTTCTGAAAATCAGAGCTTTCAAATCCTTTTCCATTCAAGTATAATGACACTGAACCCAACCTACACCAACTCCAACTTTCAGGAATATCAAAAGGAATTTCATCTTCTGTGATTGGTGGCAAAGGTTTTTCCTTTCTAATTTTCTTATCCTTTATTAACTGTTCTTTTTCAGCTTTTATGCGTTCTAATAATTTGCTTGCGGGTTCTGTGTTTGGGTTTTGCTCTCGCCATTCTTGTGTCAGTTTACCTTGTATGGCTTCTTGTAAAATAGCTTGTTTAAGTTGGGAAATGAGTTGTTTTTGGGTTTGGATTTCGGAGTCAAGAATATTCCCTTTTATTGAAGCCTCTTTATACTTTTTCACCATTTCAGATTGAACTGACTTGTTTGGTAAATAAATTTTGTGACCTAAAAAAATCTTTTCATTTAAATATTTCCTATGAGTTGTACCTGTACTCGATTCTTTACAAATCTGCATAAAATCAAAAGAATGAGTAAAATAGAAGAACCACTCTATGTCTACCATATCTGTATTTACCTCATAGGTCCAAAAGTTTCCAGTAATTATAGCTCCATCTAAATCTTCTGGAATAATCCCAAATGCTCCATATCTCGCATCAATTTTAGACAAGATAAAATCTCCTCCTTTGATTTTAAATTGTTTCTTCGTTCCTATAGTAGAACCTAAAGCCTTATTTCGAAGCTTAACTCCTTGATGATTGGTTTTAATGGTTACTCTTTTGTATTCTATATCATCTTGAATTTCAACCGAGTCTTTAACTCGATTTAAGAAACTACCTATTGTATTCATTTCCATAATTAATCCAATAGATTTTTTAATTCATCAATAATGGAATGGCTTCTTTTAAAAGAATTATTAAGCTGTTCCATAATTTCAGGGGAAGATTTTAATATTTCTTCCTCTTCTTGAACAGGATTTTTAATATCTAAATCCCAATCTTTTAAATCATTAATATTTACTTTCCATGCTTGGTCGTTTTCTTCTCTATTATCCCACCATTCTATTAAAGGCTTAAACTCATTAAACTGTATGGGTTTGGTTTTGGAATAGCTTTTTTGTCCTTCGGGTAATTTATGTTCGTAGTACCAAATATCTTTAGTCTTGTTTCCTTTTTCAAAGAATAGTAAATTGGTACTTACTGTTGCAGGGAAAAACGTAGTTTGTGGTAAACGCACAATGGTGTGCAAATTGGTATCGGTCAACAACTTCTCACGTATTCTTGCTTTTACGCCATCTCCAGTAATAGAACCGTCGGGCAGTACAATGGCACAACGCCCCTTAGGTTTTAAGAGTTTCAACATTAAAATTACAAATAAATCGGCAGATTCTTTACATCTATAGGTTCCTGGGAAGTTTGTTTCTACACCATCTGCTATACGAGCTCCAAAAGGTGGGTTTGCTAAAATAACATCAACTTGATCTTTACGCCCAATGCTGTTGTATTCTTTTTTTAAACTATCAATATACTGATAGTCTGGAACATCTATTTCGTGTAAAATTAAGTTGGTTAAGCCTAAAACATACGCCACAGGTTTTAACTCCCAACCTGTGATGCTTTTTTGCAATTGGTGTTCATCATTAACGGTATTTACATATTTTTCTCTAATGTGATCAATAGCCGCGGTTAAAAATCCTCCTGTTCCTGCTGCTGGGTCAAGTACTTTTTCGCCCAATTCTGGGTCTGTCATTTGAGTCATTAATTGCGTTACAGCTCTGGGTGTGTAATACTCACCTTTGTTACCGGCATCACGCAATTCTTGTAAAATGCTTTCGTAAATGTTTCCAAAGATGTGTTTGTCATCAGAGTTATTAAAATCAACCTCATTGAGTTTGTTGATAACTTTACGCATTTCGTAACCGCTTTTCATATAGTTGTTAGAGCCATCAAAAACCTCTTTGACTATGGCAGCACGCTTTGGGTTATTAACGCTTGTTAAATTTCGTAAAGTAGCAAATAGACCTCTGTTGCTTTGTGCGTTACTATCAATAAACTCTAATAAATCTTCACCCGTGATTCCTTCTGGGTTGCTTGCCCACGTTCTCCATTGGAATTTTTCAGGAATAACAGATTGATAATTATCTTTTAAGATTTCTAATTCTTGATCTTTATCATCAATAATTTTTAAAAAGAGCATCCAACCTAATTGCTCCAATCGTTGTGCATCACCAGAAATCCCTCTGTCTTGACGCATTATATTTCTTATGCTGCTGACTACTGCTGCTACGTTTGCCATTTTTTAATTGTTTTTCACAAAATACTCAATATATTCAGGAAGCTTAGTTCCTAAATAATAAGGTAAATTCATGAGTTTGTAAGGTTTATTTTTATTTGGAGTTTGATGTTCTTCTATGCTGAATTCGCCTGCATAGATACGAACTGCATAATGATGACTGGTTCGTTCTATAAATTCATGTAAAGATTTTAAAGAACCTGTTGCTCCTGATTTAATTTCAATAGGCATGATTTTATCTAGGTATTGAATTACCAGATCGACCTCTGAGGAAGCATGCGATTTCTCTCTCACCCAAAAATTAGGTTTATGGTTATTAATGGTGTTTAGCGATATCACTTCTTGTGTGATCATGTGCGGAATGATAGCTCCTTTATAGGCGTTACTTAGATCGTTAAGTGCTAATAAATCGGCTTGTATTTTTAAATCGTGATTAATGAGACCTGTATCTAAAAACTGTAAGCGTGGTGATTTTTTAATATCTGGCATTATAGGTGTTTCCAAACTCGTTGTTGGATAGATGAGTTGAATAATTTTTGCAGCATCTAAATTTCTAAAGGCTTCACCTACTTCTCGTGAACGGTAATTAGAGCTTCCGAAGTTTTGGAATTTTATGCGTTGATCAACATATAAATGTGCCACATCCATGATGTGCTTAATCACCTTGCGTTCTGTTTCATTCGAAGTATATTTCTCGACATCATTTTTATAGGTTGCCCAAATGCTTTCATACACTTTTGGCAGATCAGCAATGCTATTATTAGCAATATATGTTTGTACAATTTCAGGCATTCCTCCTATAATAGTGTAAGTATTAAACAAATCTATTAAAGTTTTATGCGCAAAATTTTTGACAGGAATTTGATTTAATTGTTCATAAGCTTGCTGCTTACCAATGGCTGATAAAAACTCAGAAAAATTCAGAGGGTATAAATACAAGTATTCAATACGACCTACAGGAAAGCTCTTTACATGCTGCATTGCAAATTCTAATAGCGATCCAGCAGCTATTACATGCAATTCTGGTAATTCTTCGTAAAAATAACGCAGTAATTGAATAGCTTTTGGTGACTCTTGAATTTCGTCTATAAATAGTAATGTATCACCTATAGCATCACTTGAAATATTATATTCGAAAAACAAGGCATCTTTAATGGTACTTACATCTTCATAATCTTCAAAAAACCGAAGATCTTTAGATTTTTCAAGATTTAATAAAATACTGTGTTTGTAATTTTTAGAAAAATCTTTAATCAAGGTCGTTTTACCAACTTGCCTAGCACCTCTTAATACTAAAGGTTTTCGGCGACTGGCTTTTTTCCAATTTATCAGATATGTATTTATGTGTCTTTTAAAGTTCAATGCTATTGTTTTTATAAACCAAGGGGGTAAATGTAGTCATTATTGTAACAAAACAAGGGGTGTTTTAAGTAATATTTGTTACAAAATAGGGGGTGTTTTACGTTTATTATGTCTTAAAACAGGGGTTGAATTGTTGATTATGCCTTTAAACTATATAGTTCAGACTCTAATTCTTTCAATGCTTTTAAATATTCTGATTTACCTCCAAAAGATTTTATGAGTTCCATTGCTGTTCCTAATTTATTTAAAGGATCTAATTTTAGAACCTCTGTACTTTCAATGGTCAATAAGCCATCTTCTGCGTATTTATTAAGTAAACTATTTAAGACAGTTTGAGCTTTCTCATTGTATTTTGTAAAATAATCTCTTTTCTTCACGTTTTTAGCACGTTCTTTTCTTGTCAGTGGTTTTGCATCAAAAGCAATATGACAGATTAAATCAAAAGGGTCAAATTCTTTACCAACCTCATCTTTTAAGGCTTCAAAGAAAACACCTTGTTCTTCTAGCTCTTTTATGATGATTTCTTTTTTTTCTGTACTATTCCAAGTGCTCAAGAACTTTTCTAGACTTTGGTATTGTTTTGTAATGCTATTTTTTGTGTAATCCTTTAAACTTTCAGTGATAATTTTCCCATCATTTCCTAAATATTGCACACGTTCATTTACAATTTTAACGCGAACGCCATCTACTCGAACTTTTGTTCTCGGCTCTTCAACAATGTCACCACCGCCTTCTACTTCTGGATATTCAGGAAAATCAATTTCTTCACCATCTATAATATCTGTGATCGTTTCATCTAAAGTTTCATCTTCTGCATCAGATAAATCGTCATCTTGCTCAACTTGTTTTACCATAACCGGATCGCCATCAAAATCAGGATCAGCAAATAAGTTTGTTACGTTTCTAAAATCCATGATAGTAAAGTATGTTTTGCCATACTCTTCGTTTATTCTCGTTCCGCGACCAATAATCTGTTTAAACTCAGTCATAGATCCAATATTACTATCTAAAACAATGAGTTTACAGGTTTGCGCATCCACACCTGTTGTCATTAATTTTGAAGTGGTCGTAATCACTGGATAAGGTTCACTCGGGTTAATAAAGCTATCCAACTCACGTTTTCCTTCTTCATTATCGCCTGTAATTTGCATCACGTATTTATTGTTTTGTGCAAACAAATCAGCATTAGCGTTTGCTAGGGCTGTACGCATTCCTTCTGCGTGCTCTATATCAATACAGAAAATAATTGTTTTCGCAAATCTGTCATAACCTTTTAGGAATTCGGTTATTTTTTCAGCAACTAATTTTCTACGTTCATCAACAACTATATTTTTATCAAAGTCAGTTCTATTATAGATTCTGTCTTCAACTGGGTTTCCATTTTTATCTGTAAATCCTTGTGGTGGTCGCCAACCTTCAGCATCAATATCTAAGGTTACTTTTACAACTTTGTAAGGTGCTAGGAAGCCATCATCAATTCCTTGTTTTAGGGAGTAGGTGTAGATAGGTTCTCCGAAATAATCAATATTAGAAGCTTCTGTTGTTTCTTTTGGTGTTGCTGTTAAGCCAACGTGAGTTGCTTTATCAAAATAGGCTAAAATCTCTCGCCATTTACTGTCTTCTTTTACACTTCCTCTGTGGCACTCGTCAATAATGACCAAATCAAAAAAGTCGGGACTAAATTTTTTATAGGCATCTTCAGATTTATTATCAGATAAGCCTTGATATAATGCTAAATAAACATTGTAGGCTGTATCGATTTGTTTTTTCTTTATGATTGTTAGGGCATCTTTAAAATGTCTAAAATCACCACGAGCTGTTTGATCGATTAGCGCTGTTCTGTCTGCTAAGAATAGGATTCTTTTTTTTGCTCCACTTTTCCAAAGTCTATATATGATTTGAAAAGCTGTGTAGGTTTTTCCTGTCCCTGTTGCCATTACTAAAAGAATACGATCTAAACCTTTTGCTACGGATTCAATTGTTCGGTTTACCGCAATTTGCTGATAGTATCTGGGGCTACGGCCGGAGCCATCTTGAAAATAATCTTGTTTTGCGATTTCTTCAACTTCTTCAGTTTCAATTCCTTTATATTTTTTGTATTTCTGCCAAAGAACATCAGGGTTTGGGAATTGATCTAAGGTCAGTTCTTTTTCAATTTCTCCATCTGTTGCTGTTTTATCGTGAAAGTAAAATCCATCTCCATTACTACTAAATACGCAAGGGATGTCAAGGATATTAGCATAATCAAGGGCTTGCTGAATACCACTTTTCACTGTGTGCTTGTTGTCTTTTGCTTCAATTATAGCAATTGGAACATTGGGTTTATAGAAAAGTATATAATCAGCAAATTTACGTTTTCCTCTTGCGGTCATTTTCCCTCTCACGTGAATTCTCCCATCAGTGAAGAAAACTTCTCTTCCTATTTGAGTTTGCTCATCCCAACCTGATTTTAAAATTGCAGGTGTAATGAATTTCGCTTTTATATCAGATTCAGATAAGTTTTTTTTATTCATTAGTTTTCATTTTAATCAAGCTTTGGCTAAGATAGGGTTTTGTTTTAGGTTTTGGGGCTTGAGGGTTGAGGTTTGGAATTTGTGAAGGTAATTAATTTTAATCCATTTTTGAGTTATAAATACTCTTTGCTACTTTTCTTCATCTTGCTTTAATTTTTGTATTCTAAATCAGTAATGAGTTAATTTTTAATGATGCTTATTTCTTCCATCCATAAACAAACTGACAATAAGCCCAATGCCAACAACTACATCTACAATGCTCCATATTTCTCTTCCTAGTGCTATTTTAAAAAATGGTTGAAAAAGAAGAGCTAGAGCACCGTAAACAATTATTTCAGTATTGCTGTTCTGTTCATCTTGTAAGCTTCTCTCAAATTAGGACAAATTGACGTCATATTCAATGATTTTTTATTTGTTTTCTGTGGTAAAAATAGAGACCTCCGGTAATAATGATAGGAGTGAGCACAACAATAAAACTAAAGCCTCCTTTTTGTTTTTTAAAAGAATCATAATCACTTATTAAACCTTGTTTATTATAAAGATCAGATACAATAGAAAAGTAATACTCAAAAGTGGTATTATAAAATAGCGCTACAAGAATAAAAAGTGCAATTAGGCCATAAAGATAAAAAAGCAATAAATGATTTAATTTTTTTTTTATCTGAATATCCTTTATAATTCTGGCAGAATCATTTTCGCTAGTTTGTGGGTTATCTTTATTTTTAACTTCCCTCTGTGATTGATTATCAAATTTAAAATTTAACTCTTCAATGTTTATAGCCAAACGCCATTTCTCTAATCCTTTGTACCAAATTAAGCTGTCTGGCTTTAAGTCTTTATCACATAATTCTTTTAGATTTAGTGGTCCAAATTTTTCTTCTCCATCAGAATAATAATACTTCTTCATGATTACTATATTTTAAACTATTTAGGACACAAAATAATATACCCCCAAGCCGTGTTTTCATCAGTGCCTGTAACTCTTACAGTAACAAAGTTCTCTTTGTTTGGTTTGTACTCAAACGATAGCTTTCCTTGACCTCCAGATTTCAAAGCATCACCAACAAACCCATTTTCATTTCCATTGATTTCGAAGGTTGAGGTTAAAACATTTCCCTCATAAAAAACCTCAAGTTTATCTGGAATGTTTTGCATTTCATATTGGACTATTACCTTACCTGGATTAGCCCCCATATTGTGTTGAGTTTTTGTTACACCATACCCCCCACTTTTTGTTTCTTCATTACAATCAACAATTCGTATTTCAGTTTCGTTTTGGTCAGTTGCTTGCTCTTCTGTTTTAATTTCGTTTTGGCCAGTTGCTTGCTTTTCTGTTTTAGTATCATTTTTACAAAAACAATTTCCAAAAAAGCAACACCAAAGCAGCACCAATAGCACTGATATAATCAACCACCATATCCAGGGGAATTTGGGTTTGGTTTGAATGTAATGTGTTTCGTTATCGGTTTGAACATGAATACTGTTTTCCCAAATTTCTCTATACCTCTTAAAAGAATAATCGATTTGATTTCCTTTGAGTTTATTGACTACAACTTCTCCTTGTTGATTAGTAGTGAAAGTCTCTTTAGCTTCTTTCTTGTCATAATTTAATTCTACTTCTAAGTCTTTCAGCGGTTTATTGAAGTTATTTAAAAAAACAAGTTTTAAATGTTTTTGTGTGTTTTCTTTTATTTTGTTTTCTGTAGGTTGACTCTGTTCTTTTTCTTCATTCAGTTCGATTAAAAACGTGGTATCTTTTACAGGAAGACTTTCCCTTAGTACTATCTCTTTTTTAGAGTCTTTAACTATAAAATCGCTTTCTGCTATAGGATGTTTTAAGGTGAAACGGCCTAATTTTTTAGTGTTAAAATACTCGTTACTCAACTCAATAGTGTCAACATAGAAATCTTTATGTTGTATGCCTTGTTCTGTCTCTGATTTGACCACAACCGTTATTTCTACATATTCTTTTTTTTCAATTAAGTATTCAGGGCTGCCATCGCATACAAATTTTCTAAGAAAATGTTCTTCACCATTCTCATTAACTTCATAAACCTCAAATTCTTCACCTCTGATCATCGTACCAAAACGCGCATAACCATTTGTATCAGTTAAATCTTTTCGATTCTCGGAGGTAGTAACTACATTCAGGGAGTGACCCGATATCGGTTCTTTATCTTCATTTTGAAGATGTATCAAAATAGATTGATCCGGTACGGGAAATATGGTTTTTATCAGACCTTCTCTGCGGTCAAACTTATCATTCAAGAACCCCCAATTTACAATAACAATATAGCCTTCGCTTTCATTTACTAAAATAGAATTCCAGTCTGGGATTTCCATGACCTTTTTGGTAAAGTCTTTAGGTATATTTTTAAATCGTTGGATGCGTTGCTCAAATAGTTTAAAGAAGTTTTCGATTATACTTCCTATTTCAAGGCGCTTACTCTCTTCAAGTTCTGATAATTTAATTAAATCTAAGTTTGTTTCAGATTTCCAAATCACCGTAGCTTTTGTTTTTCTAACAATAGGTTGAGCAAGCTCCACATTATAGAGTTTGGAAGAGTTACTGTTTTTTAAAACTTTATAATACTGCTCGTTATCCGCTTCGCTATTGAAAACAGATTTAATTTCGTTTAAGTATGAAGTATGAACAGTTTTCATAAACTCTTTGAAATTAAATCATTTACATTAAAAGGTATGTTCTGATCATTTTGCTTCGAAAACAATGCAATCACTTCTTTAGGAGATAAATCTGGGTGGGCAGATAAGACAAGTCCAACACATCCGGCAACTATTGGAGAGGCCATAGATGTGCCATCTAAATAATCCATTTGGTTATTGGGTAGTGTGCTATAAATATCTGTTCCTGGGGCATACACATTAACTGCATCCCCTTTGTCTGAAAAATATGCTCTCTCGTCATTTTCATTAGTTGCTCCAACTATAATTGTTTTTTCTGACCTCTTCATTGGATCTACGGAAGCAATCACTCCGTCATTTCCAGCAGCTTGAACTATTATAGCATTTTCTTTTTGTACAATTTCAAACACTTCATCCCAAAGTTCTTGCTCTTCATGAAATGAAAATTTTTCTATTAATTTCTGATCATGAAGACTAAGGTTTCTAGCCTGTGGGCCGATGCTCATTGCAATTGAAATGTTTATAACTTTAGCATCATTTTTCAAGGCATAAAAAATACCATCTAATAAAGAGGATGTCGTGATAATACCAGATTCATTGGATATTTGTACCGGTATGATTTTACATTCTGGCGCTACTCCGGCAATTCCAAAATTGTTATTAGCTTCAGCAACAATAATCCCTGCTACATGCGTACCATGAAACTGTGTTTCTGGCCTTGCATAAACATTGTTAGAATAGTCAAAAACATTCCAAGGCGTAACATAACTGTTCTTAAGTTCAATATGTTTTAAGTCAAAACCATCATCTAAAACCGCAATTTTAATATTTGGATCTCCTTTTGTTTTTTGCCAAGCATCAAAAACTCCAATTTTTTTATAAAACCAAGTGTTTTTAACCGAATTAAAACCTGGGTCACTTGTATTTTGCTGTTTTTTAAAAACCCATTCATTAGTGACAAATTTGACTGCACTTGTATCGGCTTTCGCTATGTTTTTTATAAATTCTTTACGTTTTTCATTAACTGAAAATTGAATACGTTTATATGCCTCTGCATAATAATTAACAACAATCGTATCGTTTGGTAATTTTTTTTGGAAATCACTTACAAACTCATCAATATCAGTATTCTCTTTTAAATAAATATTAATTAAATCGTTTACTGCATACCGACCTAAGGGATCATTTTTTATACGTTTAATCTTTGTCGTATCTATAGAATGTACACGTACTGACTGATTAGGCATTTGTCTTTCATTAGTACAGCATTTAAAAAACAAACAAAGTAAAAGTAGAACAAGTAAGCCTGAGCTTAGCCACTTGTACCAACCAAAATGATAAACACGCTTTTTGACTATGTGATTAATTTTCTTCACTCGATTTCTATATCATTTTCTAAAGTGACTAAGATGTCATTTAAAAGTTTATTATGGTCTGTGTTAATAGTTTCTTTTATCCCATATTCAAACTTGACGTTTTCTTCAAAAATATGTTTACAGCCAATACGCCATTCTTTAAAATATATCCCTTTACTTTCCTTAGGTTTATAGTTTAGATTCTTTATATTAAATACTTTACCATAATCTGAGAAAATATTTTGCCCAGTCTTATTTAACGGCTTATCTTCTTCTTCACTGAGGGACCAGCCTGCAGAAAAGATGAAGTTGTTTAATAAAGTTGAAGAACAGTTGGCTATTAATTCGATATCCTCCATAGAAATAGCCCCAGTCTGTATATCACTTATGATATTTAACAAGTGGGTTTTTAGTTGAAGTCTTTCCCTGCTTTTGAGTATCTCATTAACCAATGCTCTCAAAGATTCTTGCTGTTTATCATTAAGCTGATCAGAAACATCATCACTTAAGCTAAGGCTGATCATTTTGTCCACCCAATAGCCAATGATGCGCTCTGCTAAACTTGAATTATTACTTTTATCATTTTTATTGGCAATTAATTGACCTATCTTATTAATATCAAAGTCAAATTGATCTAAAATCAAAGTTCTTATTTCATCATCACTTAAGCCTTCATACAAATCCCTAAGCCCTTCCATTATTTCAGACTGCTTTGTCTCAGAAGTTATTTCTATCCCTAAATCCTTAAAACTTTGCTGTAAGTCAATATTACTTTCACTATCCAATGGTTCATTGGTATTAAAAATACTATCATAAACGATATTCCAAACTTCGGTGTCTGTCATCAACATTTTGTTTAGAATTTGGCTTAAGGCATGATCTGAACGATTTGCTATTGCCACCATGCTCGTAAAAACTCGTAAAGATTCCTTTTTTGCTTTTTTTAAATCATCGTCTATATTACCAGATACTTTATAGGGTTTAAGAATACTTGTAAGTTCTCGATTAATTTTATTGAGTTCAAAATTAAAGCGTGTTCTTGTCACTTCTGGGTGTGCTGAGCTTTTTAGATGTTTCGACAAGTAGCTCACACCTGTGCCGTTTGGATTGCTCAACTCGTCCCATACCTTTTTTGGCTTTAAGATATGATCTTGCACAAGTTCTGACCCCCGAAATGAAATCCCTATGGCATTCATTGCTTCTTTTCGCTCTGGTCTGATGCGCGTTTCTGTTTTCTCTATTTCATAGCCTTCAAAAGTTGCTTGTGAATACATAGGGTCGCGGACAGGAAAAACAAACTTAAATGTTTGCTGTTGTTTAGTCCAATTCTTAATCCATTTATCATCTACAGGCCTACTCATAAACTCTACAAAATTTTCATGAAATCTTGCTAACCATTTGGAATCATGCGTTTCAATACTAGCCTCTTTACCTGGTATTACTTTATTGAGTTCTTGGTTAAACTTTGTAAAAACAACTAACAACGGTGAAACCTGATTTACGTTTAAATGATTTTTCTGAAGTATCCCAAGTGTCTTTGACAACCTATTTGAACGATCTTCTATATTTTCGCCAACATATTTTTTAACCCATTTATGAAGCCTATTTGGTGCTTCTTTTTCTTCAGGAGGATTATCATCCATACAATAGAGTAGGGTTGCAACTCCAAGATTGTTGGTATAAGCATCAAAAAGATAAGAAACTTTACCCCTAATTAATAGCTGTAATTTTTCATCGGTTGAATTTGAGTTAAAAACTTTTAAGGGTATTTTTTCTCTTGATTTACTCCCTGGAAAGTCCAAAACATCAGAAGTATTCATAAAAGTTCGCTCCTCATCATTTTCAAAAGTGTTTGCTAATTCTAATTGGACCTCTTTAGCGAGAACACTGACAATTGAACGATTTATCGAAACTAATTTATTGTCTTTTGTAAGCACCTCAATATTTTCAGAATTGGGTATATTTTCAAATAATTCACGAATGCGTGCAACATCGAGAATAGTAGTCTTGTTTGGTGCCAACGCAGCTAAATTAACGTTTACCTCTTTGCTAAACGCCAACTCTGCCAAGCCTTCTGAAAGCATTTTAAAAAGCTCCGTTATGAATTTATTATTCCCCCAAAACACTTGCAAAACTTCCCATCTATCACTGTACTTAATTTTACCTAATAAATCAATTAGCTCTTTAAAGTAACCTATTTTTTTTAACTCTCGGATTAAAAAAGTATCGCTGAAATTCTTATAAATATAGTTGACAAAGTAGTGTATATCATATTCGTCTAAATCGTCTTGATATTCATTTGTAGATATCTTTTGTAGGAGTTGTTTGGAGTCGTTAAAGGAAAAGTCGTCTAAAATATTATCGTAATCTTTTAGATCAGACCAAAATGAGTTTAATAGGATAGCAGCAATATCCAATTGACCAAATAGCTGTACGGAAAAAGGATGAGATTTTGGATTAGCAGTTTCTTTTGTTGTGAACCGAGTTACTAATCCTGTTGATTCTTTGCCGCCATCAGGATTCATCTCTGTCAAAAAATTTACTCCTGGTTTATTATCATCAACCTTAATTTTCAAAAACTTTTCATCAGTGGGCTTCGTTAAGTTTTGAACTAAATATGACTTACCAACTTGGCTTTGTCCAAAAACTGCAATGGATGGTCGCTCTTGAACCGCTCTATCTATTGTTGTTAATGATCGACTAACAGATTTAAGGGCTTTTCCAACACTCGTTTTGGTAATTTCATCATCTTGATCATTTGCCCAATCAAAAGCTCTTTCCAGATTATCGGCAATCTTTCCTGTTCTCTCCTTTATATCTTCCATCTTATTGTCTTTATTCAATCCGTGTTATAAATGAACCGCTATCTTTCCAATGAAGTCGTAATGCGCTCGAAGTACGTAACCTAAAATCAAAATTATAAGCATCAATCGGCACTCCTTGATTATCTTGAACTTCAATATTATCTTTAGATAAAAACTCTCCCTCACTTACAGGTTTATGAATTTTAATGTGATAAGGAAATTCATAATCCCGATTCATTCTTGCTTTTCTATTATCATCAATATAATCAAACATATAAAGTGGCGTGGCTGTCCAATCTTGGGACTCTAATTGTTTCATCCCAATAGAAATTGGTTCTCCGTAAAATTTAAATTTGTCTTCGCTCTTGTTTGGGCTTAATAACAAATCTCTATCTTTAATACGTAAATTGGACTTTGAATGATCTATAACCCCAAAATAATTTGCTGTGCTTGCCACCTTTTGCATATGAGCAAAATCAAAACGAAGACTAGGCAATTTTCCATTTTCATTGAGGTAAGCAATTAACGAGCCTACACAAACAGTAGATTTTGGATCGTCTACATAACCTGTTGAATCAGCAAATGGATACCAATTACCAAACCTGTAATTGCCTAAATTCACAACCTTATTCATCCCAAAATTTAAACTTGAGGTTATTATCTCAGTAATAACGGGTAATCGGCTTGGACGACCAGATAATAGAATAATATCACAATCAAAGAATGAAATGAGGTAACTGAGTTGATTTAATATATCCCCCATTACATCTTTTATACCGTCATTCATATTTTTATCATCAATGAGCAGCTCAAGTTCAAGAATATTGTATGTATTAACTCCTGTTTTCCTATTTATGTTTTTATTGATAAAATCAATTAGTCCACTCTTTGGCCAACCAAAACGCTCAAAGACTTCTTTAATCGTAAAAGAATAACTATTTTTAGTTGGGTTGGTCAAATGTTCGAAAACCATATAGGCTACAGATGTGCCCACTAAATTAGCGAATTGCTTTCTATAAATTTTATTTTTAGCTGTTTGTCCGCCTAAATTCTGTCCAAAGAGCTCATTGAGAACGGCAACAACATTTTTGCCTCCCTTTTTCTCTACATCTTCGTGAATAGTAGGGATCAGTAATTTTTCAATGATGCGTTTTACGATATCGTCACCAGCTAAATTAAAGCCTTCCCAAAAAATTGGCTTTGGAGTTATAAAAGGAACGTCAGCCTCTTTATCAAAGCTATAGTTGCAGATCATAAAATCAGTTGTACCGCCACCAATATCAATACTTGCCATATTAATAGATTTAGTGGTAGAATTATTCCGATACTTCCCGTTTAAATCAAAAAACAAATGTTGATTAGCGCTGTATTTATGAACCAACTCGCCATATAAAAAGGCAATTTGCGAACAAGTAGCTTCATCATATTTCCAAGGGTTTTCATCTTGTCGTGTTGGGTCTAAATTTGGCAATGAAGGATGAACCTCTACTTTAATTTTCTGAAAATCAACCTTTTCCCCAATTGTTTGTTTTAAAAGCTTGGTGGCATCAACCACCGCTTTACGCAATGCATACTGCTCCTGTACAGTCATGGCTGTTGGACAAGTAATCACCACATCTTTTAAGATTCTGCGGTAAGTTGAATTGCCCAAGTCTTTTCTAAACTCATGGTTATTTATCTGGCTTACAACATGTAAAAGTATCTCATAGATGGAGAGCATCATAATTGATGATCTTGAAAACCTACTTTCTGTAGCACCCATGACGTGATCTTTTTCACTCTCTTTAATATATTTACCGTCCGATGTTATTTGGGGAGCAATACCGTATAAAGCATTCTCTTTAATTTTAACTTTATCGTGATACCCTAATCTTCCATCAGTATCGACCTTTATCCAAGGAACTTTAACAGGTTTTTTATCCCATAAATAGCGTTTAGGACTGCTAAGTGTTGCTTGAGAGTCTTCACTTTCAAATAAAGAAGTGAGATCTACGGCTTCAGGTCCAACCCTTACTAAACTTGGCCAATCAAAAACATCATCATATTCCTCACTGGCTGGGTTACCAAATTTTTCTTCAGAAAAAGCCACTTGCATCTCAAAAGGTTCTTCGTAAACTATATGTGGTTTGCTAAGGTTTCTGATTTGTAATTTTCTAGCTGAGGTAAAATCAAAAGGAGAAGCACGAAAAGGGCTTGATTTTTCACAAATAAGCCCGCATGTTCGAGAGTTGCCAATATCTAAAGTCATTCCCACTTCTATGCTATTTTCTCCACTCAACAAGCCTATTTCGGGTAATGCCTCGACTTCATCAAGTAATTTTATAAGTGTGTGATATATGGCTACATGTTTTAGCTCACGCTCGTTTCTACCTGCATAATCTTCATCAACCCAAAATATATTATACAGCCACTCCCACAAATTGTGGTTTTTGAAAAAAGAAGGTGCGTGTTTTGACTCTGGAACGCATTTAAAACGTTCGCTTCCGTTATCATTGGCGTCGGTCTCGCGAGGCTGTGAATAGTATTCATCATGATCATTCGTATTTGTATCGAATGCTAAGGTCAGTATATGAGTGGTGTTTTTATCCTCATCTATTTTTGGTTGCAAATTCATTCTGCACCAGTTTTCAGGCCCGTGGTGAAAAGGTTGTTGTACATCCTGACGAATTCTAAAATAAGGTAAGGGTATCCAGTGTTCCTGACACACCTTCAAAGCCTCCTTTGCGCCAATAGAATATATATTCTCCTCCTCTATGATTTCTACATAATCGCGCCTGATTTCCTTAGGATTTAAGTGGCCAAATCTGCCAAAGGCTTCAGCGTTTATGCTGTCTTGAGCTATAAAAATCTCTCTATCCTCCCAGTAATAAACTTCTTTTAACTCATAAATATCCCCTTCTTCAGTTTCTTTAATCAACTTATCGAAAAAGCTTTTCTTAACCTTGTTAACAATAGCATCAGTAAGGTTGATTGGGATACTGACATATTGAATACCAGAATTTATTATAAGGTCTGTAATCATAATAGTTATTTTACAATTGGGATGGTAAGTTTGGTTTTTTTATTCTCTAAAAGGTCTATCTTACTTTTATCTTTTTTCGGAAGATTGTAGAGCATCCATCTAAAATGCATAAACAAAATGGGATCTATTTTAGATATTTTACTATTACCACTGTTATCTTCCTTTCTTTCAATATTATTTTCTGTATAAATATTATTATCGAGTTCTAGATATTTAAGTAAGATCGCATTGAAATCATTTGTACCGAAATCATGTTCCTCTTCTTCAAACTCTAAACTTTTAATCAAAAATTCGTCGCTAAATAGTTTATCTTCCCTTCCAAATTTTTTATAGATTTTCTTAATCTCTATAACTCTATGTAGGCCTTTGTCAATATCATTTTTATCACCTGCATCCAACACTTCTCTGAAGTTCCATTTTCTATTAAAAAAGTGTTTAGCGGTTTTAGAATCAGTTGAATCTTCCTTTTTTAATAACTTAGAGATAGTGCTATCAATTTTCTTCTTGTGTTCTTCTTTTTTATCGTGAGGAAGATCTTTAAATTCATCAGCCGTGTATTCTTTTGGTAAATCAATAGTGTTAATCTCTGAAGGTGGTTGGCTCTCCTCAACAATGTCTTCAGTAGTATCATTAGGAGAAAAAAGATCGTAGCCCCTAAAGCCCAGATCCAAGACTAATAACAAAATAACCGCCCATAAAATAAATTTTCTTCGCTTTAGCTTCTTTTTATCTTCACTAAGATCTCCTTGAAGTTTTTGGTTTTGTTGAGACAACTCTTTTTTCTCCTTTTGTATAGGCGATAGTATTTCACTCTCATACTGATCTCTTTCATTTTTGAAATCTGGCGAGTTCAAAAAAGCTTTGAAATGATCTGACTTGGTTTTTTTCAAGTTACCTATTTCACTTTTTAAGTTTGATTCTTTTTCTTTAGATTTTTCATTTTTTATCTTTATCTCCTCTAAATTTTTTTCTTCTTTTTGAATGTCATTTTGAATCTTGGCAAGCTTTCGCTCTCGATCACTTATTTCGTTCTCTTTTTCTTTTTTATCTTTTTCTAATTTTTCAAGCGATTCTTTTTTTTCTTTATCTAAGGTTATAAACTTTTTTTCTTTATCTGAAATATTTTTTTCCAACAACTTAATTTCCTCTTTTTTCGATTTGATATAGTGCGAAAAATCCAGCAAGTGATAAGTATTGTAAATATATTTTTTTGGAACGATTTTTTCTAAAAGATTTACATCTTGGGATATATAAGCTGTAGTTGCACTGCGAAAACTTGTGTTATACATAAAGCCTTGTATCGCCGTCATTAAACCTTCAAAAAAACTTCCTTGGATGTTGATACCAATATTAAATTCCTTCCTATTACTGTATTTTTTTGGATAACTCTCATAAAAATATCCTTTTGCATTCGGGTCAGGAAGACTTAATGCATCACAGTTTATTTTACTTTCTTTAAATTTTTTCGATTCAGGATCAATTAAACTTAAAGCTTGATGATGGAGCTTCTCCAGTGTCTTGATTAATTTTGGGGTTGGCCTCCCCACAAATGCGACACCAGCCCCCACATAAGCTCCAGCCCTATCATTGGTAGAGTTTGCAAAGTCATTTACAAAAACACTGATAACCTCAACACCTTGGGAGTCTTTATAGCGTTTTAAAACCGCGATTTTTTGTCCTTTGTCTAATAATACTGAATTAGGCAAATTCAAATAAGTTTCATTATTTAATTTAAGATCATTAAATAAGCCATTACTGCAATGATTATGAACTGCAGGCCTCCCAAAAACACTAAATCCAACTCTTGTCATTTATATTTAAAATTTAAATCTTTTTAAAAAGCCTCTTCTTTTTTTATTTTCACCTACTATAGCACTTCCCGTTTGTTTTTTATAGAACCAATTAAACACTTTCTCAGCGTGTTCAGGACTATATTTTTTAATTTCATCATTATCTTCATTAACTTTTCCAATAGAAAACTTAGAATAACTTATATCCCTGGCTTGTTGATTTAATTTACCCCATATAGGCGGATATTCAGATTTAATATATTCTTCTACATCATTATAGTTATCCTCTATTGTGTCCCATTTTGTAACTAGAAAAAGTAATGGTGTCTCCGTATGATCATTTTTATCCAATAAATCAATAAAGGCACTAAATATACTTAACTGTTCACTTTTTTCATAGATATCAGAATTAGGATCCAAAACATACACAAAGCAAATATTGCTCTTTGGCATCTGTTCAATATAAACCCTTATACTATCTGGCAAGGACTCTTCAGACTCATAATCAACACTATGGAGATCCTCCCCTGCCATATCCATTAAACAGAACTGAAAATTGTTTAATTCCTTGTTTGCGGGTTCAAAATGCGCGTTAATATGCCTGGGGAATGGATTACTCACTTGTACTTGTGCAGTTCCTCTGGGGAATTTATTATCAAATAATGTCGTTTTAAGCTCTTTCCATAATTTATTACCTTCTCTTTCGTGTTTTTTAGAAGGATCATTTAAATTTTTGAGCGTGTCACCATAATTAACTGATCTGGTACTATCTAAATAATACAAAATTGAACTTATGAGAACAGTTTTCCCTGAACTTCCAGGACCGAAAATGAACAGATAAGAAGACTCATCATTATACTCTAAGGTGTATTCTATTTTGTTAACATTTATATCAGGAGGGGCTTCACCGTCGTCTTGATTAGTTGTCGTATCGTCTATTTGATTGTTTTCCAACTCAGGAAGGTCAGGTGGTTCAGGAGAGGAGTCTGGTTTCGTCTCAAATGAAGGAGGCATTTCAATTACCTCTTGATCATCGTTTAAGTTCTCGGGAAGCGGCGGTAGGTCAATAGGCTCTTCTTCCCCAGTATTGTCACTCTTGTTATTAAAGGGGTTTTCATCTACTTTATGAGTCTCATCATTTTTTTCTGGTGAGTTTGGAATAGGTTTATTTTCTCCTTTCTTCTTTTTCATAATTAAATTTTTTGCGGACCATTACTGTTTAATCTGCCACCTTTACGATTAGCTTTTTTATAAGGTATAAACACGACAATATAGAGTAAAGCAGCCAAATCAATAATTAAACTTAAGAACAAACTAAAAATCGTTGCTGAAGGATTTTCTAGTTTCACAAAAGCTGAGTTGATTGTATGTTTTATTGTCCCTATCTCATTTTCAGAACTCGGCAGCAATTTAGGATAACCAAATAAATCTTCCTTATCTAAGAAAGACTTTGCCTTTGATCTGATCTGATTTTCTGCTTCTACCATTTTATCCAATAAGGCTGAGCTATAAATAGGTTTGGACAGGCTGCTTAAAGAATCTATTTCCTTTATCACAGGGCTATATTTTGAATCTATATAATCCAACGGTGTTTTAATCGTGTTTTTCTTAGATGCTAACAAACTATTAAATGTGTTCTGAGAAAACACCTCGGCATTAGCAAAATAATTATTTTTATTTCTTCCTTGATCACTTACTTTAATTGCTCCACCTTCTTGCTGTAAAAAAACACAAAGCGCCCTCCATTTAGCTTGGGATTTAGGACCCCATGAAGGTGGTTTTGCGTCATAGAATTCTGTTTTAAGATCAGTCCACTTTGCCTCGTACCCCTGTTTAAAGGAGTTTAAGCCAATAGATGATTCAATTTCTTGTACAGCAATGTCCCTGGTTTGCGTAAGTGTAGATTTATACTTACTTACTTCATTCCGTAGTAAACTCGTCTCCATTTGGTTAGAATAAAAGGCGTTAAAATTACCAAAAAAACTAATTCCTAAGGGTATAATATACATAATTACCATAAGAAAGTGTCTTTCATTATTGAGTCGGTTTTGCCTGATGCCAAAATTCATGGCAGCAAACAAAACACCACTGATCAGTGCTATAATAAGCGCCAACAATGAACTTCCTACAACTTTATCATACCCTATATAAGTTTGATAGGCACTAAAAGGAATGACTAAAACATTTAACGCTATAAAAAATAGTAATTCAATTATACTACCTTTTGAAGAGCTGGGTTTTGATTGGTTTGAAGTCGATTTGAGATCTACTGCCATTGTGTTTTCTTTAAATTTTATGAATTTTTGTTATTTTACCATTACGGTCAAAAGTGAATCTTATTTTGCTCACTGTACTTAAATGCTTTTGATTTCTGATATTGAAATACGAAAATTCAGTTGTGAGATTAAAGTTTAAACTATCAATCTTATTGATTTTTAAAATATTATTGGTCGAATTTTTAGTAAAACTCCAAATATATCTGTATCTCTTACTAAGGCTATAAAAGCTAGGGTTTGACATATCGTAATAGGTTTCAATATTTGGAGCAAAAAAATCTTTTATCTTTTCGAAATCTCTTTCGTCTTCAGCCTCCAAAAATTTCACAATAGTTTCTCTGTTACTTGCGCCAACATAGAGTGACTTTATTCTCATAACTCTTTGAGAAGGACCTGTTGCTGAAACATCACTTAGTCCAATTAATTTCCCTTGTAAATTCATTATGGGAGAGCCAGGCATAACTTCTACTCTTTTATCATTAATTTCTAAGAAAGAATCGTGTACATTCTCTACCCTAACATCCTTCACAAAAACAGAGTTATATTTTGGGGTTTCTGAGTTCTCTTTTTTCATAGTAAAGATATGAACTAAGTCTTTTTCGTTTATTGTTGAGCTAGCATTTTCTTTTAAATATATGTTTTCCACATCATTAAGAAGAGTAGGTTTATTAGGCCTTAAAAAAAACATTCCAGTATATTTCTGTTTGATATCTGGTTCGTCTGAAGGAACAAATTCCAGTGAAGACAAAGATTGAAAATCACCCCCACTTACTCTTGAGACGCTTATATCATAATTCACGGCACCAATAGTAAAACTTTTTTTCTTTATATTATTTATCTTTTCCTCAATCAACTTTATGCTATCCAAATTTGCATGATATTTCTCATTTATCATATCCAGCTTCTTGAAAGTTAAATCAAATGGATCTTTTTCAAGTCTTGACAGCTCACTCTTCAAACTATTTATACTTCGTCTATATTTTAATACCGAATCATTAATCCGTTCATCAATTTTTTCTTTAATTATCGGTGATTTATTTTGTAGTTCAATTAAACTTTTGTGTGTAACAATTCTACCGTTTTTAGAAATAAAAAAACCTACACCAACCTTTTTATTGGTGTTTTCTATTGCGTTCTGGACATTATCGTGAATTTTGATATTATTTCTATCAATTGTAACATACTGTTTCCTATCATTATTATAGGTTACAGTATAGTAATAACCATTTTCTATTAAAACGAGATTTGAATAGAAATCATTATAAATTTCTGTAGGTCTACTATCATTCTGACATGATGATAATAATGCAAAAAACAGTAAGTAAATAATATTTTTCATAGTCAATTTTAATGAGCCTTATAACATTTTTTTTATCCACAATTCTTACTAAAATTAGACTTAATAGAAATTACAGTTTTTTGAATATTTCCTCTCATATCTTTACACACTATCAAGATCTCAATCTTGGTCAACTTTTATAGGTTTAAAATTCAGCTTAAACCATTTCTTAATAATGGCTTTTGTCATGATTTTTATATCCGTCTTGAGAATTTAAAAAACCATTAAATTACCCTAGAAAAAAATCTCTGTTAATTTCATACAATTGGATCAGTGCTCTTTACAATCTAAGCTTTTGCATCGTAAAAAAAATCATACTATCTGCCTAAAAATCTATTATACAGAACCAAAATTTAAATTCGAAATATATTAAGAAAATCTTAAAATACAAAATACTTATTGAGGTATTATAGTATATGAAGTTACTAACTTAGCCCGCATTTAAAGTTAAGAAATATGAATTCTTCTTTACTGAAATTTTCAATACCAGTGAAGCTACGAATTTTGATGAAAATCACTATCGACGCAGTTTACGGTTGTTAATATCTACTCTCTTTTTTACTAATCAATTTTTAAATTCCGTTTTCTATAGAGTAAATTAATTTATAAACATTTTTTAGCGTCATCATCTCTTTCCATTCTAATGACTTTTGTTAAAGAAAACCTACTACTTTTAAGACTATAAATACGTGTATAGCCAATACAAATTCCGCTAGAGTTATAAAGTATTAATCCTTTTCTCTCTTTATCCAATTTTGTCATAAAATCAATTTCACTAAAATGGCATCGTTTCTATATAAATTCTATTTGTCGTTTCTTTGACAATTAGTGTAAGTCTTGGATATTTATGCATTTGATCATAAGAACAATAAATTTGACGACCATCTTTCTCTAACCAATCAGCATCTTCAATTCTTAAATTCAAACCACCAATTGTGTTTTCTTGTGAGTCTTTAATCATCCTTTTAAAGAATCTGTAAAATCGCATTTTATTCGGCATATTCGTCTCTACTAAATCAGATTGAAGAAAATCAATAAACAATTCAGCATCTCCATTTAAACAGGCTTCTAAGAGAGCAGTTTTGATATTCGATACAGTCATATATTTTAAATTTAAATATACATGATTCATAGTTTCAGGGGCATTTGTTCCTGATGCTTCTGATAACTAATTTCCGATATGTTTATTAATATTCAGTTCGTCAAGACAATCACAATCCTTTTCTTGTCCGTAAAATGAGATGGCTCCAAGCAATAATAAGGTTAATGTTATTCTAATCATATTAGTGAAAATGGGTTTCTTTTAATTGTAGGCAACGGTTCTCGGCTATGCGTAGTAGTGCCTTAAAAAGCCTTACAGTTTTGTTTCATCAAAAACCCACGCTATTACTTATATCTGTTGTTAGTAGCCGTTTTTATTTCTTGCATAATATTGGCCATCCATTTTTAATTCTCCAAGCATTTTCTAAAGCTGATCTTCCCGTTTTTGAATTTAGTAAATTTAAAATAACATCTTGAGCTGAGTTGTCTAAACCTAAAGCACCAATGTCTTTTGTTGTGAAATATTTCAAAACCCAATTTTTGTTGGATAGTAGTTTGTAATGTTTAATTCCTAACGCTCCTGTGTTATTATTTGATAAATTAAAGTGTTGTCTTACTCTGTTCATTACATTGTTTTCGTGTCCATTGTAAACAACTTTTAATCCATTTACATTTAATTCACTCAATAAATAGTTTGGAAATATTTGTAAGTTATTTTTTGTAGTTATTTCGAAATCGCAACCTTTATTCGGCAATGATGTTGGTCGTTCAATTTTCGTAATATTCGAGTCAGTTAGAAACCAATATAAACCGGGTGCATTTGGTCGAGGTTTATCTAAATACGTGAACCAATTTGCTTTAAAAACGTCAATCTGCCAATTGTCATTTGTCCCAAAAATAACTTGATTTGAATTATTAAAGATTTTGTCTGCAATTTCTATAAAAGTCATAACTTACTTGAAACTTGTTGATGTTAAACGTGATAGCCTTGTTGATTTATGTCGTTAATGATTCAATCTTATTACCTTATTTCGCATTACGCTTTTACAATGCTGGCAACTGTTTTATTTTTTTATATCTAAAGTTGATAAACATTTTTGAAATTCAGGAGCTACAATATCAGAAACTTCCTCTGTTGTATCCATAACAAGTGTAATTCCCATTTTGTTATTAATTCCATGAACTATATAAATTCTATGTTCTAATCCCCTGTCAAAATATTTTCCTTGATAACCAACACCATTCTTAAATTTCATGTACCCATCCTCATGGGTAAACATATCAACTAAATCAAAAGGTGTAGCCATTCTTTTCACAATTGAATACTGTATTACGTCAGCGTTAGAACCAACTGGCTCAATTATAAATGTGATTTGTGGATCAATTTCCCTTCCTGCTGAATCCAAAATAACATCTCGTTTATAGGTGTAAATAATTTTGTCCTTATGAGTTTTTCGTTCTGTAAATCTCCAATGAATATTTGGTAATTTAAATTTCAATTTTGCTTCTTCGATATTTTGAAATTTGACAGTGTTCTCTACCCTTTTAACTTTTGATATGTTATCACGATCTCGTTTACTTAATAAGTTTTCTACATTTTCAAATCTTGGCTCATACCAATCAGTTTTTGAAAAATATTCTTGCAAGTACTTTGATTTAAATATTCTACCTCTCCTAGCGTACACTTCATTCCTTTTAATCCTAAGTTCATCAACATCAAGTTTAATTAAATCATCTAACTCATAAATTATAATTGTATTAGATTTCTTTTTTCTGTTTTTTTTACTTTCTATTATCAGATTGTTTTTATTAAAACATTTTAATTGATTTGAAATTACATCCAAATTTCTTACAACTTCAAAAGTTCGGTATATATCCTCATTAGCAAATTTAAAACGAAATGTTTTTAATGATTTATGTAGTAAATCATCATATTGATTGGGGTTAATTTTAAATTTGGTTAAAGAAATTTCGCTGCCAGCCATATAATCTTTTTGACTATCATCATATTCTAAGTTTACAGCATTTTCTTCATCAGTGAAAATTAATAAGTTTGAGTTTATAAGCTTAGCATTTCCTGAAAATCTTACGAGAACTGTTAAAGTTATATCATTCTCGACTTTACCTAATGCAATTCCGATTTGGTAATTGCTATCATAAGCAACTAAAGAAGGTTCAAATTGTTTTACCGTCACACCATTAAGACGATTAGTAATGTAATCACATTGAGCATTTATTTTGATAGATGTAAAAATCAATAAAACCAATAGTAATATTTTTCTAGTCATAGATGAATGTTTTTTAACATTAAGGCTAACTAATATACATCCTCAAAAATATATAACCTTTTCTATATATCTCACTATAGATAGTGATATTTATCAAATATCAATAGATTTTACGCTATCTAAAAAATAGATAACATCATTATTAAGGTCTTGTTTTAGATATGATACTGGTTGGTAATTATTGTTGGGGTAACACGAAGCAAAGTTGATATACATGATCTTCTTAAAAATAAACTGCTCGCCTAAATATCTGACTAAGTGTTCATAAATTTCATTGATTAATGTTGCTTTGTCTTTGATAAATATAAATTCTGAATAGTAAATCGTTATCCCAAATCTTCTTGATTCTTGACAAATTTCATCTACTGCATATCTCAGCTCATTAAATTGAATTCTTAAATTATCAGTTTTGATAATGATCAGTTCTTCTTTAATGTCCTTTACTGTGATGTCTGCTTCTTGAAAGCTTTTGATTTTGATGTTATCTAGTTTTGGTGCTTTACAAACTAATGAGACAATGGCTTCTATAAATTTTGGATTTCCTCCTGCATAGAAATTTATATCTATGACCTCACTGGAGACAACAATTTTGAAACCTATTCCCTTGCAATAATAGTACAAGTGTGTTGAGAACCACACTGCAAAATCTCTGACGGAATTTAGTGATGGATAGTTTTGAACCATGTATAAATCCTGCTTGAACCAACTCCAAAAGTGATGTGGGTTGTTATAAATGACTTGCTTTTTAAGTTCTGTTTTGATTGATATTGTTCTCATTGTATTATGGCTTTAGTGATTGTTAATTGATTTATCTTTTGTCTTTGGTGTTGGGATGAAATGCGATGAGGTTGAGCATTTCTCTGAGCTTTGAGCGTACACGTTTACCGTAGCGTTCTTCTATCTCACTTGCATTTAGATTCGTGGTGATATGTGTCATTCTTTTTAAAAAGAACTTGGGTTTGGTTCTGTAGTTGGTGTAAAGCTCATGTCTGCTTAACAGCACCTCAGCCATGACATTTGCATCTTTACCATAAAATCGCCCTGTTGGCTCCAGGCCGAGATCATCAAAGCAATAGCTTTTTTGATTACCATATTGAGAGATGATTTTACTGCCATTCTCGTTGTAAGCGAAAGTAATTTCACGTGCAGTTTTGGTTTTATACTCGGGTTTCTGATGGCATATTTCAGAGATAAGTTGCATGATGGATGTTTTACCAACGCCAACAGGACCAGAAAGTAAAACGCCTTTGTTGAGGTTTAGATGCAATCTTTTAGCATTGCGCTTGTCTTGAATCATGAGTATGCAGAGTTTATAAATCAATTCATGATCTGTTGGATAAATCTTGAAATGATCGCCAAAGCGTTCTTTGCCTTTTGCCGTTAGGAAATTGACAACTTCTTTCAGGCTATAATGCAAATGGTTATCGTGCTTAACAGCAAGACAAAATTCTTTTCCGTTTGCTGCTTTGATGAGTTTACCGATAGGTTCAGAGAGGTTCATTGTAGGTCTTGTTTTGGTTGAGTTGATGATTTTTGTCCGGACTCTTTTGATTGAGTTTCTGAAAACTTATGGCTGAGATAAGCCATTTTTGAGCGAGGGGTTGCCAATTAGTGATTGGTTTTTGTCCTGCTAAGTTCCAGTTGAGCTTCTCGTAATACGCGATAAACTTTTCAGCTTCAATTTTTAAATCAAGCTTGCTTGATTGTTTTTCCTTTTTTAAAAAATTAATGACTTCATTTTCAAAATTGGGCTTAAGCTGTTTATAGATTTTATAATCTTTATATAGTTTATATATATTTATATATGGTGGTAGTGCTTGTTTACCACTTGTTTCCTGCTTGTTTACCGCTTGTTTACCCTTTGGGTAAAAATTACTTATGCTAAAGCGACTGCTTTGATAGACGTTCTTGGATGGATAATAGCGGATGTAATTCCACTTCTGAAGTTCGTTCAGGCATTTGTAATAGGTTTTTGTAGAACCTATTTTTGAATACTGCATAAGTTCCTCCCGCCCTGCTTGAAATTCAGTTTTGAATCTGCTTGCATTTGCAAACTGAAACAGGGCCATGTAAAGAGAAATATGTGTTGGCCTGAGCTTTGTATCTTCATGAATCTTCCGGAACGCCTGGTTGAGGTGTTCGATGTAGTTCATGAGTTCAGATTTTATTATCAATTAGAAGTTTATCGATTTGCTCAACATCATAATAATAAGAGCCACCTATCTTACTTGAGGGAATGATATTATTCACTCTGTAATTCAGTAATGTGGGTTTTGAGATATTGAGATACTCAGCTGCCTCATCAGTTCTTAACCAACGTTTTTTGATTCCTTTTTTCTGATTGAGTTCAATTTCATTAAGCTTCTTTAGTAGATCAGTTTTTAAATCTGATAAGTGCTTGGTGGTGACGATTTCTGCGTTCATAATGTTTAATTTTGATTAATACTTGTTTTGAGACTTTCCACGAGTAAAAATCAGAATGAAGCAGAAATAAATCACCTGATATCAGGGTGATATCAGGTGAAAATTTAACATTTAAGTAGGCTTATAAATTGTTTTTTAGTGCAAATTCAAGCTTATTAATGAATTTTGTAAGATCTTTTCTGTTCTTGATATCATCAATTGTTTGGTAGTAGTTTTTGGGAAGTTTTATATGGAAAGCTTTGGATAGAGATTGAATGATTTCCTTGATTGTTGCATCTCCATTATTGATTGATCTAGAGTAATAAAGTGCATAAGCGATTTCGACAAAATCAGTTGCACTTGCTGTCCAAGGATGCTTGACATCGAGATCAGATATTTTGATTCTGCTATCATTTTTTTGATTCTGTCTTTGTTCAACGTAAGATTTAAATTTCTCAATTGCTAAGCTCTTTGCGTAGATTCCGCTGTAAGAGCATTCGTAAAAATCATAGCAATGTGTTTCGACATATAAAAATTTAGCTGAGAAGTTGTCGGGAGAAGTTGTAAAATAAAGCGCGTCTATTTTATCAGGATAGTATCTCACATTGAAGATAAACTCTTTATGTTTCTCATAAAACTTATCTATTTTCTTTAAACACTTACAATAAATCTTTTCTATTTTTATATCTGATTTTCCTGTCAATTCAATTTCAAAATCTTTAACTTTTTTATAAAAATAGATATGTTGAGCAATAGTTGGTTTCATATATCTAAAAAACCTTGTTTGTTTTAAAACAGACTTATCTTCATCCAAATAATATATTTGCTTGAGTCTAACGAGGTACTTTTTTGACAATGACAAAACTTCGATAGCTTCACTTACTATTTCCTGAGACTTATTTTGAATCTCTTTTAATTCCTCATTAAAAGCATTCATTATTAATTGATACTCCATTATAAACACACTATTTAACATAAATATTAGTAAATATATAATTTTTAATAATATTAACACTAAATAATTATATTTATCAGTTGCTTATTGCGTTTTTAGGATTATCAATTACATCTAAACATCTTAAATCTTCAGAAACTTTCGTATCAACGATTCGCGCATAAATTTGTGTTGTTGAAAGCTTTGTATGGCCTAACAATTTAGAAACCGTTTCAATAGGAACTCCATTAGACAAAGTGACAGTTGTTGCAAATGTATGCCTGGCAATATGAGAGGTTAATGCTTGGCTTATATTAAGCTTCTTAGCGATTTGCTTGAGATATTTATTCATTCTTTGATTTGTAAAAACTGGTAATAACTTATCAGTTTTACAGACACGTGGATGATCTTTATATTTCCGAATGATTCGCAATGGCAATTCTAAAAGCGGAATTCTTAAGGATGTATTTGTTTTCTGTCGGCGTGTATAAATCCACTTCTTACCATCAATTCCTAATGTTATTTCATCTTTAGAAAGTTTTTTTAAATCTGAATAAGCAAGACCCGTATGGCAAGCAAATAAAAACACATCTTTGACAACTTCTAATGTGTCATTCTCAAGCTCTGAATTAATCAGTTTGGCAAGATCAGCTTTTGTTAGATAACCTTTATCAACTTGATCAAACCTCAGCTTGAAACGCTTAACAGTATTCTTTTCAATCCACTCTAAATCTTCTGCAAAGTTAATGAGCTTCTTTAATCTCTCAAGATGCTTCATCAAACCATTATTGTTTAAGCCGTCTTGATCTCTCAGGAAATCTTCAAAATCAATCATAAATTTATAATTGACTTGCTTAATATAAACATCAGTTGATTTGTGCTTTGATCTTACAAACTCATTTAAATATTTTTGCGTTGTGTAATAGTTTTTAAGCGTTCCTTTCTTTAAAGTCGCTTTCATTTTTTCCTGATGATAGTTTATAAGCTGATTGAGAGTTTCATATTTAATATCAAGACCTAAATACTTATTCTTGATAAGTATTGGCGTTATAAACTCATCTTTGCGTTCAATCTCCTCACATATAGATGTGATTTTAGATTTCGCTTTTTCAATGACATTATTAACCTTTCGAGAATCGATGGAATTACCTTTAGCTTTTTGAGCTGAAGCATTCCATTGCTCAAGCTTAATTTTAATTCCTAAACTGATTTCTACTCTTTTCCCATCTTTGGTAACTCTTAAATAAATCGGAGCTTGATTTAAGGAGTTTGTCTTGGCTTTTTTCATCCAAGCTAAAATTGTGATTTTTGATAACATAACTTTTCGATTAGAGGATTAATCGAAAAATCTCAAAACAAGCAATGGGATTTTTAAAAACAGGCTTATTGGAAAGTCTGCCTATTTTTAATTGCATTGTAAATATATACGTTTTTCTGATAAATAAAAAGCTATTGTTTTTTTGACTTTAAATTGTTTGATGGAATTCACATCCTACAAAATGAATCAAAAAGAGGTAACCGAATAGGTAACCGAATAGGTAACCGAATAGGTAACCGAATAGGTAACCGAATAGGTAACCGAATAGGTAACCGAATAGGTAACCGAATAGGTAACCGAATAGGTCCCTTTCTATTTATTACTAAATAGAAAGTTCTTTACTTTATAAAAACAAAAAGACCTGTAAATCAATGACTTACAGGTCTTTTTAGTACTATTTATAAGTATTTATAAATCAGTAAAGTCGGGGTGGCAGGATTCGAACCTGCGGCCTCCTGCTCCCAAAGCAGGCGCGATAACCGGGCTACGCTACACCCCGAATGTGGTTATACTTTTTTTGCGGAGAGACAGGGACTCGAACCCTGGCAACACTTTCGCGTTGACAGATTAGCAACCTGCTGCATTACCACTCTGCCATCTCTCCTAGTGAGCTTAAAAAACCCCCTAATTGCGGGTGCAAATATACATCTCTTTTTCATTTCCCAAAACAAAAAAGAGATATTTTTTACTTTATTTTTTATTATAATTTGCTCCAGTATTTTATCTCACTGATCCACATCATCTTAAGCTATTTTTTTGTTTTCTTAAATCTTAGTTTTGCTCTTATTGATAAATAAAACATGACCGGAACGACGATTAGAGTTAAGAAAGTTGCGAAAATCAATCCGAAAATAACTGTCCAAGCTAATGGTCCCCAGAAAACAACATTATCACCTCCTATATAAATCTTAGGATCATAATCTGTAAATAAAGAAAAGAAGTCAATGTTTAGCCCAATTGCTAATGGAATTAGTCCCAATACAGTTGTGATAGCTGTTAATAAAACAGGTCTTAATCGTGATTTCCCACCTGCAACTAAAACATCAAAATATTCAGCTTTTGAAAGCATTTGATCACTATCTATTCCTTTATCTTGCTTTTTCCTGTCAATTAATATTTGTGTATAATCTACAAGAACAATCGCATTATTCACAACAATACCTGCTAATGAAATCACTCCCATCATCGTCATAATAACAATGAAATCCATCTGGAAAATAATCAAACCAAAAAGTACACCTGCTAAACTCAAAATTACAGCCGATAAAATAATGACAGGCTTGCTGATTGAGTTAAATTGACCTACCAAAATCAAGAGAATTCCACCCATAGCAATAAGAAGTGCTTTCAATAAGAAATCCATATTATCAGCTTGTTCTTCTTGTTCTCCAGTGAAAACGTACTTCATTTCTGGTTTCTGGTTGTAATATTCTAATTCTTGTTTTAAGGTATTGACGATTTCAGTTGGATTACTTCCTGTTAAAACATTAGAATAAAGTGTAATCACTCTTTTTAAATCCTTTCTTTTAATAGAATTAAATGTTGCGGCTGGTTCAGTTGTAATTAAAGAAGAAATAGGGATCTGATTGATTTGCCCTTTTGTATCTCTAAAAGTAACTGGCTGATTCAATATTGCATTTTCATCATAACGTTGATTCTCATTTAAACGCACATTGATTTCATAATCATCTTCCCCATCTTTAAAGGTTGAAGCTTCTTGTCCAAAAACAGAACGCCTAATCGTTTGTCCAATCATAGAAGCTGAAATACCAAGTTCACCAGCCTTCTGTCTGTCAATTCTGATATCAATTTCAGGTTTAGATTTATTGACATCAATTTTCAGCTCTTCAATTCCATCAATATTTAATTGATTGATAAATTGACGTAAATTTTCTGCTTCTGCAAGCATATCTTCATAGTCATCCCCTCTTATTTCTAAATTAACCGGATAACCAGTTGGCGCACCAATATTGTCTTTTTCAACAATAATTGAAGCACCTGGAAAACCTTGCACAGACTGCCTCACTTCTTCTAAAGTTTTCAAACTTGAAATTCCTCTTCTAAATTTAAACTCTCTTAAAGTTAAAGTAATTTTAGCGCGATGCGGCATTTCATTAGCCATTCCACTATTCGTCATTGGGTTTCCTGAACCTTTTCCGACTTGAGATATAGCTGACTCAATCATAAAATTATAGCCGTCGTCATCTTCATATTTCTTGACAGCATCATATATTTTTTCTTCAACTTGTTTTGTCAAAGCATTCGTTTTATTTATGGCTGTCCCTTCAGGATATTCAATGTAAGTGATAATTTGATTTGGTTCATTTTCTGGAAAAAATAGAGTTTTCGGTTCTGCCACACTAACCAAAACGAAAGCTAGCAATAACATTCCTATTGTTCCGAAAAAAAAGAAATAGGATCTTTTTTTATATAAAGCAAAAACCAAGCTTGATTCATAAAAACGCTCCATACGTTTGAGCAGATTAAACTGAAAATAACGAATAGCGCCTTCTAGGAAATATTTGTAAACCCACATCATGATGGCAACCAAAATACTCAAGTTACCAATAGCTCTCAACCCTCCTGAATCAGCAATAAACCCAGTCACTAAAACCAATGCACCGACTAAAAACAGAATCAAGCTCCATTTAATCAATAAATTTTTTCTTAATTCACCTTCTTCAGTTTTCATAAACTGTGATGTCAACATAGCGTTGATGATTAATGCAACAAATAATGAAGATGTTAAGACAACTGAAAGTGTAATCGGGAAATAAACCATGAATTTACCAATCATTCCTGGCCATAGTCCTAATGGAAAGAAAGCCGCCAAAGTTGTTGCTGTTGAAGCTATAATTGGCCATGCGATTTCTCCAACCCCCTGTTTTGCAGCTTTGATTCGAGGCATGCCTTCATCCATCAAACTATAAACATTTTCGACAACAACAATACCATTATCCACCAGCATACCTAATCCCATAACAAGACCAAATAAAACCATTGTATTTAAAGTAAAGCCTAATGAAGAAAGAATAGTCAGTGCGATAAACATTGACAATGGAATAGCAACTCCAACAAACAAAGCGTTTCTAAAACCTAAAAAGAACATCAAAACACCAACAACTAAAATGACACCAAATACAATATTATTGACTAAATCATTCACTTGATTTTCTGTTTGTACGGATTGATCATTAGTAATACTAATTTCTAAATTTTCTGGATAATAGTCTGACTTTTCCTTTTCGACTATTTCTTTTATTTGCTCAACGGCTTCAATCATATTTTTACCAGCTCGCTTTTTCACATCGAGCATAACAACTGGCTTACCCTTATTTCTAGCAAAAGTTGTTGCATCTTTTTCATTAAATCTAACTTGTGCGATATCTTCTAAAAAGACAGATCCATCGTCAGATTTTACAACAATTTTTTCAAGATCTGAAGGTTTGTCAATCTCTCCAATAACGCGAATGTTTTTCTCTAAACCTTTACTGATAATATTTCCCCCTGAAATGGTTTTATTTTCTGCTCTAATTGCGTTGATCACATTATCAAATGAAACTTTTGAAGAAACCATTTTATAGATATCAATAGCAACTTCAACTTCTTTTTCGTCAACACCTCTTACACTAGCTTCTTTAATTTGTGGAAGCAGTTCAACCTCATCTTGCATATACTCTGCAAAATCCTTCAGCTTTTGAGTTGTGAAATCTCCGACAAAATTGATATTCAAAATCGGCATTTCCTCAGAAATATTTAGATCGAAAACATTAGGTTCAACCTTAGCACCATTATCTAATGTTGGCCAAGTTGTTTCTGATTTAACCTGGTCAACTTTATCTTTGATCAGCTGCTTTGCTGTACTTACCTCAATATCTTCTTCAAACTCAACAATAATCATTGAATAATCTTGCATCGTCGTTGAGTTAATTTCGCGTGCACCATTAACATTTTTAAACTCTTCTTCTAAAGGTTCTGTAATGAATTTCTCCACATCTTCAACAGAGTTTCCTGGATTTATCGAGCTAATGTAAATTTTTGTTTGTACAATCTCAGGGAATGATTCGCGAGGCATACTATAGTAAGACAATAGACCGCCCAAAAGACTGATCGCAATAATAACGAAAACAGTCATTTTGTTGTCAATCGCCCATGATGAAATACTAAACTCTTTATATGTGTTTTTATTTGCCATCCCTCTCTACTTTATCGCTTCTGAAACTCTTAACTTCTCACCATCTCTTACACTTCTCGCACCATCTGTGATAATGTATTGCCCTTCTTCTAAACCTTCTAAAACCTCAATATCTCCTTTTAGGCTTTTACCTGTTTTGATTTTAACTTGCTTTGCAGCCCCAACTTTATCATCTTTTGGTTCAAAAACATAAGCGATCTGTTCGCCACTTGATGTTTCTTGTAAAATATTCTGACTGATGACAACCGTATTTTCAGAAGTGTAATCATTAATTTTAATTATAGCAATAAGATTTGGTTTCAGGTTTTTGATATCTTTAGGAATGCCAACTTTCACCATAAACTTTCTGTTATTTGGGTCTATAAAGTTAGCGACTTGAATAATTTCAGTATCAAAATTTAATCCCATTGAAGAAATAGAAACATTAACAGATGTTCCAACTTTAATAGCATTCAAAAATTGCTCTGGAACCTCAGCATAAATATATGTTTCAGATAAATTGATCAATCTGAAAATTGGGGTTTGACCTGGACTCACTACTTGACCTTGATCTGCAAGCTTACTATCTATCACTCCTGAGAAAGAAGCTCTAATCTGTGTTTTGTCAATTTGCTTTTGCAATCTATTTTTATTGCTTTTTAAAGATTTATAAGAAGTTTCAGATTCTAAAAACTGAATCTCAGAACCTATGTTTTGATCCCATAAACGCTTTTGTCTTTTAAAACGTGTTTCAGCAAGTTGAAGCTGTGTTTCGAGCTCTGCCATTTCCTCAGACAAACCGCCATCATCAATTCTAGCTAAGAGTTGACCTTTTTTAACGCGATCACCTTCTTTGACATAAATTTTATCTAAGACGCCGCTAAATTCAGGATAAATCAAAATATTTTGATCCGTTTCAACATCTCCTTGGACTTCAATATAATGAACAAATTTCTCTGTTTCTATTTTTTTGACACTCACAAGTGAGAAGGAATTAGAATCTTCACGCGCTTCGATTTCCTTACTTAATTTTGAGATTTTTGTATTGAGCAATCTTTGCTCTTTGTTCAGTTCTTGACGTCTTTCTTTCATCAAGTCAACTTTTCCAGAATCTATAACTTCATCAACCGTTTGTTCCTTATTTTGACATGATGTCGTCATCAACAGACTTAAGATTGCGATAAAAAGAATTGAATTTTTCATTGATCTTTTAGTTTTGGAGTGGCTTATTTTTAATTTTTTCAAGTTCTGCTTTAGCATTAATTACATTTAGCATACTTTGTAAATATTCGTTTTGAGCTTGATACAGCTGCACTTGTGCTTGTCGAAGTTCGAAACTGCTGGCTAAACCTTCTTTAAATTTGATTTCATTTTTATGTGAGATTCTCTCTGCAAGGTTTAAATTATCTTTAGAAATTTCGAAATTTTCAGTAGCATAAGTCATTTCACTTTTAGCTGCATTGTAAGTTCTCTTAATTTCATTAATGGCTTGCTCCTTTTGCACCTCAGCTTTCTCGAGCTCCATTTTTGCTTGCTGAGTTCTTGAGTGACGCTGGAATGAACTGAAAATCGGAACGCTTAAACTCACGCCAATTGTTGAGAACTCATACCAATCTTTCCCACTTTCAAAAAAGTTGAACTCATCACCGAAGCTTGTCGCCCCATAATTGACAAATGCTGACAAAGTTGGCAAGGCTTTACTTTTCTCGAGTTTAAACTCTAAATCTCTTTGCTCAACTAAGTTTTTAGCAATTTTAAAATCAACAGTTTCTTCCAACTTAAAATCTTCAGAAGCATCAGTTTCTAAAATATTTTGAGTTGCTAAAATTTCTAATTCGTCTAACAAAATAACCTCCGCTTCAACTGGTAAACCCAAAACCATATTCAGGCTTTCCTTTGCAATTTCGTGCATACGTTTTGCATTGTTCAGTTGAGATTTGAGTTGCTGAGTTGTTATCTTAAGTTGTTCAACTTCCTCTTCTTCTGCTAATCCATTCTCAAAAATCTTTTGAGTTTCATCAAGGTTATTCTCAGCATTATCAAGATTGTTCTCAGTAATATCAATTGAATTTTTGGAGAGTAAAACGTTTCCATAAGCCGTGATGACGTTGGTTCTGACTTCGTATTCTGTTTTCAATTTATTATTGGCAGAATATTCCAAGAAAGTCTTTGCAGCTTGAAGCGCTACAATATATGATCCATCAAAAATTAATTGATCTAAACGCGCTGATGCATTCATGTTGTGTTTGTTACCAAAACTCACAGGCACAGTAGTTCCTGGCTCACCGATGAGTTCACCTGGTAGTGGCGTCACTGACAATTTCGGATTATTTTCATAATTCACCTGACCATTAATTTGTGGCAAACCATCAGCTGTTGTCTCCCATTTTTTCTTGATCGCAATCGCAACATCTTGCTGAGCATTGATGTTTGCGTAAGCGCTGTCCATTGCAAAATCAATAGCTTCTTGCAATGTCATTTTATAAACTTCTGATTTCTCTTGAGTTTCTTGACCGAAAGTCAGCGTCGTCAGAAGTATAAAAATTAGTAAAAAGTGTTTTTTAAAATTCATTTCTTATGCCTTTAAAATTTCATTCATTTTCCATTGTCCTTTTTGAGTTGTCACACTTCTTAAGTGATATAGTACAAATTCATGATACAATTGCTTTTGCGTAAATTGATCTACATTGAGTAACTCCTCATTTTTGATATCGAGAAGACCTACGATGTACAAATTCACTACAAAATTGATTGATAAATCATCATAATAATAAGCTTCTTGAACACCTTTAAGAATGTTCTTTTTGATATTCTGGCTCATAATATCAATTTGTTTCCCTCTATATTTATCGTAAATTTTCGGATAGTATTTTTTGAGCTGAAATTGAGGTGATGCTTTTTGATTTCTTAATCGTTTAACAACAATATCTCGGAAAGCAAACATTTCAGTTATTGCATCAAACTCCTGACTGGATACATCGCTCATTTCAACATCAATTTCAGCAATAACGCTTTGCACAACAAGCTCTACAAGTGTAGATTTCTTTCCGACTAAGTCATAAATTGTTTTCTTAGAAACGGATAACTCATGGGCTAAATCGTCCATGGTGACACTTTTAAAACCTAGTTCTAAAAACATCTCAGTTGCCTTGCGAATAATTTGATTCCTCATAATAGAGGGCAAAATTAAGCTAAAAAACTTTTAGAACAATAAAAGTTTTTGAAGTTTTATTAAAATTCTAAGATTCTAAAAAGTTCGATTCATCAAGTTCAAACCAAAATTCTTCAGATAAGCTTTTCTATCATCAGAAAGTTCGATTTTTTCCAGACATTCAAAAGCCATTAATGTGTATTTTTCAATTTCCCTTAAAGTTGCCTCTGCAGCTCCAGAAGCTTCATAAATATGCTTAACAGTTTTGATTTTTGCACTCGGATCTAAAGGTGTTACAGAAAACAAATGTTGAAGTTGCTCCCTCTGTTTACCTTCCAAAGCTTTTAAATATAAATAGGTCTTCTTGTTTTCAATAATATCGCCACCCAACTGTTTTCCAAACTCCGATTCATCACCAAACACATCTAAATAATCATCTTTAATTTGAAAAGCAATTCCTAATAAACGACCGAATTCATAAATGTATGTTTGTTGCTCTTGATTAGCACCAGCAATGATAGCTCCCATTTTTAAAGCAGCACCAACGAGAACTGCCGTTTTATACTCTATCATTTTAATGTATGCATCGATATCAACCTCAATTTGAGTTTCAAAATCAATATCATATTGTTGACCTTCACAAACCTCAAGTGCTGTTTTGCTAAATAATTGTGCTAAAGGCTTAAAATGATCAACAGGATAATTTTCAAATAATTGATAAGCCGTAATGAGCATCGCATCCCCAGAAAGAATTCCTGTATTGATGTCCCACTTCTCATGAACTGTTGCTTTTCCACGTCTTAATGGAGCTGCATCCATAATATCGTCATGAACAAGTGAAAAATTATGAAATATCTCGATTGCCAATGCTGCGTCCATAGCATCTGATGATTTATCAGCAAACAAATCTGCACTAATTAAAACCAAAATTGGCCGTATTCGTTTACCTCCTAAATTTAAAATATACTCAATAGGCTCATATAAACTTTCAGGTGATTTGTTTTTGTATCTTTTTTTAAGATTTTCAAGAAATTCAGCTTTATAAACGTCGATATTTTTCATCTCTAAAAACATTTTGGGCGAAAATAAACTTTTTAAAGAGTTTGTTATATTTTTTGAGATATTAATAAAGATTGTAAAGCAAAAACTGTTTTAAATCTGACAAAAATCCTATGCCCAACTTTACATTATTAGCAAGATAAAAAAAGTATATCTTAATAAAAATTATCTATACCGAACATATCCTGAATAAAATGAATTTATTTAAACCAAAATATATGATTTACTAATAATAATACAGTAATTTTATATAAAACTCAATATTGTTAATTGAAAACAAAATCATAAAATATGATAATATAGATGCTATTAGATAAGAAATTGTAATTTTGTTACTTCAAAACTATTGCAAATCCAAATATGGACCAATTTTCTTTTTTAAACGCAGTACATCCTCAACAATTAGCTGAACTTTACGACAATTATCTTCAAAATCCTGATGCTATCGAGCCAAGTTGGCGTGCATTTTTTCAGGGGTTTGATTTTGGTATGACCGAAAATGGCTCTGCCGAAGAAGTTGTTATCAGAGATGCTGAAACAAAGGAAACTGAAACAATTAAAGTACCTGAAAACGTACAGAAAGAATTCCAAGTTGTCAATCTTATTGATGCTTACAGACATCGTGGACACCTTTTCACACACACAAATCCCGTTAGAGATCGACGTGATTACAACCCTAAAATCACTTTAGATCTTTTTGGTTTATCGAAATCAGACTTAGACTCTGAGTTTGAGGCTGGAGACTTAATAGGGATTGGAAAAGCCAAACTTCGAGATATCATTGATTTTCTCGAAAAAGTTTTTTGTGAATCAATAGGTGTTGAATACGCTTACATTAGAAAGCCTCAAGAAATTGAATGGATTCAAAAACAAATTTACAAAAATCACAACCACCCTAAATTTGATGCTGATCAAAAGAAAAAAATTTTAAGAAAGCTTAACAAAGCTTTCTTATTTGAAACTTTTCTTCACAAAAATTTTGTTGGCCAAAAACGATTTTCATTAGAAGGAAACGAAACACTTATTCCTGCACTTGACGCACTTATAGAAGGTGCAGCAGACATGGGTGTTAAAGAATTTGTAATGGGAATGGCTCATCGTGGTCGATTAAATACACTTACTAATATTTTTGGCAAAAGCCCAAAAGATATCTATAACGAATTTCAAGGAAAAGATTACGAAATCGACGGCTTTGATGGTGATGTTAAATACCATTTAGGTTGGACTTGTGAGCGTCACACTGATAGCGGAAAAGAAATCAACCTTAATATAGCTCCAAACCCTTCTCACCTTGAAACGGTAGGAGCTGTTGTTCAAGGTATAGCAAGAGCTAAGCAAGATGACCATCACAAATCTGAAATACAAAAAGTTTTACCTATTGTTGTTCATGGTGATGCTGCTGTTTCTGGTCAAGGCGTTGTTTATGAAGTTGTACAAATGTCACAACTTGATGGCTACAGAACTGGCGGAACAATACATATTGTGGTCAACAACCAAATAGGGTTTACAACAAACTATACCGATGGACGCTCATCAACTTATTGTACAGATATTGCTAAAGTAACTTTGTCACCAGTATTACACGTGAATGCTGATGATGCCGAAGCTGTCGTCCATGCAATGAATTTCGCATTAGGCTATAGAATGGAGTTTGGCAGAGATGTATTTATCGACCTTTTAGGTTACCGTAAATATGGACATAATGAAGGTGATGAGCCTCGTTTTACACAACCTAAACTTTACAAAGCTATTTCTAATCACGATGATCCTCGTGAGATTTATACAAAACAATTAGTTAATGAAGGTGTCATTGATAGGTCTTATTTAGAAAAAATTGAAAAAGAGTATAAAGAAACTCTTGAAGAAAATTTTGAAAGCTCTAAAAAAGAAAACAATGCTGTTGTTACCAAAATCCTTCAAGAAGAATGGGAAGGTATTGAATACGGTAAGCGTAAAGATATGATGAAGGATGTTGACACAACATTCGACATTAAAGAACTTGGAGAATTAGCTCAAAAAATAACAAAATTACCCGAGGGTAAAAAGTTCTTACGTAAAGTAGAACGCTTGATGAAGTCAAGAAAAGAAATGTTTGATGAGGATAGTCTTGATTGGGCATTGGGTGAGCTTTTAGCATACGCAACTCTTCTAAAAGAAGGACATGACGTCCGTATCTCAGGTCAAGATGTTGAGCGTGGTACTTTCTCTCACAGACATGCAGTCATTAAAGTTGAGGAAAGTGAAGAAGAATATGTACCTCACGCACATGTTAGTGATGATGCAAACTTCTACATTTACAACTCATTATTATCAGAATACGCAGTTGTTGGTCACGATTATGGTTATGCAATGGCAAGCCCAAATACATTAACAATTTGGGAAGCACAATTTGGCGACTTTAGTAATGGTGCACAAATCATGATTGACCAATACATTTCTTCTGCTGAAGATAAATGGAAATCTCAAAATGGTTTTACCATGCTTCTTCCTCACGGATACGAAGGTCAAGGTTCTGAACATTCATCAGGACGCATGGAACGTTATTTACAACTATGCGCTAAAGACAATATGTATATTGCAAATTGTACAACGCCAGCCAACTATTTCCATTTATTAAGAAGACAAATGAAGTTGAGTTTTAGAAAACCACTGATTGTTTTCACTCCAAAAAGTTTATTAAGACACCCAAAAGTAAGGTCAACAAAGGCTGAATTAGCAAAAGGAAAATTTGAAAAAGTTATTGATACAGACAATCCTAAAGCTAAAGATGTTAAAAATTTAGTTCTTTGTACTGGTAAATTCTACTATGATTTATTAGAAAGAAGAGAGGAAGAAGGCAGAAAAGATGTTGCACTTGTAAGAATAGAACAACTTTTCCCATTACCAGAAAAGGAAATGGATAAAGTGATTAAGAAGTACAGCAAAGCCGAAGAAATTGTGTGGGCGCAAGAAGAACCAAGAAATATGGGAACATATTCTCACTTGTTGCTGCATTACACAAAAGCAAAAGACTTTAGAGTTGCAAGTAGAAGATTCTACGGTTCACCAGCAGCTGGAAGTCCTGCAAGATTTAAAAGACGTCACGAAGAAGTCATTGATTACGTTTTTGATTCTTCAAAGGACAATTGTATATTAGATTATAAAAAATAAATTAAGACGACGAAACAATAAATATTATGGCTTTAGAAATGAAAGTCCCTTCACCGGGCGAGTCTATAAGCGAAGTTGAAATCGCGGAATGGTTAGTCCAGGATGGCGACTACGTTGAAAAAGATCAAACAATCGCAGAAGTTGATTCTGACAAAGCAACACTAGAATTACCTGCTGAGGCAAGCGGAATTATTACGCTTAAAGCTGAAGAAGGTGATGTTGTTGATGTTGGCGGGGTTGTTTGCTTAATTGACACAGATGCAGAGAAGCCTTCAGGTAGCGATAGCGACAAGGAGGAAAAAAAGGAAGAGAAAAAATCTGACGAAAAGAAAGAAGAAAAGCAACCAACAAAAGAAGAGAAAGAATCTGATTCTAAAGAAAAAGAAACTTACGCTTCTGGTTCACCATCTCCTGCCGCCAAGAAAACACTTGACGAAAAAGGCATCGACGCCAAAGACGTTAAGGGAAGTGGTCGCGATGGTAGAATCACAAAAGACGATGCTGTCAAAGCTGAAGGCAAACCTTCTATGGGAACTCCTGGCCCTGGCAAAAGAGGTGAAAAAAGATCAAGAATGTCTATGCTTCGTCGTAAAGTCGCAGAAAGATTAGTGACAGCTAAAAATGAAACAGCGATGTTGACAACATTCAACGAAGCTGACATGAAGCCTATTTTTGATATCCGCTCTAAATACAAAGAGAAGTTTAAAGAAAAACACGGTGTGAGCCTTGGTTTTATGTCTTTCTTTACGCTTGCAGTTGTTCGTGCACTTGATGAATATCCTGCTGTTAATAGTATGATTGAAGGTCGAGAAATGATCACTTATGATTATAAAGATATCAGTATTGCTGTATCAGGTCCTAAAGGATTAATGGTTCCTGTCATGAGAAATGCAGAAAACTTAAGTTTCAGAGGTGTTGAGCAAGAAGTAAAACGCTTAGCAACACGAGCAAGAGATGGAAAAATTACCGTTGATGAAATGACAGGTGGTACTTTCACGATTTCAAACGGCGGCGTTTTCGGTTCTATGTTATCAACACCAATTATCAATCCTCCGCAAAGTGGTATTTTAGGAATGCATAACATTATTGAAAGACCAGTTGCCATTGATGGTAAAGTTGAGATCAGACCAATGATGTATTTAGCATTATCTTACGATCACAGAATTATTGATGGTCGTGAGTCTGTCGGATTCTTAGTTGCTATTAAAGAAGCACTTGAAGATCCTGAAAAATTATTGATGGATGGAGATATCAAAAAAGCACTTGAGCTTTAATTCGTATCTTCTTTAAGAATATCTGAAAGAGGTTTGACAAATCAAACCTCTTTTTTATTTTTTGGGAGTTTGTTTAGAAAATGAGTACATTCAATTTCTTAGCTTCACCCACTTTTAAGATTCAATAAACTTTAACAAAAATTGGTACAAGAGCACGTCATTATTATCGGTAACGGAATTGCAGGAGTGACTGCTGCCAGACATATCAGAAAACTATCTGATAAAAGAATCACGATTATTTCTTCAGAATCAGAATATTTTTTTTCAAGAACTGCCTTGATGTACGTTTATATGGGACACATGAAGTGGAACCATCTCAAACCTTATGAAGATCAATTTTGGAAGAAAAATAGAATAAATCTCTTAAAAGCCTACGTAACCGAAATTAGTCCGGAAGATAAAAGCATCAAACTAGAAGATGGACGCCATTTACAATACACAGATTTAATCATAGCAACAGGCTCTGAACCTCAAAAGTTTGGCTGGAAAGGACAAGAGGCTCATGGCGTTCAAGGACTTTACAGCAAGCAAGATTTAGAACTTTTAGAAAAAAATGCACCTCACAATCGTGCTTGTAAAAGAGCTATCATCGTCGGTGGAGGATTAATAGGAATTGAACTTGCTGAAATGTTGTCAACACGTGACATTCCTGTTACATTTTTGGTTAGAGAAAAACATTTTTGGAACAACGTTTTACCCAAACACGACGCACAGCTTGTTGATGAACATATCAGAAAACACCAAATCGATTTAAGATTGGAGACAAATCTTGATGAAATCCTGACCGATGAAAACGGAAAAGTTAGGGCTGTTAAAATCAAAGAAACAGGCGAAACCATTCAATGTGATCTCGTTGGCTTAACAACTGGCGTTAAACCCAGATTAGAAATGCTAAGCCAAACTTCGATTGAAACAAATAGGGGTGTTCTTGTCAATCCTTATTTAAAAACAAATTATGACAATATTTATGCAATTGGGGATTGTGCTGAACAACGTGAAGTCATCAAGAACAGACCTTCAATTGAAGCTGTTTGGTACACAGGGAAAATGATGGGCGAAACAGTCGCACAAACAATTTGTGGCAAACCGATGAAATACAATCCTGGACATTGGTTTAACTCGGCTAAATTTTTCGATATTGAGTACCAAACCTATGGTTGGGTTTACCCTGAAGAGATCGAAAACAACAGACAATTACATTGGTCGCATCCAGATGGAACTAAAGCAATGACGGTAAACTTCAATCAAAAAAATAATCAATTTATAGGAATCAATACTTTCGGAATTAGATTGAGACATGAGGTTGTGAATGGATGGCTTGAACAAAACAAAACAATTCTGGAAGTGATGAAAAATCTAAAACAAGCCAATTTTGATCCAGAGTTTTTTCAGTCATATGAAAAAGATATTTTTAAAAGTTACCAAAAACATCTTTAATATTAAATAGATGAGCAAGTTTGAAAGAAACATGGCAATGACTGGTGAAAAGCCAGCCGCATTATCAAAAGGACAGAAGATATTTAGTGCTATTGGAATAACAGGACTTTTCATACTTATTTTAGCCATTGCAAATGTCAATTTTCCCAATAAAACACTTTTTTTAAGTCTAAGTCTCGGGCTCATGACTTTAGGAACAGTTGGTTTTTCTTATGATTTATATAAAAACAAACAACCCGGAATCAAAAATGATGGTGTTTGGTTTAAATCAATGACAAGTCGTGGGCTTTTTGCATGGATAACAGCCTTAGCGTTAACGATGTTTTACGTTGCTTTATATTGGTATCCTGAATATTTAGGATTAAATAGCGAAGGCGCAAACACAGGTATCATCTCTCTTTTTGATCCATTGAGTCGCCTCATTAATGGCGGTCCAGCTAGTCAATGGTTTGTATACGGAACTTTATATACTTTGGCAATTTTCATTTTCGGATATAAATTCATTAAAAAATACAGACATAACAGATATGAAGTTTTGAGAACATTCTCGGTGATGTTTTTTCAGTTAGGCTTTGCCTTTTTGATTCCTGAAATTCTCATGCGATTGAATCAGCCTTACTTTAATCCAGCCAATATTTGGCCTTTAAATTATGATCTTTTTGCTGGCTATAAACTCGATTCATTTTTTAGCGCTGGTTCGATTGGCTTGATTATGTTCGCTTTCGGTATTCTTTCAATTTTTGTTATTTCACCAATTTTAACCTACAAATACGGCAAACGCTGGTATTGCAGTTGGGTTTGCGGTTGTGGTGGATTAGCAGAAACTGCTGGTGATCCATACAGACATCTTTCTGATAAATCAGTTTTTGCATGGAAAGTTGAGCGTTGGGTGATTCACAGTGTTTTAGTTTTTGTAACAGTCATGACAATCGCTGTGGTCTATTCTTATTTAAGCCAAAATCCAGACGAATTTTGGTTTACAAAAGATGTTTTTCTCTGGAGTTCAGCTGGGTTTCTTAGCCTTGTTTTTAGTTTGTTGATGTATTTCAAAAAAGAAGAACTTGCCAAAGATGCAAAATACGCAGGAGCTGGTTTCCTCATTGTGATCCTCTCAATGATATGTATCAATTATTTCAATTACAATCAAGATATTTTTCTTTTCCCTGCACACAAGCTTCGCGAAACTTATGGCTTCTTAATTGGCGCAGCTTTTTCTGGTGTGATTGGCGTTGGTTTCTATCCTATTTTCGGAAATCGTGTTTGGTGTCGTTTTGGCTGCCCAATGGCTGCAGTTTTAGGTATGCAACAACGTCTATTTTCTAAATTCAGAATCACAACAAATGGAGGACAGTGCATTTCTTGCGGAAACTGTTCTACTTATTGCGAAATGGGAATTGACGTGAGAGCTTATGCGCAAAAAGGAGAAAACATCGTGAGGTCTTCTTGCGTTGGTTGCGGTATCTGTGCTTCAGTTTGCCCTCGTGGTGTATTAAAACTAGAAAACGATTCACTTGATAACCGCATTAATCAAAAAGAAATCACAACGGGTAACGACATTGATTTGATGGAATTTTTCAATGAGAAAACAAAATAATGAAAAAGAGTATTCGGGTTATTATTCCTGCTTTTAATGAAGCAGATTCCATCGGAAAAGTTGTTAGTCACATTCCTAAAATTGTCGATGAAGTGATTGTTATCAGTAATAACTCAACTGATCAAACTGAAGAAAACGCTAAAAATGCTGGTGCGACAGTTTTAAAAGAAAAGCAAAAAGGTTATGGCTATGCCTGCTTAAAAGGTATGGATTACATCAAAAATAATGCACCTGAAACTGACATAATTGTTTTTTTAGATGGGGATTTCAGTGATTATCCGGAAGATTTGACTCAAATCGTATCACCAATTATCAATGAGAGTTATGATTTTGTTTTGGGAGCTCGCCATAAAAAAGGTAGAGAGAAAGGTGCGATGACGTTTCCTCAAATTTTCGGAAATTGGCTTTCCACAACTCTCATGAAGATTTTATACAATGCAAAATTTACCGATCTTGGGCCTTTTAGAGCTATTAAATATGACAAATTACTAATGCTTAACATGCAAGATAAAACTTATGGTTGGACAATTGAAATGCAATTGAAAGCATTAAAATATAATTTGAAGTATAAGGAAGTTAAGGTAAATTACAGAAACAGAATCGGAACTTCTAAAGTCTCAGGAACTGTGAAAGGTGCTGTTTTTGCTGGTATAAAAATAATTGGTTGGATCATTAAATATCCTGCAAAGTGATTTTGACATATCTCATCCTTATCATCTATGCGCTACTTTTGCTCATAGTTTTTCTTTACAGTTTAGTGCAATTTGATCTTTATCTTAAATACAGGATGCAATCTCAAAAGCGTAAAATCAAACAGTTTAAATCTTGGCCTAAAGTCACCATACAACTTCCCGTTTTCAATGAAAATTATGTTGTTGAACGCCTAATAAATCAAGTTGTTCAGCTTGATTATCCAAAAGAAAAAATAGAATTTCAAGTTCTTGACGATTCTACAGATGAGTCAATGATCAAAACAATAAAACTTGTTGAAAACTATCAAAATCTAGGCATCAATATTAAACATATTTGGCGAAAAAATCGTGTTGGTTTTAAGGCTGGCGCCTTAAAAGAAGGTTTAAAAAAGGCAGAAGGAGAATTTATTGCTGTTTTTGATGCCGACTTTATGCCTTCATCAGATTGGCTTAAAAAGACAATTCCGCACTTTAGCAACGAGAAAATTGGTGTAGTTCAAACGCGTTGGGGACACCTCAACAGAGAAGATAGTTTGTTGACCAAAATTCAAGCTTTTGCACTAGATTTTCATTTTACACTTGAGCAAGTTGGCAGAAATCTTTCAAAACATTTTATCAATTTTAATGGAACCGCAGGTGTTTGGCGTAAAACCTGCATCATTGATGCTGGCAATTGGCAAGGTGATACTCTGACGGAAGATTTAGATTTAAGCTATAGAGCTCAGCTCAAAAGTTGGGAATTCGTTTATCTTGAAGGTGTTGTTGCTGAAGCTGAACTTCCTGCGATTATGAGTGCAACACGATCACAACAATTCAGATGGAATAAAGGTGCTGCTGAGAATTTCAGTAAAAATTTCAAAAAAGTTTTACAAAGTTCTGAGGTGAGTTTAAGAACAAAAATTCATAGCTTTTTTCATCTGCTTAATAGTAGTATGTTTCTTGTTGTACTATTGCTCGCCATAATTAGCGTTCCTTTATTATTTATCAAAGCAACTCATCCCGAATTAAAATGGTTTTTTTATGCGATGAGTATTTTGGGCATAAGCACTATTTTATTTTTAATTGTTTATTGGAAAAGCTTTAAATCGATTAATGAACAATCAAAAGTTAATTTCTTTGAATTCATCTTTTTATTTATCTCTTTTTTCTCTGCTGCAATGGGTTTATCATTACATAATTCAATTGCTGTTTTGGAAGGACACTTTGGAAAGAAATCTGCTTTTATCAGAACGCCTAAACTTAATAATGTATTAGAAAACAACACTTATATTAAGAAACAAATATCAGTCGTCAATATTCTTGAAGTTTGCTTGGCAATCTATTTCGCATTCGGGATTTATTCAGCTTTTCGATTAAATGAATACGGTTTATTATTCTTTCATGTGATGTTGTTTTTAGGTTTTAGTTTTGTTTCTTACAAGAGTATTTTTTCAAAATAGATTAATTGAAAACATTAAATTTTATACATCAAAACAAAAAGTTAGCAGGTTTTCTATCGATTGCTTTGATGCTCCTTGTTTATGCTGAACTGAGTTTTAATACTGAGCGTTACGAACACCTGAAGCTTTTTAGTTATTATGGACTTGCTTTCGGATTCAGTATAATTCTAACGGAGCTTTTCAAAAAAAAAGTTTGGCTGCTTTTTGGTTTAGCAATCATCATTCGGCTTTTTTTCATTAATCACATTCCTGCTTTATCACAAGATTTTTATAGATTTATTTGGGATGGAATGCTCAACTGGGAAGGCTATAATGCTTATGTCGCTTTACCTCAAACATTTTTAGAAAAACATCATCTAGAGAATCTCGGTTTCGCAAAATTCCTTGTACAGAAAATGGGTGATTTAAGCGCTGGGAATCATACAAATTATCCACCAATAGCGCAATGGATCTATACTTTAAGCTACGGAGTTTCCAAAGATTCACTAATCAACAACATAATTTTTTTGAGAGCAATCAACTGGTTAGCTGAAATAGGAATCATCTTTTTTTTGATAAAAATTTTAAAATTTCTCAAAATAAAAAAACACTATGTTTTTTACTTTATCCTTAACCCGTTAATAATACTAGAAATCACGGGGAATCTGCACTTTGAAGTTGTAATGCTATTTTTCTTTTTAGGATTCATCTATCACATGTTAAAGAATTCATCTGTGAGATTAATCTCAATTTTCTTGTCATTATCCATTTTGTCAAAATTACTTCCGTTAATTATTTTTCCATTAATTCTTAGCTATCAATTTTACAGAGGAAACAATAAAAAGAATTTTATAAAATCAACTCAAATACTTCTTCTATCAAGTTTAATAATTGGTTTAGCCTACGTTAATTTCATTGATGAAAATTTGATTTCATCTTATCAAAGTAGTTTAAGTTTGTGGTTTCAAAAATTTGAATTTAACGCGAGTTTGTATTATATTTTTAGAGAAATCGGATATCAATGGGTAGATTATAATGCGATATGTTTAATCGGGAAACTCCTTGCTATTAGCATCTTTAGCTTGGTGATATTCACGAGTTTTTATCAATATAAAAACAACAGAGAAGTCGATTTTTTAAAACGTATTGTTTATATATTTACAATTTATTTGCTGCTCTCAACAACGATACACCCTTGGTATTTAATTCTACCTTTTGGCGTTAGCATGTTAACGAAACAAAAATTGTTTTGGGTATGGAGCCTGAGCATCATTTTGAGCTACCACGCTTATCATCAAAATTATTTCAGTGAGAATTTGTGGATTGTCATGATAGAATATGGAATTGTCATCTTGATTATAGTGATGACAGGGGAAAGGATTAAACTCTCGAAGAGTTTTTCTTAATTAATATATACCCGCCAATAGCTCCAACTAAAAGGCCGAATGCTAAAAGATAAGCAGAATCAATAGGCACAGGGACATCATCTACATTACCACCGTTAGGAGGAGGCGGTCCGTGTGAAAAAGCATCAACTGAACAGACAAGAGTCAGCATTAGGATGAAAGCAAAAGTCTTTTGTCTAAAATTCATTCGTAAAATTGGTTCAAAGTGATTACAAATATATGAAATAATTTTAATTGTTTAAATTTGTACAAAAAAACATGCATAAATATTTACTTTTTCTTGTCTGTCTCCTTAATTTTTCAACAATTTTCTCTCAAGAGAATACATTTGAACTAAAAATCAAAAATGATTCAATCATTTTAAAGAATGGAGAAGAAATCAAGCTCAGTCATCTTTCAAAAGCATTTGATAAACAAACTGAGCCTGAATATCAAGATTCAACTTATCTCTCAAGTTTAACATTAAGAGTTGACAACATTACTGGAGATGCTTTTTTAGAAAAAATAAAACAAGAGCTTAAAAAAACAAATTTTGATATTTTAAATATTCAAAGAACTTCTATTCAAAATTTTTCAAATAGCAGTGTTGTTACTGATGCTATGCTAACACAGTATAATACGCTTGTTAAGGACTGGAAATCACTGGATGAAGATGAGCGTTATTACAGAGATTTAGAATTGAACTTCATCAAAGATATCTACAAAAAAATGAGCTTTGAACAGCAAGTCAATAATGAAAAGCTTCCTAGCTTCCTACCAATATTTAACAAAGAACCCGAGCAAAACAAAATTGAACAATTTCTTTTTGAGAAATGGTTTTTTGACGATGCTTATCTAGTCAAGATAGATGGTGAAAAGATTGAAAAGACTTCACTTAGCAGTTATAAGCCCACAGATTTTGATCATTATTTTATTGAAAGAAAAATCATTGGTGAACAAAAAATTGATGTGATTAATTTAGTTTTAAAAGATTAAACAATATTCATTTTCTTCATCAAGAAAGAAGCATTCATATTCTCACAAATACCTGATTTCAATTTATAATCGAAGGTTAAATTATCGTTTGTAATATCTGCATCAAAATGATAATTACTAATTTCTTGGTGTTCATTTTCTAATGTACAAAGGCTTAAATCATGCGTTGCAATCACACCGTGACTTGATGTTTTCAATAATCTCTCCACATACTTTTTAGAACCTTCAGCTTTGTCTTTAGAGTTTGTACCTTTTAAGATTTCGTCTAAAATGATAAAATAATCATCCTTTTCACTATGATCGATTATGTACTTTAATCGACTCAATTCAGCATAAAAATAAGATGACTCGTCCATCAATGAATCTGAAGTTCGCATACTTGTAATCAATTTAATTGGTCTGTATTCTGAAGATTCTGCACGAACTGGTAATCCCAAATTAGACATTAAAATCTGTAAAGATAAGGTTCTCAAAAACGTACTTTTCCCAGCCATATTTGCGCCTGTCACAATCAAGAATTCCTGAGAAGAGATCTTGAAATCATTCTTAACAGCAATACCTTCATCCAATAATGGATGAACTGCTTTCTGAGATTTGATAACAAATTCACTTTTTTCGTCTAAAATTTCAGGATAATTATATGTTGTTTTATTGTAAGCCAAATTAGCCAAGCTATGGTAAGCATCAAACTCAGCTATGCTATAAAACCAATTAGAAACATCCGTTTTATTATTGATGATCCATTGCTCAATAATGTAAGTGTATTTTGCATCCCACAACAAAAATGCATTTAAGAACAAACCTAAAAGAAGATTATTACGTTGTTCAAATCCATCAATCGCACGATTTATTTTTCTTAATCTCTCTGAAGCCTTTGGCGTGCTTTTTATATTGGATTGTAGGTCTTTTAAAAGTTGACTTTCAAAATTTTCATTTTCTATATCAGAAATCAACTTTTGATAACTCTGAAAAAAGCTTTGCATCCGACTGATGTCTTGATAGAGTTTCGTTGTCTTTTTAACATAAAACCCAACAATAATTAAACCGATAAACATCCATAATAAAAGTTGCATCACCTTGATTACATCGAAGAAATACAAGCTGATGACAACAAGTGATAAAACCGAAAAAACAGTCGGCAGCCAACGCATTATTTTTGGCACAAAGGTTTTATAACTTGACACCCAATCATGAATTTCTTTAGTACTTGTTTGTGTTTCAACCCGCATGGCTTCGGCTGAAAATGATTGACGATAATCAACTTTTTTAGCAAGCTCTTGTATTGCTTTTTGCTTTTGATGAATATGATCGTGATCATTTGAGGTCAATAAATTTGCTAACTTCTGCTCTCCTTCTTTTAAAGCTGTTCTATTTAAAAATTGAAAAAATGAACGCAAGCCAAACAAATCAATATCATGGCTAAACTCATGTGTTGGATCCGTATAATTTTCACCATCTGCAAAAGCTGAATAATCACCGTTAAGCGCTTGAATCTCGTTTTGATTAATCGTAATTATATTCAATAAAATTGTTTTTTGATCTACAATTTTCTGATGTCTCGTAACGAGTACCAAAAAGAGAATGATGAAAACAATTATTGTTCCGATGACAAATCTTGCTGAGCCCCAAAACCAATAAACAGAAAATAGCGTTGCCATAAACACAAAAAGCCTGAAAAGGCTTGATAACAACAATTTGGACTTAACTTTATTAAGTTTCAGATTCGTTTTAGAGATTTTATCTTCGTAGAATTGAATGTTCACATTTCTGAATTTAGCTAACAAAACTAAGTTTTTTTGAATAATAAATAGAGTTTTAATCTCAGACTTTACTTAAGAGAATTTAAAAATGAGTCACCTCTTACACTAGGCTTTCACAAAGATTTGACTACTTCAAAAAATAGCTTAAATTTGAAAAGATTTACAATTTTATGCTTTCACACCAAATCATCACAACCAAAGATGGCTCAACAACCATTCAAATTCCAGAATGGAATGAGCAGTACCATTCTAAACATGGTGCAATTCAGGAAGCCAAACATGTTTTTTTAAAGACAGGCTTAGCTTCTCTTGATCTTGATTATTTCAGAGAAAATGATATAGAAATTACGGTTCTTGAAGCTGGTTTTGGAACAGGTTTGAATGCGCTTCTCTCCTATTTCTGGGCGAAAGAAAACAAAGTAAAAGTTAATTATATCAGCCTAGAAGCTTTTCCTGTTGCAGAAAAAGAAGTTTCGAAACTCAACTATCCTCAACAGATTGAAGGCGAACAAGCTGATGCTATTTTTAAGAAATTACATTCTGCTATTTGGGATAAAAGAACAGAGATTTCATCAAATTTCAAATTACATAAAATACATCAAAAATTTGATCAGCTCAGTTTAATCGATACCGCAAATATTGTGTTTTATGATGCTTTCGGCCCACGTGTTCAACCTGATTTATGGGACATGAAAACTTTAGAATTATTTAAAACTGCCTTAAAAGATAAAGGAGTTTTTGTCACTTATTGTGCCAAAGGAAGTGTAAGGCGTAATCTTGAAAGCTTGGGCTTTAAGATGAAACGCATGCCTGGCCCACCCGGAAAAAGAGAAATGTTACGTGGCGAATTAATTTAAATTTACTTCAATGATTCTCGCTTTGATTTTGGTAATTTACTCACCACCAATTTGTAACTATGCAAAATAAAGTGTTTGACTTTTTTTTCTGAAAATTCACTTGTTTGCAGCATTAAAGTGTTCCAATGCTTTTTATTCATGTGATAACCTGGCAGAACAGTTTGCGGATATTTCTCCCTCAATTCGGCAGCAACACCTGGATCGCATTTTAGGTTAAGACTTTGCTCTCCTTTTTCCCAATTTGAAAGTGGAATCAAAGCAAAAATCTTGTCAAAAACTTTAAAAACTAAAACATCTTTATCAAAAGGAAATGATTCAGTCACTTCTTTGTGTGACAAGCAAAAATCTCTTATTTGTTCTATGTCCATTTAAATAATTCTAAAAAGTTCAGATGAAATACCATCCGTTAAAAATCGTGAACTTGGCGTAATGTGTATAAATCCATCAATCAATTCAAGATGGTTTTCTTCAACTAAAGGTGAAACTTCTCTTTGAATATGATCATAAAAAACTTGACCAAAATCATTTTTGATTTTTTGTAAAGAAACACCAAATTTGGTGCGTAAACCTGTCATGATATATTCATTAAACCGGTCACTTTTGGTTAGAGTCTCAACTTCACTTGGCAGTTTACCACTTTCAATCGCCTTAATATATTTGATGTTGTTATTAATATTCCAGCTTCGCTTTTTACCATCAAAGGAATGCGCGGCAGGACCAATTCCTAAATAAGATTTTCCCGTCCAGTAAGCCATATTATTTTGCGAGTAATAACCCGCTTTTCCAAAATTAGAAAACTCATAATTATCAAAGCCATTAGCTGACATTTCTTCACATAAAACTTCATAATGTTCTCTCGCTAAGGCATCATCAACGGGTTTGATGATTTCTTTTTCAATAAATTTTGCTAAGGCTGTTTGTGGCTCTACAGTCAATGCATAACATGAGATATGCGGAACATTTAGCTCAAAAACTTTATTGATATTTTCTTTCCAACGTTGAATCGACATCTCAGGAATTCCGTAGATAAGATCTATTGAAATATTATCAAAATACTTTTTTGCGAGTTGAATTGATTTGTGCGCTTCTTCAGAATTATGCGCACGATTCATCATTTTTAAATCTTTTTCAAAAAAAGACTGCACACCTATACTTAAACGATTTACTTTAGTTTGACTGAGTTCCTTCAGGTAATTTTCATCTAAATCATCTGGGTTTGCTTCTAAGGTAATTTCAGCATTTTCATCAACATTAAGCTCTTTATGAATTTGATTAATAATTTTAGTCACTTCATCCTGATTTAATAAACTCGGTGTGCCTCCTCCAAAATAAATTGTTTTTATGTTTGGAGAAATTTCATCACGACGCAAACTTATTTCTTTCATCAGAGAAGAGACTAGTTGCTCTTTATATTTCATTGAAGTTGAAAAATGAAAATCACAATAATGACATGCTTGTTTGCAAAAAGGAATATGAATATAGATACCTGACATGCGACAAAGTTATGATGTATATCTGAAAATTGCGACAAAGCCTAATTTAATTTTAAATCATGTTCAATTTCAATATGCTGGATTTATCTTTGTGCAAAAAAAATATGCAGTGGTTGCTTGTTGCTCTACTCGCTCTGGTTTTAGAAATTTACGCCTTTCAAGCCATCAAGCGACTAACTTCTTCCAAGTTACATTATATTCTCTATTTTATCCTCAGCTTTCTGCCAATCTTATTTTTGGTGTATAGCTTTTATAGCGACACTGTTGACAAAACTTTTAGTGGCTCTAGAGGTGTTTCACTAGGCATTGTCTTAGCTGTTTACTCTTTAAAAAATGTTTTGATTATATTTTTGTTTGGTGAAGATATCGTCAGAAGTTTTCGCTATTTTTATAGAAAGCTAAAAACACCTTCCGAACATGTTCAAATTGAAGGTCGTCGAAAATTTATAAGTCAAATCGCTATGGGACTCGGCTCTATTCCTTTCTTTTCATTGATTTACGGAATGTTTCAAGGGAAATATAATTTTAAAGTCTTGACATATGAACTCGCATTTGAGGATTTACCAGAGGAATTTGACGGTTATCAAATCACCCAATTAAGCGATATTCATTCTGGAAGCTTCAGCAATCGTGAGAAAATAAAATACGCTATTGACCTCATTAACAAACAAGAATCTGACGCGCTCATGTTTACAGGTGATCTTGTGAATAGTTTAGCCTCTGAAATGGATGATTGGAAAGATCTTTTTGGTCAATTAAAGGCAAAAGATGGGATTTATTCAATTTTAGGTAATCACGATTATGGCGATTACTATAAATTTAAAGAGCCAAAAGATAAAGAAGAAAACTTCAAGAATTTCCTGAAAGTTCATGAAGAAATGGGTTGGCAGATGCTCAGAAATGAACACAGACTCATCAAAAGAAACGATGCGCATTTAGCGGTTGTTGGTGTTGAAAACTGGGGAAAAGGTCGTTTCAAAAAAGCTGGTGACATCGATAAAGCTTGCGAGGGTTTAACCCAAAAAGATTTTAAAATCGTATTGAGTCACGATCCTTCCTACTGGGACAAAGTTTTACATCAGCATGAAAAAAATCTTCATTTAACTTTAAGCGGACACACACATGGCATGCAATTTGGCATTGAAATTCCTGGATGGTTTAAATGGAGTCCGATCCAGTATCGATATAAACAATGGGCCGGAGTTTATGAATTCAAAAAACGTTACATCAACGTCAATAGAGGATTTGGATACTTAGCTTATCCTGGCCGTGTTGGGATTTGGCCAGAAATAACAGTTATTAAATTTAAGAAAGGAAATCCTGATCAATCAAAAACAGTAGCTGTTAAATCTTAAAATAAAAGACTTTTTTGAGTTTAAAAGCATAAAAATAACATACATTTATTTTCTGTATTTTTAGAGATTCAGTTTAAAATCTAACAAATAGGAAGTCAGCATTTAAATGAGCTGTTTACGAATTTATGTATCAATTTTATATTAAACCTTTTTTTGATTTTTTAGGCGCTTTTTTCCTCTTCGTCTTTTTGATACCTATTTTATTGATACTTTCTGTCATCCTTTCAATTGCACATCGGTCAAGTCCTATTTTTATTCAAACACGTATAGGCCAATATCAAAAGAGATTTAAAATTTTCAAGTTTAAAAGCATTACTGAAAATGGGAAAACGACGAGATTTATGGCGTTTTTACGACGTAGTAAACTTGATGAATTACCACAATTGATCAATATTATGGCGATGCAAATGAGTTTTGTAGGTCCACGACCAGATATACCAGGATATTATGACCAATTAGGAGAAAAATATAAAAGCATAAGCAAGTTAAAGCCAGGATTAACTGGTTATGCTTCTCTACATTTTTCCAACGAAGAGCAGATTTTAAAATCACAAAGTGACCCGTTAAGCTATAATGACACTATCATTTTTCCTCAAAAGTTAAAATTAAACTCTCAATATGCTGAAGATATCAGCTTTTCAACAGATATTAAAATCATTTTAAAAACTGTACTCTTACCTTTTCGTTCATCATCTGAACTTGATTCCTGAAGTTAAATTAATTAGATTTACGGTAAAAATTTCTATGCAAACGATTGCTGATATTATCAAAAAAAGAAGATCGATCTATCCACATCAATATAATGATGAAAAAGTTTCAAAAGAAGAAATTCAAAAACTTTTAGAAGCGGCAAATTGGGCACCAACACATCGCAAAACTGAGCCTTGGCGTTACAAGGTTTTACAAGGAAAGTCTAAAACAAAATTTAGTGCGTTTGTTGGTTCATTATATCTCAAGTCAACTGATAAGCCTTCTAAATTTAAACAGAGAAAAATTATTGATAAGTTTCAGCAATCATCAGCTGTAATTGCTATTTGCTTACAAAGAGACCCTAAAGAAAGTGTTCCAGAATGGGAAGAAGTTGCCGCTGTAGCAATGTCGGTTCAGAACATGTGGCTACTTGCGACTGAAATGCAAATTGGTTGCTATTGGAGTTCGCCAAAAATGATTAAAGATTTTGGAGAATTCTTTGATTTTAAAGAAGGTGAAAAATGCTTAGGCTTGTTATATTTAGGAAAAACTGATGAGGAATGGCCAAAAGGTGAGCGACAAACTTCAATAGATGAAAAGATTCAATTCTTTGATTAAAATATTAAATCACGATAATTGATGATTTGATAAATGTAATAAACGCTAAAAGCCAAACTAAAAGTGAACTTCATCAAAGTTGACCCTAAGAAACCTAGAAACGAACCATAAGCAGCACGAAGAGCTGTTTTTCCTTTGCTTTTATTAAAAATAAATTCACCTATAAAAGCACCAACAAATGGCCCTATCAAAAATCCGAAAGGGATTGGTGCAATGAGCCCAACGATAAGTCCTATTGTGGTTCCTATCACGCCATATTTACTACCACCATAAGATTTTGTACCAATCGCAGGAACGATATAATCTAGCAAGAATACAACTAAAGCAACCACAAATGTTACAATAAGAATAGTATAATTCATCGGAATAACTGGTGCTAGATAAAAAAACAACAAACCCAACCAGCACAAAGGAGGACCTGGCAGAACCGGTAAAAAGCTACCGAGAATGCCAACAATACAAAGTATAAAGCCAATAGTGATTAATAGAATGCTCATTTTTTTTATTGTAAATATAAAATATCTCAGAATACAAAACTGACTTTAAGATTGATAAAGAAGAAGTATTTAAGTCAAAACATATCATATCTTTGTGAAGATTGAATTAAAATCAGACTTATTTTTAATTTAGCACTATGAAATCAATTTTAGCTGTTTTATTTATTTTCCTGATTTTAGGATGCCAAAAATTTGAAAAGCAAAATGCACAACAAATTTTAGAAAACGAAAAACAGCACATCAATTGGGATGAAGTTGATATTTATCCAGGTTTTGAATTTTGTGAAGAAGGATTAAGCAAAGAAAAAAGCTTCTTATGCTTTACTGAAAATATTGGTGCTTATTTAAATCTAGATCAATGTCTTCCTACTCAACTTAAAAACACAAACGATTGTTTTCAATTGCACTTGAGTGTTTCTAAAAGTGGAGAAATAATTTTCGACTCATTAGCTTCATCAACGAAAAATAATTTGAAGCTTTCTCAAAAAATTGATAGTTGCATCACTGAACTAAAGCCGATTTACCCAGCGCAAAAAAGGAGTGTTCCTGTTAAATTGAGTTTTGAAATTCCTCTACAATTTAAATAGTTATAAAGCGAAACGTAAACCCAAACTAAAATCGAGAGGTGTTTCACCGTTATCGTTAACACCAAGTGCAACAAAATCATTATAACTCACGAAAATCGTTGTGACTTTAGAAAGGTTGAAGTTAAGACTTGCGCCAAAGCTAATTGGTGTATCAAGTGCTGTTGTTTCTTCATCTTCAACCACTAATTCCTCATCTTGATTATAATAAGAGTTTTCAAATGAAACGTAATTCAAACTGAAAAATTCTACATTGGCAGCCGCATAAAAATACTTTGTATCTATAAATCTGAATCTATAATTCAAAGTTAATTGAGAAAGATTAAAATCATAATCCGTTGTATTTATCGTTTGATTAAACTGAAAGAAGAGACTATGTCTTCTAAACATTTTTCTGTTAGAAAGTTCAAGTTCAGCACCAGCGACGCCATATTTTTCATTATTTGGATTCGTAAATAAAAACTGGTTTGAAATACCACCAAAAACACTTAAACCGAGACTAAGTTTATCAACTTTATCATCAACACGATGATTGAATCTCTCTGTGAATATTACAAGTGATCGTGTTCTATAGTTAACAGACCTCATCGAGAGAGAACGATTCAGCAAAGTTTGAATCTTTTGATGAAAGTTATTTTTTTCTAACAATACGTTTTTCCCTTCATAACTCATAATATAAAGGCGATCACCAGTTGTGTGCTCTGAATACAAACTCAACTCTCCATCTTCCAACAACTTAACATCGTAAGTTTTTTGATCTACTGTTATCTTATTTTGTGCTGAAGCAATGCATATTAGAAAAAATAAACAAAAAGTGTATATCAATTTCATATTTAATGTATATCTAAATGGATTAAAATTTAAATTGGCGTGATTTCCAACTGTAGTCTTTATTAAGAACTGCAAAAATAAAAATAAAAAGACTAAAAGGGTAAACTATATAAAATAATAAAAGTTCTTTAGCACAAAATCCTAAATGAAACTTCTTAGAAAATTCGTTTAAAAGTCGATAATCAATAACGAATTTGGCAATTATGTAAAAACTAAAGATAAGTTCTATTTGATTTAAAAAAAACAATAATATAAAGCCAAAAATCATATTTAGTTGACCTAAAAACAAAATTAAACCAAGACGTTTTGCTGTTCTATTCTTAACATGTTTTGACTTAAGAAACCATCTTTTCCTTTGATTGATTAAAGCTGAAAAAGATTCTTGAGAAGCGGATAAAACAACTTCAGAAAACTCTAAATATCTGATTTTAAGTTTCATTTGAATGAATTTTTCTAATAAAAAAACATCATCACCGCTCGCAATATTTAGGTTCTTTTTATAAGGATCAGACTCCAAAAAGGCAGAGCGTTTAAAGCTCATGTGGGCTGCATTATTCGCAATTGGTTGACCTTGAATCATGCAGGACATACTCACAGCCTGAATTGCCATAAAATCATAATATTGAAATTGACTCAGAAAGGTGTTTTTCTTTATAAAGCTCACCGCTCCCGCTATCAAGTCTGGTTGTTGATCGATAATCTGTAAATGATGCGCTTTGAGTATTCCGATTGGCAAAATACAATCTGCATCCGTTGTTAAAATGTATTCTCCAGAAGCTTGATTTACGCCATACTTTACAGCATGTTTTTTGGTTGATAGACCAACATCTGATAAATGAAATAGATGAATATTAACATTGAATTTATTGACCAAATCATTCATTTCAGTTCTTGACATATCTGACGAATGATCGTCGACTAAAATGATTTCAAATTTATCTAAAGAATAATCTATTTCAGAAATTGATTGTAATAAATAAGGAAGTCTATCAGCTTCATTTCTGAAAGAAACCAAAAGGCTAAAATTTGTCAATTCGTCCTCTAGATTCAGTTTTTGCTTAGAAAATTTAAACTTAGAAAGCTTTTTTGTGATCCATCCTGTTACGATTAGGTATAGAATTGCAATTCCGCTAAAAATAATGACGAGTAAATTCAACTTAAAGCTGTTTTTTGAAATGAATAACGACTCAGCAAAACAGTTCCTATGATTGCTGGCAAAGCAAAATTGAGAAACCACATGATGAAACTAACAAGCCCAACCGCAGTGGCTGAAACTCCTAAGTAATTGAAAATAAAAATAGCGACACTTCCTTTAATAGCGAAATCAATAATAAAAAAGCTTGGTAAAAATGAAGCAAATAAATACATCAAATTAATCGCCATCATTGCTTCAAGATAATCAACTTCAGTTATAAAATTCAGTAAAAAGAAATATTGATGGCTAAAAACTAAATGCTTAATTAAAGATAGAGTAATTAATAGCATCAATTGTTTTGGCCTTTTGATCAGTAGAGATTTTATTTTATTTTGAAAATTTTCCTTTGTGAAAAACAAGATTGTGGCAGATAAAATCACTAGTATCAATATTGAATACATAATTGTATTATTTAATTCTAAACCATAATATTTCACAAAATAAAATAAAGCAACAAACCCAAAAATTATGGTGCTCATCAATTGTGAAAAAGAGGCTCTAAAATTTGCTAATAAAACTTTTTTTCTATTTCTCTTTTGAAAAAAAATCAATTTAGCCGCATAATCACCAATGCGCTGCGGCGTAAAAATAGCTATACTATGAGATGTAAATGAGTGGTAAGCCGCTTTAAAAAAACTAATTTGACGAAAATGAGAAACTGAGATTTTCCATTTTGAAAACTCGAATGACCAATTCAATACAGAAAACAAAAGCATGCTACTAAGAAGCAAAATTTTGTGAGTTAAAGTGATATTTTCTTGGTAAGCAACGAGAATATTGACATATTGTTCTTCTGCTGAAATCTCATAAAAAATATAGAGTAAACAAATAATTGCAAAAACGAGCTGAAGTCCTTTGATAAATATTTGTTTAGTTTTGTTTGCCATGAGATTGGCAAAAGTAACAAATTAAAAAACTGTAATGGCTGAAAAAATTATTTTAGGAATTGACCCAGGAACTACCATTATGGGATTTGGCATTATTAAGATTGATGGTAAAAAAATGTCATTTATTCAGATGAATGAGCTCGACTTGAAAAAGTACAAGGACCATTACACCAAATTAAAATTAATTTTTGAGCGAACTATTGAACTGATAGACAGTCACCATCCAGATGAAATTGCTATTGAGGCACCATTCTTTGGTAAAAATGTTCAATCTATGCTAAAGTTGGGTCGAGCACAAGGTGTTGCTATGGCGGCAGGTTTGTCAAGAGAAGTAACAATTACAGAGTATTCTCCAAAAAAAATAAAAATGGCAATTACAGGATACGGTAATGCGAGCAAAGAACAAGTTGCAAGAATGTTACAAAGCACTTTAAATTTAAAAAGCTTACCAAAAAACTTAGATGCTACAGATGGACTTGCTGCTGCTGTTTGTCATTTCTATAACAGCTCAAAAACAATAGGTTCAAAATCATACACAGGTTGGGATGCGTTTATCAAGCAAAACGAAAAACGTATCAAAAAATAAAAGCCACTACTTGACGTAATGGCTTTATATAACATGACAATTTTGGTTTATTTCTTAATAAATTTATGAACACTTGTTCCGCGATCAGTATAAATCTTAAGAATATAAATACCTGAATTTAAATTAGATACATTGATAACATCTTTAGAATTAAAGTTTAAAGATTCAAGTTGTTGCCCTTGTAAATTAAACAGTTTCAACTGCTCTATCTCGATATCTTTGGTGTTAATTTTTAAAAGATCATTCGCTGGATTAGGATAAATGCTAATTATATTTTCAACATCAGGCTGTTCAGCACCCATCGTTACATTTTCAAAACTAACGTAAAAACGGTCAGTAGCAATTGATTCTGGTATATTAGAATCAACATTAAAAGTGTAAACCTCATCGTTAGAAAGCTCAATAGAGTTTTCTGTATATGTATCATTAAGAAGAACTTTTAAATCTTCAGGTTGATGATCCATCATAAACTGAATCACATAATTTTCTTCTTCATAACCAGAAATAAACAGCTCTATTTCTTCATCAATTTCAGGTAAAGAACGATTATCAATAGAAGTCAATTTATCATTTACAATTGCAAAATTTTCACCTGGATTAGGCATTTTGCTTGCGTCCTCGTCACTTGAAGGTGTTGTGTAATCATCAGCAAACCTTAAACCAATAGCATCACTTTCTGATTCACCATTAAGTAAAGCAGAGTTTTTATATAAACGCATATTAATATAAAACTCTGGCTGATTTGAAAAAACTGAATTTTGTGCTGTGGAAGTTGACTTCGCGGCTTGCGTAAAAGTCAAACCTGGTGCTTGATTAACAGCACTTGAGTTTTGAACAAAAAATGCTTGACCTGGCATTATAAATTTATTAGCTTCAGATGAGCTAGGACTCGGTGAATTTGCATTGACATCTATTGCAACATAGGCGCCTCTTCCATTAGCACCAGCTAAAGTTGGATCCCACACATACAACATAGACGTGTTAATATCACCTGTAAAAGTCAAGGCTGAAAAATCAACAATAGCTTGATAGGGATTTCCCACAAAACTAAAGAAACTATTTGCTTGCGCTAAAACTGGCGAATAACTATTAGTCATTAAACTTCCTTTGGAAATCAAAGTTGTATTTGTTGGCGTTGCATTTTGATCATTCAGATCAATTGTTCGGTCACCTCTAACCATAATTCTATAGGCTTTTCCTGCCTCCATCAACTGACTCGCAGAGGTTAAGACTTCCCAGACGTCACTACTGTTTTGCGATGCTGATTGGTTGTTAAATGTGAATACCGATGGATTATTTGTTTGTGTTACATCAAATCCATTTGCAGCTCCACCAGCTCCTGTGATATGCGTTCCTTGCTGCCATGCATCTGCAAAGCTTTGACCTCCAACTGAGGTTGATAAAAATCGGAATGCTCTTTTAGCTGGAATAAAACGCTCAACAACGACATCTCCAATACCAGAAATTGCCCCATTAAATTCATCAAACTGTGCTGTTCCAGTAGCATCACTTTTAAAGACTAAAGAACCCTCATTGACTAGGTTATTAACTATATTTAAAACAATTGAGGAATCAAGATTTAAGGTCGCACCAGTATTGATATTCAAATTCTTAGAACTTACATCAGCTGTAAATTGAGTTGTGCCACTCAAAACTTCAATATTATCATTGATAGTTGAAACACCACTTGGGTCATTAGGTGACCAAGAAGTTCCGTCGTAAACATAATTTACTGAAGCTTGTGTCCCACAATTTGAAGTGTGACTTCCTAAGTTTGAAACATCATCCTTAGGGTAAACAGTCCACTCTGAATTAGCTGCTGTAGTTCCAGCTGAAGTTGCCCAACTTGTATTAGGCGAACAGACATCAGATTTTCTGACTAAAGTATGAACTTCAGTAGCCGATGTTGCTCCTGCAACATCCCAGCCTACACCTGGATCAACGCCAATTTCACCAATAACATCAATAACAGTTCCATTTTTAACTAAAGCAATCGCATCATTTCCGTTATAATTAGCTACAGATGAAGTGTAAGTAGGAACTGAAGCTGGATGAATAGTGGCACTAGAATTTCTTATCACCAAAGTTTCTCCGTTATTAAGACTTATTGGAAAAACTGGATCTGTAAAATCTTCAGGACTATTTGGAGTTGTATTTCCATTAACATATAACTCAACACTATAATCACTTAAATTGACAGGTACTCCTGTCCCGTTATAAATTTCTATGTATTTATTATTACTTGAACCTTCAATATATTCTGAAAAAAACAGATCAGTAGCGCCTGAGATTGGAGCTGTTACATCAAAAGTTGAAGAATCATAAGTTCCTGTAATTAATGTTGAATCATCTGCAGCTGTTAGATTGACTCCAGTCACTTCAGTATCAAAAAATAAGTTTGAAAAAGCAGCAACACCATTGACTGCTTCAACTGTTGTCGTTGCTGAAGCATTAAAAATAGCAGAACTGATCATCGAAATACTAAAACCTAAACCTGAATAATCTATATCAATATTATTATTAGCATCAGTATAAGCAATATCAACAGCAGGCGACATCACTTCGTTAACGATTACTTCAGATGGTTGTTGCAAGTATGATAACTGACTCGCTTCAACATCGATAGTAATGTCATTTCCAACAACATCACCTAAAGTAAAACTTGATACAAAACCAGAACCGTTTGTATCAATCAGCCAAAAAGCCAGGATTAGCTCCATCTACTTTAAATTGTAAGACACTTCCATCTTGAATGTTAGATGAATTGAGATAAGCAAAAATTTAAAAATCTAAAGCACCTCCATCAGAAATAGAAACTGGGGTTGAAAAATCTAAAAGTATTTCAGAATCTGAAATTGTCGCAGTTGGCGTATAAATATTAATATCAGAATCTATGACTTGAAAACCTTGTAAATAATCAGACCAATTTGCTGTATTATTAGGCCCAGGCACTAAACGCACACGTGATAAATTAGTCGGCAAGCCATCACCACTTCCCTGATCTTCAACTGTAAATTTAAAAACATCTGTTGCACTTGTCACTGTAGTTATATCAGCAGCTGTAACAGTTTTCGCCGCAACTTGATTAGCTGGCGCATAAACTTCAGTTGTTTGATCGTTAGAGGAACCTGCATAAGCTGTCCAAGAAATATCATCAACAATAACCTGATTACCCGTAATATTTCTAATCTCAATTGTAACATCACCAGAAATATCAATATTATTCACAGTAAATACATGCTCACTGAAATCATCAAAAGGCGTTGAAGCACCTTGAGAAACTCCATTAACAAAAAGTTCAACTTGTCTATTTCCACTTCCTGTAAAACCTTTATATAATTTAATAGAAAAATTGCCGATACCTCCTGAAATATCACTAGAAGTTACAGCACTATTATCTGAACTTCTTCTTAACATGAGTGCAGGTAAATTAATTCCTGAATTATTGGTATCACCATCGCCATCACGAGACTCTACATAACTCCAAGTCACTCCGTTATTTCCAATAAAACTAGAAGTAGAATAACTGGCTCCTGCATTAGAATTTGAAAAACCTTCTAATCCTTGTCCATACGAGTATGAAACTATAAGACAAAATAAAAAGGCTGCTTTTCAGCCCGCGTAATTTTGTTTTCATAATTGAGATTTTTAACAAATTTAACGATTAACTTATCTGATTCAAAAAAATATCAGTTTTAAAACAAAGCTTAACATAAGTTCAATAATTACTAGGAAAAGGGAATAATTATTATAAAAAAAGCTGCCTTTTAAAAGGCAGCTTTATCATATTTATCTTTAAGTAAACTCATTAACTCGCTTGTTTCAACTGTTTAAGGTTTGATTTACTCAATGCTTTTTCAGCATATGTTTTTGTGACTTTAAACTCTTTCTCATCACTTTCAGGCAGATCAAACATTGCATCTGTCAATATTGTTTCGCACAAAGCTCGCAGTCCCCTTGCACCGAGCTTATACTCTAAGGCTTTTTCTACGACAAAATCTAATGCGCCATCGGTAATGCTAAAATCAACACCATCCATTTCAAACAATTTTTTATATTGCTTGATGATTGCGTTTTTGGGTTCAGTTAGAATCAATTTTAAAGCATTTTTATCTAAAGGATTCATGTTAGTTAAGACAGGTAAACGTCCTATGACTTCAGGAATGAGCCCGTAGTCTTTTAAATCTCTTGGTGTGATGTATTTTAAATAGTTTTCTTTGTCTATATCATCACCTTTTTTAGAAGCATCATAACCTACAGCTTGCATGTTCAAACGTTTGGAAATTGCACGCTCAATACCATCAAAAGCACCTCCGGCAATAAACAGAATGTTTTCTGTTTCAACTTCGATGAATTTTTGGTCAGGATGTTTCCGACCTCCTTTAGGTGGAACGTTAACTGTTGTGCCTTCCAGAAGTTTCAATAATGCTTGCTGCACGCCTTCACCACTTACATCACGTGTAATAGAAGGATTATCACTTTTACGAGCGATTTTATCAATTTCATCAATAAAGACAATTCCTCTTTGTGCTTTTTCAACATTATAATCTGCAGCCGCAAGAAGTTTTGTCAAGATGGTTTCAACATCTTCCCCAACATAACCTGCTTCTGTCAATATCGTTGCATCCACAATAGCCAAAGGCACGTTCAGCATTTTAGCAATTGTTTTAGCAACTAATGTTTTTCCTGTTCCTGTTGGGCCTACCACAACAATATTTGATTTTTGAATCTCAATATCATCATCGTTTTTGGGTTGCAGAATACGTTTATAGTGATTATAAACTGCCACAGACATCACTTTTTTAGTTTGATCTTGTCCTACAACATATTCATCTAAAAATGATTTGATCGCTTTTGGTTTTCTGAGCTTTAACTCTGAAGTTAATTCAGATTTTGAATCTTGCTTTGACTCTTCCAAAACGATACCATGTGCTTGTTCAATACAACGATCACAGATATGCGCGTCTAAACCAGCAATCAATAAATTGGTTTCTGCTTTTTTACGTCCACAAAATGAACATTCTAATACTTCTTTAGCCATAATATTTTTTTAATCTCTTTTCAAGATTTCATCAATCATTCCGTAATCTTTTGCTTCTGAAGAATTCATCCAAAAATCACGATCACCATCTTCATAAACCTCATCATAAGATTTCCCTGTATGTTTGGAAAGAATTTTATATAGTTCTTCTTTCAACATAATGATTTGTTTAGCAGTAATCTCAATATCATCAGCTTGACCTTGAGCACCACCCATAGGTTGGTGAATCATCACACGTGAATGTGGCAAACCACTTCTTTTACCTTCTGCTCCTGCGCATAACAAAATCGCTCCCATAGAGGCAGCAATACCTGTATTAATTGTCGCAACATCTGGCTTGATAAACTGCATTGTATCATAAATCCCGAGACCTGCATAAACGCTTCCGCCTGGAGAATTGATATAAATTTGGATATCTTTTGCTGCATCTGTACTTTCTAAAAACAAAAGTTGTGCTTGTATAATATTCGCAACTTGATCATTAATCGGTGTTCCTAAGAAAATGATTCTATCCATCATTAATCTAGAAAAAACATCCATTGCCACGGCATTCATTTGACGCTCTTCAATAATGTTTGGCGTCATCCCAACAGGATACATACTCGTGATAATCTTGTCGTAATAATTGCTATTGATCCCTTGATCTTTAGTCGCAAATTTTTGAAATTCTTTATTTAAATCCATTATTTTCAAATTTGTGCTACGAAGATAAACTGAACTTGATTAGTTTATGAAAAAAATATGCTAAAAGTTATCTTTTAGCATATTTAAATTCTTCGTCTATGAATAGATGTTTATTTGTAAACCTTATCGATAAACTCTTTATAAGTAACCTTTTCTTCTTTAAGGTTCATTTTTTCTTTATAAAAATCAAGAAGCTTTTGACTCATCGCTTGTTCAGCCATTTTTCTTGCCTCATCTTGATTTGACAACACACGCATTGCGATATCTTCTAACTGATCGTCAGGTAAATTTGCTTGACCAAATTGTGCCATTTGCGCTTTAATTCTATCAATCGCCATTGATTTAAGATCTTCTTGAGAAACCTCTAAATCGTTTGCTTTAATAATTTTGCCTTCAATCAATTGGTATTTTAAACCTTTCTTTGAATTTTCAAACTCTTCGCGCGCTTCTTCCTCAGTCATTTTTTGCTCACCTTGCGTTTGCAACCATTTGACCAAAAATTCTGATGGTAATTCAAAATCAACTGAACCGATTAAGTGCTCAGTGATGTCATTTAATAATTGCTGATCGCCTTGTTGTGCGAAAGTTTGCTCAGAATCTTTAGCGATTTTTTCACGCATTTCTTTTTCTGAAGTGATTTCACCTTCACCAAAATATTTATCAAAAAGCTCTTGATTTAATTCAGCAGGAATATTTTCGTTGATTTCGTTAATCGTTAAGGTCAATTCAACTTTAAGGTCTTCAGCTTTTTCAGCATCAACACCTAATTTACTTGCTAAAGTTTCATCGTCTTTAAAAAGCTTGTTAGTCTTAACAGTCACTTGCTCACCAGTTTTAGCTCCTAAAATCTGTTTAGCATTTGTTTTTCCGTCAACTTCATCAATATTGAAACTTGTGTTGTGCTCAATACCTTCTTCTTCATTATGGAAAACACCCTCAATTGTGTAGCCTTCTTTAACTTCGTTTTGTGAAACGATTTTTCCATATTGCTTCTGAATCATTTTGACTTGGTTGTCAATCATTTCTTCATCAGCAGTTACGATGTAATGCGTAATTGGCTCTTTATTATCAAGGCTTAATTCGAATTCAGGCGCAAGACCTAACTCAAATTCAAAACTATAGTTTTCAGCATTCCAATCAAAATTGTCTTGTTGAACTGGAAGTGGATTTCCTAAAATATCTAACTTTTGCTCAGCGATATAATTGTTTAGTGAATCTTGTAAAAGTCTATTCACCTCATCAACTAAAACTGCTTGACCATATTGTTTTTTAATCATTCCTTTAGGAACCATTCCTTTACGAAAACCTGGAATGTTAGCTGTTTTTCTGTAATTATTTAAAACACCATCAACCTTTTCGCTATAATCTTCTTTAGCGATATCAACTTTTACAACTGCATTTAATGCATCTTTATTTTCTAAACTTATATCCATTTCTATCCAATAGTTTTTTGAGTTTGCAAAACTACAATTTATTTAACGTCTTGACAAGTTTTTGATAATCAGTTCATCAAATCCTTAAATCAAGTTTATTTTGAGGTATTGACTTGATTATTAATGAGAATCAAGTTTGTTTTTCCTTAGATTTCAACAAGAGTTTAAACATAAAAATATCATAAATCGTATGCGCTAATATGGCAGCATAAATATCAAAGTACTCATATAAATAACCAAAACCAGCAGAAATCAGAATCAGAAATACACCATAAATGCTCTTCTTCCAATCCTTGAAATTCAAGTAACCATGAATCAAAACAAAGAAGATTGCAACTGGCCAGATACCAAAGAACTCTTGCAACATTCCTCTAAAGAAAATCTCCTCTCCTATGCCTGCGCACAGTGAATAAAAAATGATATCTGGTGTTTTAATCTCTACATCTGCAAAGATTTCTGAATAAAAACTCTTGACATTTTTAAAGATATCAAGCTTTAAAAGCAGAATTCCTAAACCTGAAGCAATGAGACCAAATAATAACCCTACTCCTATTGATAAACCGCTAAAAAACTCTGGGAAAATTGAAAAGTAATCGAACGAATCGCTGAAATGTCCAACAACAAAAGCAACCGCTGGAAAGACAAATAGCGTAACAACTGATGCTGCAAAAAGATTGATTTTTTTCATAAAAAACTATGCTTTTTCAGCAAGCTGAAATACAAGAGATTGGAAGAAAGTCAGCAATAAACTGAATAACAGCGCCCACCAAAAACCGTCAACTTGAAATCCTGAAACCAAGGCATCACCCAACAAAATAATGATAGCATTGATCACCAAGAGAAATAATCCAAAAGTTATAATGGTCACTGGTAAAGTTAAGATGAGTAAAATTGGCTTTACAAAAAGATTCAGCATTGATATCACTGCAGCTGCAACAACAGCAATTAAGAAGCTATCAACATAAACACCAGGAAGTATATTTGCTAAAACCACAACGATAATCGCAGAAATAATCAATCTTAATAAGATTTTCATCACTTATAATTTTTATTCAAAATTACAATAATCAATAAGAATGAGTAAACCCCTTAACATATTTAAAATATCAAGAGGTTTAATTAATCTTAAATTATTTCATCAATTTATAATGAAAATTAATGTCATCTAAACCTGCTAATAATTCTTTATTGATATCGACAGATTTTGATCGACTCGCCATATCGAGTTTGATTTTATTCTCTCTTTCAAAAAGCAGAAAGTTCAATTGTTTCTCACCTTGATTTAAAAGAATCAACTCTTCCAACTTTTCAATGTTTTCTTCAGTTAACTGATTGATATCAAGCTGTAATTTGATTCGTTTTGAAAACTCAGCTAAAACTTCATGTAATTGTTTGAAGTTTTTAAACTTGATGCGTACACGACCAGGTTCGCCTGTTTTTCTATCAATAAATTGTGTTGCTGTCATTCTTATATGCACAAAACTATCAAGCGTTAAAAAGTGTCTGAATTTTAAATATTCCTCACCAAAAATCCAGAACTCGTGGCTATCGTAATAATCTTCAACAGTAAAAACGGCAAAACCTTTTCCCATTTTACTGGTTTTATGAGCAAATTCCGTGATCACACCACCAATACTAATTTCTTTATTCAAGTGATCTTCGATAGACTCAAAAACGCGTAAATCATGAGAGCAGAAATTATTCATTTCAAGTTTAAAATCATCAAGCGGATGTCCTGAAAGAAATAAGCCTATCACTTCTTTTTCAGCTTTCAGTGTTTTCATAGTGTGCCATTCATCACAAGGTGGCACTTCTGGTTCAGGAATTTGAACGTCACTCGCTTCACCAAAAAGACTGACTTGAGCTGAATTTTTATTCTCTTGATATTTTGCTGCAAACTTGACAACTTTTTCAATAAAAGTTAATTCGCCTTCTGTTTGATGGAAATATTGCGCACGGTGCACATTTCCTAAACTATCAAAAGCGCCTGCTAAGGCTAAACTTTCAAAAGCCTTTTTATTGGCGGCTCGTAAATCAATACGTTTAGCTAGATCAAAAATAGATTTGTAATGTCCATCTTCTTTTCTGTTTTCAACTATTGTTTTGACAGCCCCACCGCCAACGCCTTTGACCGCTCCCATTCCAAAACGAATGGCATTTTCTTTATTCACAGAGAATTTATGGTAAGATTCATTGACATCAGGTCCTAAAACAGGTAATCCCATTCGTCGACATTCTTCCATAAAGAAAGTCACTTTTTTAATATCGTTCATGTTATTCGAAAGTACAGCCGCCATGTATTCTGCTGGATAATGCGCTTTTAAATAAGCGGTTTGATAAGCCACAAAAGCATAACACGTGGAGTGAGATTTATTAAATGCATAACTCGCAAAAGCCTCCCAGTCTTTCCAAATTTTCTCTAGTTTATCTTCAGGATGTCCATTTGCTTTCGCTTGCTCAATAAACTTTGGTTTAAGCTTCGCAAGAACATCTTGCAACTTTTTCCCCATGGCTTTACGCAACACGTCGGCTTCACCTTTGGTAAAACTTGCCAATTTCTGCGATAGTAACATCACCTGCTCTTGGTAAACCGTAATTCCGTAGGTTTCCTCAAGGTATTCCTCCATTTCAGGTAAATCATAGCTAATCTCTTCAGCGCCATGTTTTCTTTTAATAAAACTCGGGATATATTCCATCGGCCCTGGACGATAAAGCGCGTTCATCGCAATCAAATCTTCAAAAACAGTTGGCTTTAAATCCTTCATGTGTTTTTGCATCCCTGGAGATTCATATTGAAAAACACCAACTGTTTCTCCACGCTGGAAAAGCTCGTAAGTTTTCTCGTCATCTAAAGGGAAAGCTTCAGGATCAAGATCTAAACCATGTCTAGCTTTAACAATAGAAACCGTGTCTTTAATCAGCGTCAAAGTTTTTAAACCTAAAAAGTCCATCTTGAGCAGACCAGCGTCTTCAACAACTGAGTTGTCAAATTGAGTGACGTATAAGTCTGAATCTTTTGCGACAGAAACAGGGACGAATTTGGTAATATCATCTGGTGTGATAATCACACCACAAGCGTGAATTCCTGTATTTCGAACAGAGCCTTCCAGAATTCTAGCCTGATTAACCGTTTCAGCTTCAGGTGTATTTTGCTCTGAAATCCCGATTAATTCCATCACTTTTTCAACATCTTCAGATCTGAATTTTGCTCTTAATTCTTTTTCATCTTTGCCAAAAATCTTGTGGAGTTTTGACATATCAGGAACCAACTTTGCAATACGATCAGCTTCATATAAAGGTAAATCTAAAGCTCTCGCTGTATCTCGAATGGCAGATTTAGCAGCCATTGTTCCGTAAGTAATAATTTGGGCGACTTGATTTTCACCATATTTATCAATCACATAATCCATGACGCGACTTCGGCCTTCATCATCAAAATCGATATCGATATCTGGCATACTGACTCGTTCAGGATTCAAAAAACGCTCAAAAAGCAAGTCGTATTTTATCGGGTCAATATTTGTAATTTTCAAGCAATAGGCAACAGCACTTCCCGCTGCCGATCCTCGACCTGGCCCAACAGAAACATCCATTTTTCTGGCTTCACGAATAAAATCTTCAACAATTAAGAAGTATCCCGGATAACCTGTATTAGCAATCACTGATAATTCAAAATTCAGTCTTTCTTCAATATCAGGTGTTATTTCACCATAACGCTCTTTTGCACCTTCAAAAGTGAGGTATTTTAAATAAGCATTTTCACCTCGTTTGCCATTATCTTCTTCATCTTTTGCATCAAGAAAACGCTCAGGAATACCAAAGGCAGGCAATAATACATCACGCGCCAATTCGTAAGCTTCAACTTTATCAGCTATTTCTTGCGTATGCGTAATTGCTTCAGGAACGTCTTTAAAAAGAGATTTCATTTCCTCTGTTGACTTAAAATAATACTTGTCATTTGGCAAGCCATAACGATAACCACGACCACGACCAATTGGTGTCGATTGTTTTTCACCATCTTTTACACACAGTAAAATGTCGTGTGCGTTGGCATCTTCTTGATCTGCGTAGTAAGTATTGTTAGAAGCCACTAGTTTAACTTGATGTTTTTTTGCAAACTTGATTAAAACCTCATTTGCTCTATCTTCATCTTCTTGACCGTGACGCATCAACTCGATGTAAAAGTCATCTTGAAAAGTTTCTTTCCACCACAACAAAGCTTCTTCGGCTTGCTTTTCGCCGATATTCAGAATTTTACTTGGAATTTCACCATACATATTTCCTGATAATACAATCAGGTCATCTTTATACTTTTCAACGACTTTCTTGTCGATACGTGGCACATAGTAAAAACCTTTTGTAAAACCAATAGAAGACATTTTTGCCAAATTGTGATAGCCTTTTTTGTTTTTAGCTAAAAGCACAATTTGATAACCATTGTCTTTGTGAGATTTATCTAAATGATCTTCACACACAAAAAACTCACAGCCAATAATCGGTTTGATTTTCACTTGATCACTTTCCTCATCAATAGATTTATTATGCTTCTGAACTGCATTCACAAAATGAAAAGCGCCCATCATATTGGCATGATCTGTTAAAGCAACTGCTGGCATTTTATGTTTGGCAGCCACCTCAACCAAATCAGGAATCGATGTTGTAGATTGTAAAACTGAAAACTGACTATGGTTATGTAAATGAATAAAATTTGCATCTTGAATTTTTTCAAGATTCTCATTCATTTCAGCTTTCGTTGGCTCGTTTGAAGAATCGCTTTGCGCCTTTTTAATTTTTTCTGAAGCCTTCTGAAGATTCACATGCTTTAAACCAATGCCTTTAAAAGGTTCTGGGTTTTTTGCTTGAAACTCTTGAAGATAACCGTTTTCAGCTTGAAGTTTATTCTCAGAATAAATGTTTGTTCTGATCAGCTCAAGAAAACAACGTGTTGTCGCCTCAACATCTGCAGTTGCGTTGTGCGCTTCACTAAAAGGAACGCCAAATAACTTTTCGTGTAATTCAGTTAATGTTGGTAATTTAAACTTACCACCTCGACCGCCAGGAATTTGACAAAGTTCAGCTGTGGTTTCTGTACAGGTATCAAGCACTGGCATTTCCGTCATTGGCGAGTCAACTTGAGCACGGTAATATTCCGCTCCCATAATATTGACATCAAAACCAACATTTTGCCCAACTACGAATTTAGCTTTGCCTAAGGCAACATTAAATTTTTCTAAAACCTCAAGAATCGGCACGCCTTTCTCTTCGGCTAAAGCTGTAGAAATTCCGTGAATACGCTCTGAATCATAAGGAATATCAAAACCTTCAGGCTTGATTAAAAAATCTTGATGCTCTACAAGTTCGCCCCATTCATCATGCACCTGCCATGCGATTTGTATGGCTCTTGGCCAATTATCAACATCGGAGATTGGCGCATTCCAGCGTTTTGGTAAACCCGTAGTTTCGGTATCGAATATGATATACATAGAGCAAGATTTTGCGTAAAATTACACAAAAAAAGATGCGAGCTTGATGCTTAAGTCAAGAAGTTATCCACAATGATTTTTGACTAAAAACACTTTCTGAAAACAATTATAAATTGGGTTTAAAATAATTAAATAAGAACCTCAAAAATTAAAGCCTTTACTAATGAAAAAAGAAATTTGATGATGATTTGAGTGAGATATAAAAAAGCGCGAGACGAAACTTCAATTGACTTCTGTTTTTATGACAAAACTTGAATACAAAAAAAATCCTCAACTTGCGTTAAGGATTGATGCGGCATCCTTTGCTTTTTTCAAGCAAAGATATAGCGGAAAGCCTGACCTTGCTTTTTTTTAAGCAAGGTAACGCCCAAAATATTATTGTACATTAAAAGAGCCTGCCTCAATAAGAAGTTCTGACTCTGTTGTGAAATTAAAAGTTCCTAAATAAAATCCGTTTTCGGCAGCGTTGATTGTCAATTGACCTGAAGTTGCTGCATCAAGTGTTCCGCCTTCAGTATAATCCATACTTAAATCAGCTTGATCAGCGATGGTGTAAGTTCCTGGTTCGAGAGTTTCTGGATAAGAAATATTAATTTCAGCTCCGTCAAAATCACCAGTTACAGAAATACGACCATCCGAAATTGATCTTGTTACGCCTTGAGTTTCCAGTAAAGTTCCATCAATAGTTGCTAACATATACTCTGTAGGCAAATCGCCTGGCTCGTCAATATCACCTCCGCCAGGATTTCCTAATGGCACATTAAAAAAAGCACCTTTATGAAAAACAATCGTATCACCAGTTTCATTGACAGCATTGAAGTTAAAATTACCATCGTAACCATCTTCATTAATTTGTAAAATCTCTATAACTCCGTCAATATTTGAATGTTTTGAGGTATAAACATCTCCTAAATAAGTTTTATAGGTTGCAGAATTAACTCCCGTTGGTGCAAGTGTATAAATACCTGGTTGACTAAACTCGGTGGTTAATTTTACACTCTCATTCGTTGTACTTTCAATAGTCAAATGTCCTTCATCGTTTAGATAAGCTACTCCTGTTTGAGATCTAAAAAAGTCATTATCAATCATTGTTTGAAACACTGTTTCATCTCTTGTAATTGTATCAGAACAACTTAAAGTAAGGATGGCAATAAGAAAAACTAGGGTAAATCGCTTCATTCTTAAAATTTTGCTAACAAATGTAATATAAAAATTATGAATACATAATTGAAAATTTTAGAAAAATAAAACTTATCTTTGCCGATTATTAATAACGGAGGTCGAGAACCTCAAAATTTAATTTTTTATGCCTACAAAAATCAGATTACAAAGACACGGTAGAAAAGGAAAACCGTTTTTTTGGGTAGTTGCGACAGATAGTCGTGAAAAAAGAGATGGTAAATTCATTGAGAAATTAGGAATTTACAATCCAACAACAATTCCAGCAACGATAGAATTAGATGTCGATGCTTCTGTGAAGTGGTTACGCAAAGGTGCTCAACCAACTGATACAGCAAAAAGAATTCTATCTTACAAAGGTGCGATGCTTAAGAAACACTTGCTTGCAGGAGTTGATAAAGGCGCATTAACTGAAGAAGAAGCAAACAAAAAGTTTGAAGCTTGGTTAGAAGAAAAAAATTCAAAAGTTGATTCTGCTAACGCTAGCGCTCGTCAGAAAGAGAAAGATGCTAAAGAAAAAGCATTAGCTGCTGAAAAAGAAGTGAACGCTAAGCGCGAGGCTGAAGCAAAAGCTGCTGATGATGAGGCGAAAGCTGCTGCAGAAGCTGAAGCTGCCGAGGCTGCTGAAGGTAAAACTGAAGAAGCGCAAGCTGAAGAGTCTAACGAAGAAGACAAAGCTTAAAAAATTGGCGATGACAAAAGATGAATGTTTTTATCTTGGAGAAATTGTCAGTAAATTTAGTTTCAAAGGTGAAGTTCAAATCAAACTTGATACGGACGAGCCTGGAGCTTACACAAACTTGGAATCAGTTCTTGTCGATTTTAACGACAAGCTGATTCCTTTTTTTATTATAAAATCTAATCTGCAGAAAACAAACCTTCTCCGCGTTAAACTTGAAGATGTTGACAACGAAGCAGATGCTTTGGATTTGATAAAAAAGGCTGTTTACTTACCACTTTCTGAACTTCCTGATCTCGATGATTCACAATTTTACTTTCATGAAGTTGCCGGATTTGAAGCACACGATGCTCAAGAAGGTTTTTTTGGTAAAATAAAAGGTATTGACAGCAACTCGCCACAGGCTTTGTTTTTAATTGATAAAGACGGAAAAGAAATTTTAGTACCTGTGAATGATGCTTTTATCAAAGAGATTGATAAAGATAATAAACGCATCGACTTTAATCTACCTGAAGGTCTTCTTGATTTATACCTATAAAACAAACTTCAGTTTTGTCAGAGAAACCATTTCGTTTTAAAGAGTTTACTATCCATCATCAACATGCTGCCATGAAGGTTGGCACTGATGCTGTTTTACTTGGTGCTTGGGCAAAAATTAATGACAATACTAAAAGCATTTTGGATGTTGGCAGCGGCACAGGCATTATTGCTTTACAGCTTGCACAACGCAGTTATGCTGAACAAATTGATGGGATTGAATTAGATGATTCCGCTTTTGAAGAATGTGTTCACAACTTTGAAGAAAGTCCGTGGAGCGACCGTCTGTTCTGTTATCACGCTAGTTTTCAAGAATTCACTGAAGAGGTCGACGAAACTTACGATCTCATTGTCTCTAACCCACCTTACTTTAAAAAGCAAAACAATTTAAATTTAGATCTTTCACGTGAAAAAGCACGTTTTCAAGATGCCTTAACTTTTGAAGAATTGATATTTGGCGTTAAAAAATTTCTATCTCAAAAAGGAAATTTCTCAGTGATTATTCCTGCTCAAGCTGAAAATGAATTTCTTAAAATCGCTGAAAAATATCAACTCTATCCTTCTGATATTTTAAATATAAAAGGACGAAAAGAAACTGAAATTAAAAGAAGTTTGATCAATTTGACGTTTACTAAAACAGAAACGCTAATCTCTGAACTTGTGATTGAAAATGCGAGACATGATTACACTGAAGAATACATCAATTTGGTAAAAGATTTCTATCTCAAAATGTAAACTGGCTTCTTATAAAAAACAAACTTGTTTTGACTAAGAATTTTCTAAAATTATAACAAAAGTCAAGTCAAGATGATCTGAATATTCCTTAAATTTGGGTCAATTTATTAGAAATTATGAAACAAGATACTTTTCAAGCTCCAGATTATTACAATATTGATGATTTATTAACCGAAGAACACAGACTTGTCAGGCAAGCTGCCCGTGATTGGGTTAAAAGAGATGTCAGTCCGATTATTGAAGAAGCAGCACAAAAAGCTGAATTCCCGAAATCAATTATCAAAGGTCTTTCAGAGATCGGTGCCTTTGGCCCGTACATTCCAGAAGAATATGGCGGCGCAGGTTTAGACCAAATTTCTTATGGCTTAATCATGCAAGAAATCGAGCGTGGTGATAGCGGTGTAAGATCAACTGCATCTGTACAATCATCACTCGTGATGTTCCCGATTTACGCTTATGGAACTGATGAACAAAAAAAGAAATTTCTTCCAAAATTAGCTTCAGGAGAATTTATGGGTGCTTTTGGTTTAACTGAACCAGATCACGGTTCTAACCCAAGCGGAATGACATCAAACTATAAAGATAAAGGTAATCATTACCTACTCAATGGTGCAAAAATGTGGATTTCGAATGCTCCTTTTTGTGATATCGCTGTTGTTTGGGCGAAAAACGAAGAAGGTCGTATCCATGGATTAATTGTAGAGCGTGGCATGGAAGGATTTTCAACACCGGAAACACATAACAAATGGTCGCTAAGAGCATCAGCAACAGGTGAGCTTATTTTTGACAACGTGAAAGTTCCTAAAGAAAATTTACTAACTGGCAAAAGTGGTTTAGGCGCTCCACTTTCTTGCTTAGATTCTGCAAGATTTGGTATTGCTTGGGGTGCAATTGGTGCCGCGATGGATTGCTACGACACGGCTTTAAGATATTCAAAAGAACGTATGCAATTTGACAAACCTATTGCAAGCTTTCAGCTACAACAAAAGAAACTTGCTGAAATGATTACTGAAATCACAAAAGCACAATTGCTTGCTTTACGCTTAGGTCAACTTAAAAACGAAGGCAAAGCGACTACAGCACAAATATCTATGGCAAAACGTAACAATGTAGACATGGCAATTAATATCGCTAGAGAAGCAAGACAAATGCTTGGTGGCATGGGAATTACTGGCGAATATAGCATTATGCGACACATGATGAATTTAGAAAGTGTCATCACTTACGAAGGAACACACGACATCCACCTACTAATTACAGGTGCAGATGTCACAGGAATTCCTGCTTTTAAATAAAAAAAAATTAATTTTTACTTCAAAAGCGGTTTTAATCAAAGCCGCTTTTTTTATTATTTAATATGAGCTGTATAAAGAACTTAGAAGAAATATCGAGACAAAATGAAAGTGAAACCAGAGATCACTTTTTATTTCCACTGATAGAAAGTCCTCAGGATTTAAATTGCTTTTTGGAAAGTTATGCAATTGAAATTTATTATTTAGAAAAGATGAATTCAAACAAAGATAATTCTTCACCTGAAATTACCGCCTTGTTTGATTATCTTGATATAAAATTTAATGACATTAAAAATATTGAACTATCTCAAGCTCAATTGGATTTTTTTGATTTTTATTATTCAAAAATTTCTTCAAGTCAAAAGCATCATAAGTTAGTTTTTTCAGTTTTCAGTCAAAGAAAAGTGATTGCAAATCTATCTTTAAATACTATTAAATATTTACAACAAAAGTTTCCAAAACATAATTTTGAAATTTTGAAAATGTTTTTTGAAAAAGAAATAAAGAATGAGCATCTAACTCAAAACCTAAAAAATGAACTCAAAGAAATGATTGTTTATCAGGACACAAATTGTGAAAAACTAATCGAAAATTTAAAAACATTTTATCAGCTTAGGGAAAAAGTTTGGAATCAGATTTTGAAAACAATTCAGTTACAAAAAGGTATTGCAAAATAGAACTGCTGCCAATTTATTCAATCAACAACAGTGTTTAAATGTTATAAAAATATATTATTCTTCAGGTGCTAATTCTACGACTAGGCCTTCTAAATCTTCAGTAATAGGAATCTGACACCCCAGCCTACTATTTTCTTTTACATGAAAAGCTTCAGCAAGCATGGCTTCTTCGTCCATTTCCATTTCTGGTAACTCAGTGTCGGACTTAATATAACATTGACAAGATGCACACATAGCCATTCCGCCACAAATACCAATTGTTCCTTCTGGGGCCAATTCGTATGATCTTACGATTTCCATTAAATTCATCGCTATGTCAGTAGGCGCATCAACGACATGAGTTTCTCCCTCACGATCTGTAATCGTTATTTTGATATCCATAAATTAATCGATTGCTTTAACCACAGCTTTAGGTGCTTCTTTTTTTGACCCATCAAAACCTGTTACACCACCAACAGTTGTATATTTCATCACGTAACGTTTATCAGGAAAAATACGCTGGTAAGCACTTTGGCACATCATCGTAGCTTCATGAAAACCGCACAAAATCAATTTGAGTTTACCTGGATATGTATTCACATCGCCAATGGCATAAACACCAGGAACATTCGTTTGGTAATCTAATGAATTATCAACTTTAATAGCATTTTTTTCAATCTCTAATCCCCACTTTGAAATTGGTCCTAATTTAGGAGACAATCCAAAAAGTGGAATAAAATGATCTGTTTCTATTTTAAAATCCTCTTCAGGATTGTTGTTTTTTCTAATGACTAAAGATTTAAGCTGGCTTTCACCCTCTATACCGACAACTTCAGCTGGAGTGATTAGTTTTATTTTACCTAAATCTTTTAATTCTTTAACACGATCAACAGATTCTAGAGCACCTCTGAATTCATTTCTTCGATGAATCAAAGTCACTTTTGAAGCAATATCAGCAAGGTAAATAGACCAGTCGAGAGCTGAATCACCGCCACCTGCAATGACAACAGATTGCTCACGGTAATCTTCAGGATTCTTTACCATATAAGAAACACCTTTCTTTTCGTAATCTGCTAGGTTTGATATTGGTGGTTTTCGAGGCTCAAAGCTACCCAAACCACCAGCAATTGCAACAACTTTAGCGTGATGCTTTGTGCCTTCATCTGTCGTAACGATAAAAGTTCCATCATCAAGTTTTTCTAGATCCTGCGCTCTTTCCCCTAATGTAAATCCAGGCTCAAAGGGTTTGATTTGCTCCATTAGATTATCAACCAAATCACCAGCTAAAACTTCTGGATAACCTGGAATATCATAAATAGGTTTTTTCGGATAGAGTTCAGCAAGTTGTCCGCCAGGCTGTGGTAGCCCATCAATTAAATGACATTTTAATTTCAACAATCCTGCTTCAAAAACTGTAAAAAGTCCTGTTGGTCCAGCACCTATTATAAGAATATCTGTTTCAATCATATTTTTGTACTTTGAAAATATAAAGGTCATTGATCCTAAAAAGAATTCAAATGACTTTTGTCAAATTTGCTTAATATTTTTAAGCCTTCACATTTGTCACAGATTCAATCTGCGGCACGTGTTTTTTAATTGTCATTTCAACACCAGACTTCAATGTCATTTGGTTAACTGTGCAATCTATACAAGTGCCAAGCAATTTCACTTTTACATGCTTATCATCTTCGATTTCAAGCAGCTCGATATCACCACCGTCATTTTTAAGAAATGGCCTGATTTCTTCAAGTGCAACTTGCACTTTATCACGTAATTCTTGTCCTGTCATTATTCTACTTATTTACAGCGCTACAGCCAGCCATCGTTGTGATTTGAATTGCTTCCGTTTCAGGTAAATTCTCATTACGATCAACAACTTGCTGTACCACATTTCTTGTTAGTTCTAAAAATGCATTACTTAATAATGTATCATCTTGTAATGCAGCAGGTCTTCCGATATCTCCAGATTCACGAAGACTTTGTACAAGAGGAATTTCTCCTAAAAATGGTACATCTAAATCTTTAGCCAGATAGCTTGCGCCTTTTTCACCGAAGATGTAATATTTATGATCAGGCAATTCAGCCGGAGTGAAGTAAGCCATATTTTCAACAATACCTAAAACTGGTACATTGATACTTTCTTGATTAAACATTGCAACACCTTTTTTGGCATCAGCTAAAGCAACGTTTTGAGGCGTACTCACAACAACAGCTCCTGTAATTGGCATTGATTGCATGATAGATAAATGAATATCTCCAGTTCCTGGAGGTAGATCGACTAAAAGGAAATCTAGCTCTCCCCAGTCAGCATCAAAAATCATTTGGTTCAATGCTTTTGCAGCCATTGGTCCTCTCCAAATAACTGCTTGATCTGGCTTAGTAAAAAAGCCAATTGATAGCATTTTCACACCGTAACTTTGAATAGGTTTCATTTTTGATTTTCCTCCAACATTAACTGACAAAGGTTTTTCATTAGCGACATTAAACATAATTGGCCCAGATGGTCCATAAATGTCAGCATCTAACAAGCCAACTTTAAAGCCAAGTTTAGATAAACTTACAGCTAAATTAGCTGTGATTGTAGATTTTCCGACGCCACCTTTACCAGATGCAACGGCAACTATATTTTTGATTCCTGGAATAGGTTTTCCTTTGATCTCGTTTGTTTCTTTCTTTTGTGAAGAAGATGTTTCAACTGAAACTTTAACTTCAACTTTAGCTTTTTCATAAACCTTTTCGTGGATGACTTTCATCACATCAACCTCGGCACGCTTACGAATATTTAAAGCTGGCGTTGATAATTTGAGATCAACGATAACTTCATCACCAAAAGTGACTATATTTTGAACTGCACCGCTTTCAACCATGTTCTGACCTTCGCCAGCAACGCTAATTGTTGACAATGCCTTTTTGATATCTTCTTTATTGAGCTTCATAAACTTATGTGACATTTATTAAGATTTAATCTAAATGCAAATATACGATTTAAGCGCTTAATAAAGACTCTTTTATCTTGATTTTAATAGAGTTCGAACGGATCCCAAAAAACTTCTTGAAAACTCTTAATCTGATCATTTTCAACAACATGACCTTCAGCTTCAAGTCGTTTTTGCATCATATCAATTTCATTAAAATGATGCTTCCCTGTTAAAACGCCATTTCGATTCACCACACGATGCGCTGGTAATCCAGCATCATTTTTCAATGAATTATTCATCGCATAACCAACAGTTCTTGCACTTTTAGGAGCTCCTATTGCTTTTGCAATTGCTCCGTAACTGGTGACTTTTCCATCAGGAATTTGACGAACAACTTCGTAAACCTTTTCGTAAAAATCTTCTGTTTTTTTCATCCGCCTTTATAATAAATTCTCCAGACAGTAACGCATGCTAAAATCAGCATTAAAGCTGCCATGAAATAGTTTGAGTATTTTTTAAATCTAGTGGTTTTATCCTCAATTTTTATAAAGAAAACAATATAAGCGTAAAGTGTTGTAAAGGTTCCCAAAGCTGCACTTAAAGCAAAAAGAATAATATTTAAGGTCGTAAATTCAAAGTCGAATTCTGAACCAAAAACTGTTGATAACACAACAAAATAAGGAATAGGGAAAACATTTAAAACTGCGATTAACAAACCATTCAAAAAACTACGGGAGGATTTTGATTTACTGATTTCATCTTTAGACTTACTATGCTGAGCTGTTAATAAGAAGTAAAGCATCATCAAAATTAATATCACTAAACCTGTTCTTAAAAGCATCCCTTTCACAAAAGGGTGATCAAAAATATAAGATGATAAAAGAACTGAAACCGTCGCTTGAAGCAACACAACAATACTGGCACCAATCGCCATCATTAAAGCTGCTTTTTTGCCACGATTCAGGCAGGCTTTTGCCACAGACATATTGATAAGACCAGGCGGAACAACTCCTGCAAAGGCTGCGAGGTAAGTGAGTATATAGACTTGTAGTTCTACCAAATTATGAATTAAAATTAAATTTTAAATATGTAATCGCTTTGTTTTCTTTCAAGTATTGCGATTCGTAAAAAGTCTGAATTCCAATAACTTCTTTTGGCGCATCATGATTGACGTAAATATCATGATGTGCATACATAACATTGTAAGATAAACCTTCTAAAACTCCTAATGTATAACCATGCATAAATTCACTATCTGTCTTGAGATGCATGATTCCGTCAGGCTTTAGAATGTGTTTATATTTTTCTAAAAAACTAGGATTAGTCATTCTATGCTTCGTTCTTTTCCACTTAATTTGGGGGTCAGGAAAGGTAATCCAGATTTCGCTGATTTCATTTTCCTCAAAAATATGATGGACAAGCTCTATTTGTGTTCTGATAAAACAAACATTATCAAGATTTTCTTCAGTGGCAGTTTTAGCACCTCGCCAAAAACGTGCGCCTTTAATGTCTATGCCAATAAAATTTTTGTCAGGATTTTGCTTTGCCAACTCAACTGTATATTCGCCTTTACCGCAACCAAGCTCTAATACGATTGGGTTTTCATTATTAAAAAAAGATGAAGCCCACTGACCTCTATATTTCATTTTTTCTTCAACAACTTCTTCACGCGTTGGCTGTATAACATTTTCAAATGTTTCGTTTTCTTTAAAACGTTTTAATTTATTTTTACTCCCCACAATTAAATTTTTTGTAAAATTAAGGATTTAAAGGTTGTGCTCAAACTGAAATAAAAATTGATGCGAAAATTAAATATTCTTGTTGCACCACTTCATTGGGGTTTGGGTCACGCGACGCGCTGCATTCCGATTATTAGAAAACTAATTTCTGAAGGTCATCACATTGTCATTGCTAGTGATGGCAAAGCTTTAGACTTGTTAAATAAAGAGTTTACTGAATTAAAAAGCTATCGATTTCAATCTTCTGAAATTATTTATGGTGCAGGCAAAACCAACATGAAATTCCGTTTATTTAAAGCAAGTTTTAAAATGCTTCTCGGTATTAAAAGAGAAAAAAGGATAACTAATGAAATATGTGATGCTGAAAAAATTGATTTTATTATTTCTGATAACCGCTTAGGCGTTAGAAACAAAACTATAAAATCTGTCATTATCTCACATCAACTCAACCTAAAACATCATTTTTCAGCTTGGCTTCCTCATGTTGTTTACAGGTCTTTTCTGAACAAATTTGATCAAATTTGGGTTCCTGATCAGCGAGGGGGAAATAAACTGAGCGGCCGACTATCTCAATGGAAAAAAGCTGAACATAAAACATATTATATCGGCTTATGTTCTGCTTTAGAAAAAAAGGAAACGCCTTCAACTTATGAGTTTTGCATTTTGTTGTCTGGTCCAGAACCTCAGCGCGGTTTATTAGAAGAAAAATTGATTGCTATTTTTAAGAGTAAAAAAGAAAAATCAATTATGATTGGAGGGCGCTTTGAAAATGAACAGAAAACCTATAAATATCATCAACTGACTTATATTAACTATATGACAAGTCAAGAACTTTCTAACGCACTTAATGCTTCGTCTTATATTATATGTAGATCAGGTTATTCAAGTTTGATGGATTTAACGCATCTTCATAAAAAAGGAATTTTGATTCCGACACCTGAGCAGCCAGAGCAAATTTATTTAGCTAAATATCTTAAAAAGAAAGGAATCTTTGATTACAAAAATCAAAAAGACATTGAAGCCACAGATTTTATGAGTATGGATCAAAAATATACTGGATTTCAAAAATTGAATTCTGAAGATACTAAACTCATTCTTCCTGATATTTCGTTAAAGTAAATGAGAATTCACTACCAACACCATATTCACTATCGACTTTTACTTTTTCTTGATGCGCTTCAACAATGTGTTTAACGATTGACAGTCCTAAACCTGAACCGCCTTCTTTACGTGATCCACTTTTGTCAACTCTGTAAAAGCGTTCAAAAAGTCGAGGAATATTTTGAGCCTTAACACCTTCTCCATTGTCGCTAACGCTTACTTTTATTTTATGAGAAGAAATGTCTTCAACGACCATTTTAACAATCCCTCCCTTTTTACCATACTTAATTGAGTTAACTACTAAATTTGCTAAAACCTGCTGCATCCGTTCTTTATCAGCTTTAACAAAAATAGGTTTTGTAATAGATTCAATATCAATGCTGATTTCTTTTTTAGCAGCTTTCATTTCTAACAAATCATGCACGCCATCAAGAAGTTCGTTGATATCAAATTTTTCTTGAAATAGATTAAGATCACCCGTTTCTAATTTGGTAATCATGTCAAGATCTTTCACGATGTATATCAAGCGATCAACGCCTTTACTGGCTCTCGCCAAATATTTATCCCTAACTTTTTCATCGTTAGAAGCGCCATCTAACAAAGTCAAAATATAACCTTGCACTGTAAACAAAGGCGTTTTGAGTTCGTGCGCTACATTACCCATAAATTCTTTTCGGTAGCTGTCACGACCTTTTAAGGTTTCGATTTCTAATCTTTTATGTTTTGCAAATCGCTCAACTTCAGCTGTTAAAGTTTTCATATCCGAAGTTAATCGCTGAGGGTTTATAGACTCAGCATCTAATAAGGCGACACTATCATAAACAGATTTTACACGTTTATATATAAAATATTCTATCCTTAATTGGATAATAAAAAAAGAGAAAACATAACAAAGCAGTGCGAAAATCAATATGGAAAGCCACAAGACTTCAAAAAAATAATACTGATAAATCAGAATGAGTAAACTCAGAAATAATGTGATATAAGTTGAAGTAAAAAAGGCAAACTTGTATGAACGCTTATATTTAATAGACATTAAACAACGAATTTATAACCAACACCTTTTACGGTTTTGAACCTGTCATTTCCTATTTTCTCACGAAGTTTTCTGATATGAACATCAATTGTGCGACCACCAACAATCACCTCATCACCCCAAACTGTATTGAGAATATCTTCACGTTTGAAAACTTTTTCGGGTTGAGAAGATAACAAAGCGAGAAGTTCAAATTCTTTACGCGGAAGCGAAAATTCTTGGTCAGCTTTAGTGACTTTATATTCATCTCGATTAACAGTCATATCGCCAACGCTGTAAATATTTAATTCTTCAGGTTCTTCAGTTCTAAAACGACGCAGCAAAGCTTTGATTTTGCTCATCAATACTTTAGGTTTAATAGGCTTGGTAATATAGTCATCAGCTCCAGCATCGTAACCTGCAACGTGAGAATAATCCTCAGCGCGTGCTGTCAAAAAAGTGATTACTGTATTTTGCAGACCTTTTGTATTACGTATAATCTCACAAGCTTCAATACCATCCATTTCAGGCATCATTACATCTAAGATGATGAGTTCAGGTTTTTTCTTTTTGGCTTTTTTAACAGCCTTGACACCATTTTCAGCTTTTATCACCTTATAACCTTCTTGTTTTAGATTATAACTTAATATTTCTAAAATATCTGGATCGTCGTCTGCAATTAAAATTGTAATCTCTGATTTTTCCATAAAGATTTTAAATATTTCTGATACAAATTTAGACAAATATATCAGACACCTAAATTAATAAATAATTATGATAAGGAGTTTTTTAGTAAACTTTAGTTAACCTTTAATAACTAAAAAATATTATACCAAAAAGAGCAGTTTGCATTTTCAATAATTGATAATGTTCATTAACTCTTTTAGTTTTTATTATCAAATAAAAATACTATTAATTTTTCCTTTATCAAATCCATATTTTAAAAATGATAATCATGACTTATATCATCAAATCGTTAAGTCTATTAACTTATGAATGACAAATAGCTTAAAAAAGCCTATATTTGAAGCGAAAATTAAAAACAAACATTATGAAAAAAATTACTTTATTATTTGCTATGCTTTTTAGCTTTGCGATGGTTGGTCAAAACTTGGCAACCAACGGTAGCTTTGAAGATTGGACATCAGGTGCACCTGACGGATGGCCGGTGATTGATTTTTCAACAACTGACTTGACACAAAACACTGATGCAGCTTTTGTTTCTGAAGGTAACTCATCTGCAAGTGTTAATTTACTTACTCAGGATCAAGGCAATACTGATATCAGACAGTCAGTGAGTTTAGTTAGCGGAACAACTTATATAGTAAGCCTTGATGTTTACGCAACTAACAACCAAGCTAGAGTTAGAGTCTTTAACGCTACTGGTTATGAACCAAGCCAATATTCTGATCCTGCTGTTTTAAACCAATGGCAAACAATTTCTTTTGAATACACGCCAACAGCAGATGGTTCTCAAGAATTTGGTATTCGTTTTTATGATCTTGTTGCAGATTGGGTTGATGGTTCGTTATTTTACATTGATAACTTTAAAGTTGAAGAAGTTTCTGGTCCTGCATTAGCAATTTTAACACCTACTGAAGGTCAAAACTTTGCTTCTGGTGATGTCAGCGTTGAGTTTAGCGTACAAAATTTCGCTTTAGGAAATGGAACTGGTGACGGCTATATCTCTTACACTGTTGATGGCGGTACACCAATTGCTCAATATGATTCAACTCCTATTAGTCTAGTTGGTTTAAGTGAAGGTGCTCACAGTATTAGCATGGAATTGCTTGATCAAAGCGACCAACCTTTATCTCCTGCTGTAGCTGCTGAAGTCAACTTTAATATTGTTTCTACAAGTACTGTTTCTGATATCGCAGCTTTAAGAGCTAGCGCTCAAGATGGAAGCATATTCACATTAACAAGCGAGGCTATATTGACTTTCCAACAAAACTTTAGAGGTCAGAAGTATATTGAAGATGCCACTGGTGCAATCTTAATCGATGACTTTGATGGAAATATCACAACATCTTATAACATTGGAGATGGTATCACTGGCATGACAGGTTCTGTTTCTGAATACAACGGTATCATGCAATTTATCCCAAGTGAAGATCCAGGTGTCGCAACTTCTAACAACAACGAAATTGTACCACAAATCATCACAATTAATGAGTTGCTTACAAACTTTAATGACTACGAATCTGAAGTTGTTGCTATTGAAAATGTAACAATTACTGAAGGTGATGGTACTGCAATGTTCGCTGCAGGAACTAACTACACTTTAACCGATGGATCAAACTCAACTATTCTTAGAACTCAATTTCAAAATGCTGATTTTATTGGTGAAGTAATTCCATCAACTCAATTAAACAATGTTGTAGGTATTGTTTCTGAATTTGGAGGAGATGGTCAGTTATTCCCAAGAAGCTTAGATGATTTCAATGCAACTTTAGGAAACACATCTTTTGACGCTACTGAATTTAGCGTTTATCCTAACCCTACTCAAGGAACTTATGTAAACATCAACACTTCAAATTCAGATGATTTTACTGTTGAAGTTTATGATATTTTAGGTAAAGCAGTTATTTCTCAAGAAATGAACTCTAACGAAAGCTTGAACATTTCAGCTTTAAAATCTGGAGTTTACTTAGTTAAAATCACTCAAGAGTCAAATAGCATTACAAAGAAATTGATTGTTAGATAATCAATTTAAAATAAATATATTTGCAAAAGCACCTCTGTTGAGGTGCTTTTTTTGTCTGAAACAATTTTTATGAAACTTGAAGAAGAAATCTTTAATATTCAATCTGAGGAAGATTTTATCAAAACTTGTTTAAAAGTTTTTCGATACCAATATGAGCATACTTTAGTATACCAGAAATATTGCGATTTGCTTGAGGTCAATCCGGATGAGGTAAAAGAAATATCAGAAATTCCTTTTTTGCCTATTGAGTTTTTCAAATCTCATAAAGTTTTAAACAAAAACTGTGATGCTGACATTCAATTTATGAGTAGCGGTACAACTGGTCAGCAAAGAAGTATTCATCATGTTGCAGATATAGCATTATATGAAAAAAGCTGTCTTCACACTTTTGAGAAATTTTACGGTTCAGTTGAAGATTTCACCGTTTTAGCTTTATTACCTTCTTACTTAGAAAGAGATAACTCTTCTTTGGTTCACATGGCAAATGACTTTATTAAAAGAAATAAATCTAACGAGAGTGGCTTTTATCTAAACAACTTAGATGAACTCGTCAAAACTTTAGAAAACCCCGAAATCAAGAAAAAGAAAGTTTTATTAATCGGTGTTACTTTTGCTTTGCTAGACCTTGCTGAAAATTACAGTGTTGATCTTCAGAACATTATTGTCATGGAAACAGGCGGCATGAAAGGCAGACGAAAAGAAATGATACGAGAAGAAGTTCATGACATCTTAAAAAAGAGTTTTAATCTAACAGAAATTCACAGTGAGTACGGCATGACAGAACTTTTGTCACAAGCTTATAGTAAAGGTCACGGCGTATTTGATTTACCAGAACACATGGATGTTATTGTGCGCGATACCGAAGATCCACTGACGCTTTTAGAAAATAATAAAAACGGTGGTCTAAACATTATTGACTTAGCCAATTTGAATTCTTGTAGCTTTATTGCAACACAAGATTTAGGTAGAAAAATTTCTGATAAAAAATTTGAAGTCATCGGAAGGTTTGACAACAGTGATATCAGAGGCTGCAATTTAATGGCGTTATAGTATTCATAAAATAATCCAAATTTTGTCGATTATTTTTTTGTGCAAATGGATATTTAAACTATGTTTGTACTAGGATGAAGTTTTTTCATAATAGATTGGTTAGTTAAGGTAAAGCCTCGAATTTTTCGAGGCTTTACTACTTTTATAACTCAAGACTTCACAACCAATAAGAAATTTTGTTTCTTTCCTTTACTTACCAGAACGTATTTTCCGTTAATTAAATCTTTCGATGACAAAACGTGATCTTCTTTGACCTTCTCTTTATTGATTGAAATAGAATTTTGCTTTAATGCTCTTCTTGCTTCGCCTTTTGACTTTAAAAAATCAGAATGCGTTGTCAATGCTTCAACAATATCTAAGCCCTGAATTAAATCAGTAGAGATTTCAGCCTGAGGCACACCATCGAAGATATCTAAAAATGTTTTTTCATCAATAGACGCTAAATCATCAAAAGTTGATTTACCAAAAAGAACTTGCGTTGCCTTTTTGGCTTTTTCTAATTCAACTTCACTGTGAACCGTGATTGTTAAATCTTCAGCCAATACTTTTTGTAAAGTTCTCAAGTGAGGTTCTGCTTTATGCTTTTCAATTAAGCCTTCAATCTCTTCTTGATCTCTAAAAGTAAAAATCTTGATAAACTTTTCTGCATCATCATCACTTGTATTTAACCAGAATTGGTAAAATTTAAAAGGAGATGTTTTTTCAGGATCTAACCAGATATTACCAGAGGCTGTTTTTCCGAATTTAGCTCCATCAGCTTTTGTGATTAAAGGACAAGTCAAGGCATAACCTTTTTCTTGGTCAACTCTTCTTATCAGCTCAGTTCCGGTTGTGATATTTCCCCACTGGTCACTACCACCCATTTGCAAACTGCATGAATGATGGCGAAATAAATGTAAAAAATCATAGCCTTGAACCAATTGATAAGTAAATTCAGTAAAACTCAGACCGACTTGAGATGATGCATCTAATCTTTTCTTGACAGAGTCTTTAGACATCATATAATTGACAGTCATGTGTTTTCCAACATCACGAATAAAATCAATGAAACTAAATTCTTTCATCCAGTCATAATTATTAACCAAAATTGCAGCATTTTCAGCATCACTTTCAAAATCTAAAAACTTAGATAATTGTTTTTTAATGCCTGCTTGGTTTTTTGCAAGCGTTTCTTCATCTAGTAGATTTCTTTCATCTGATTTCCCAGACGGATCACCTATCATTCCAGTTGCACCACCAATTAAAGCAACAGGTTTATGACCTGACAACTGAAAATGTTTTAACAACATCACACCAACCAAATGCCCAACATGAAGTGAATCCGCAGTGGGGTCAATACCAACGTATGCAGCTCTTACCTCTTCATTCAAATGCTCTTGTGTGCCTGGCATGACATCGTGTACCATTCCTCTCCAGGTGACCTCTTTTACAAAATCCTTTTTCATCTTTTAATAATTTGGTACAAAGATATTATAATGTTTCTTTTTTCCTATATCCTGAGTATATTTACAACATGAATTTAGTGACAGGCGCAACAGGTTTTTTAGGCACGCATCTACTGGCCAAATTAATTCTTCAAAAAGAAAGATCTATTGCTATTTTTAGAAGTGAACAAAAGAAACAACACAGTATTAAAATTCTTTTGAAGTATGACGAAATTACACCTAAATCAATTTCAGAAAACATCAGATGGGAAAAAGCGGATATTTTAGATATTCCAAGATTAGAAGAAATTTTTAAAACAAAAATCAAACATCTTTATCACTGCGCTGGCCTTGTCAGCAATTCACCATCTGACTATAAAGAAATGCGACAACTGCATATTCACGGCACCAAAAACATTGTCAATTTTGCTTTGGATTACGGAGTTGAAAAACTTTGTCACGTCAGCTCAATTGCGACACTGAGTCCTGATGAAATTTCTGACCGAATCACCGAAAAAATAACGATCTCTGAACAAGATAAAACAAACATTTATGCCATTGCAAAATATGGTGCAGAGCGAGAAGTTTGGAGAGCAACGCAAGAAGGCTTAAATGCAGTTATTGTGAACCCTGGTGTTGTGCTTGGTGATGGTTTTGAAGCGTCAGGCAGCGGATTAATTCTCAAAAAAGCTAAAGCTGGCTTCTCTTTTTATATTCCTAAACAAACGGGATTTGTTGATGTTTATGATTGTGTTGAAATCATGTATCAACTCACACAACATGAGGTTAAACAACAACGTTTTATCTTGGTCAGCGAAAATACAGACTTTAAACGTGTGATGACGCTTATCGCTAATGCGTATGGTGCAAAACCTCCGAGCATTAAACTTAGCAAAACTTTGATGTATATTCTCTGGGTGATAGAATCGATGATTTCTGTGTTTGGCTACAAGAAACAAATCAACTTAAATTTAATACAAAATCTGAATTCTAAATTAATTTACGATAATTCAAAAATCAAAGAGTTATTAAATTTTGAATTCAAATCAATAGAAGACAGTATCAAACTTATCGCATATCACGATAAAGAAGAAGAATCTTAAAGTTGTTTTACTTAATTGTTTTTACTGAGGTTGAGTCTGAATCTTCTTTCGGCTCATCTAAGGCGCTTCTCTTAGCTTCCACATTTGCTTTCACCTCCTTGTAAATTTCTAAATTTTCATCAAATTGAGTATTGTAATAATTCAGATTTTGCTTCAACTGAATACTATCAATTCCATATTTTTTAGAAATTAATTGATAAGAGCTAATGTTGTTTTTTTTCAAAGGAATATCAGAAACATTACCTGCAGCATCAAGAATCATCATATCAGTGACAATCTCAACCATTTTCTCTTTACCAATCAATTGATCAGGTTTAGATACCTCATAAGTTTCCTGACATGAAACCATCATGGTTAGAATAAAAAAAATATAACTAAGACGTTTTATCATCTGTCAAATTTTAATGGCTGTCCCGGCATTTCTTCACTAAACTTAAAGTTGTTATAAACAAGATGTCCGTTAACAAAAGTATGCGTAATTCTCGATTTAAAGGTATTTCCAAAAAATGGTGACCAACCACATTTATAAAAAATATTAGATTGATTGACTGTCCAAGGGGAATTAAGATTTACCAAAACAAGATCAGCAAAATAGCCTTCTTTTATAAATCCTCTTTTTTCAACATCAAAAAGTTTTGCTGGATTATGCGATGTTTTTTGAACAATTTGCTCCAAACTTAAAACACCTTGGTGGTAATATTCAAAAAGTGCTGGTAAAGCATGTTGAACCAAAGGTCCTCCACTTGGTGCTTTTGTGTAAGAGTTCTCTTTCTCTTCAAGTGTATGAGGCGCATGATCTGTTGCGATGACATCAATTTTATTACTTTTTAAAGCATCTAATAAAGCTTGACGATCTTTGGTTGATTTAACCGCTGGATTCCATTTGATGAATGTCCCTTTTTCTTCATAATCTTCATCTGAAAACCATAGGTGATGCACACAAACCTCAGCTGTAATCTTTTTATTTTCTAATTTTTTCTTTCCGTTAAACAAACGCATTTCTTTTGCTGTTGACAAATGGAAAACATGCAATCGAGCCCCTGTTTCCTCTGCCAGTTTTATCGCTTTTGAAGAAGATAAATAACAAGCTTCAGCACTTCTAATTTCCGGATGTTGACTAATCGGGATATCTTCACCAAATCCTTCAATTGCTTTTTCTAAATTTGCTTTAATCGTTGCTTCATCTTCACAATGTGCAGAAATAATAATCGGAGAATTTTCAAAAATTTCTTTTAAAACCTTTTCATCATCAACCAACATATTTCCTGTAGAAGAACCCAAAAAAAGCTTCAGTGCAGGCGTTGTTTGAGGATCTATCTTTTTAATCTCCTCTAAATTATCATTCGTTCCACCAAACATGAAAGCATAATTAGCAAAACTTCCTTTTTGAGCTAGTTCTATTTTCTCTTGAAATTTCTCTTGCGTTGTTGTTTGCGGATTCGTGTTCGGCATTTCAAAAAAAGATGTGATTCCGCCAGAAACAGCAGCCTTCGAACCTGTCAAAATTGTTTCTTTATGTGTTAATCCTGGTTCTCTAAAATGAACCTGATCGTCAATCATACCAGGGATTAAATAGTTTCCCTCAGCATCAATCACTTTTGTTTCGCTTGATTTAACACTTATAGAAGAATTGATTTCTTTAATGATATGATCTTCAATCAGAACGTCACCTTCAGTTATCTTTCCTTCATTAACAATCTTCGCATGTTTAATTAAATATACCATCTACAATTTACCTATCATTTTACGGAAGCGCATACGGATTACACCAAATACAGCTTCTGTTATTATTTTGCTACTCATTTTAGATTTTCCACGAGTTCTGTCGGTAAAGATAATCGGAATTTCTTTGACATTAAAACCTAAATGATAAGCTTTATACTTCATTTCTATTTGAAAAGCATAACCTATAAACTTTATGCAATTCAAGTCAATTTTCTCAAGAACTTCTTTTCTGTAAGCTACAAAACCCGCCGTGGTATCTTCTATTTCTAAACCTGTGATCAACTTTACATACTTTGAGGCGCCCCAAGACATCAAAACCCTTTTCATCGGCCAGTTAACAACATTTACACCTGTCAAATACCTAGATCCTATCACAACATCTGCGCCATCGGTTAGAAATGCTTTATCCATTTCAACCAAATCTTTAGGATTATGAGAAAAATCGGCATCCATCTGAAAAACCTTTTCGTAACCTTCTTCCAAAGCCCATTTAAAACCATGAATGTAAGCCGTTCCCAAACCATTTTTTTTATGTCTGACTTCAAGAAAAAGATTAGGGTAAGTTTTCTGTAAATCTTTGACCAATTGGGGAGTTCTGTCTGGAGAATTATCATCAACAACAAGAAGATGGAAATCAAGTGGAAGCGAAAAAACAGCATCAATGATATCTGTGATGTTTTCGCATTCGTTGTAAGTTGGTATGATCACCAATCGTTTGTTCATTGATTTGCTAAAGTTTGTGCCGCAAAGGTAAATATTTTATGTCCATGGATTGAGTTAACAAAACAACAAATTAATTTACATTTGCAGAAAAAAATTGTGGAGGTTATTGTTAGGCATACAAGTTCATCTGATTGGGTTAGCTTTATTTATTTAGCTATCCTCATTTTGATTGTCGCTGCCAAATATATCAATACCAATGAGTTTTATTTATTTTTTAAGTTCGATTTCTTAAAATCTTATTTCGCTGAAAAGAAAAGATTCAAACAACAAATCATTTGGTTTGATTTGATACTTTTTATGATTACAATTAGCGTCATGAGCTTAAGCATCATGCAGATTAAAACTTTAAAAACGAACTCTGACATTATTAACTTCTCTCAGATCGGTTTATTTTTTTCAATTATTATTATTTCAAAAAGCATCTTAGAAATCTGTGTTGGAATTTTTATAAATAAAACTGACTTAATCCTTAATTATATTCTTTTTAAAATTGCAAGTTTAGGCTATGCTTCATTATTTATTTTACCTCTCACAGCGATTTTAGCATACAATCAATTTACATCTGAAGGATTCTCCTACACTATTATCGCACTATTTTGCCTGATAAACCTTGTCTTTATTGGAAATTACGTTTACAGATATAGAAAGTATTTAATGCAAGATTGGTATTATTTTATTTTGTACATTTGCAGCCTTGAAATAGCACCACTAGTTATTAGCTATAAGTGGCTTAACTCTTAGGGTGTTTCAAAACCAAACACACATGAAAGTCAAGACTGTTCTCATCTCCCAACCAGAACCCAAAGTTGAAAATTCACCCTACGCTGAACTCGAAGACAAACTCAAAGTAAAAGTTGATTTTATTCCGTTTATTCACGTTGAAGGTGTTGAATCAAAAGAAGTTCGTCAGCAAAAAATTGATTTAAATGATTTCACTGCAATTATCTTAACAAGTAGAAATGCTGTTGATAATTACTTTAGAATCGCTGAAGAAATGCGTTTCAAAATCCCTGACAGCATGAAATATTTCTGCCAGAGTGAAGCTGTTGCGTATTATTTACAGAAATATGTTGTTTACCGTAAACGTAAAATTTATGTCGGCAAAAGAAACTTCCAAGATTTAGTTGCAAGCATTAAAAAACATAAAGATGAAAAATTTTTATTGCCTTCTTCTGACAGTTTAAAACCTGTTGTCCCTCAACAACTCGATAAAATCGGTGTGGATTGGACACGTGGTATTTTTTACAAAACTGTTGTAAGTGATTTATCTCATCTTAAAGAAGTTTTTTACGATGTCGTTGTCTTTTTCAGTCCAAGCGGAATCAAATCTCTTTTTGAGAACTTCCCTGATTTTGAACAGAAAGAAACTCGCATAGCTGCTTTTGGCAAAACAACTTTAAAAATGGCCGAAAAACACGGTTTAAAAGTTCAAATTAAAGCACCAACACCAGAAGCTCCATCGATGACAATGGCTTTAGAGAATTATATTAAAGACGATAAAAAATAAAATTTATTGTCTTTTTTTAAAACACAAAAAAAGCCTCTCAAAATATTTTGAGAGGCTTTTTTAATGTCATTATGTCAAAATCAATTAATGAAGTGGTCCTCCATTCATGATTTCTTCATTCGCGTAATCTTCAAACTTCTTAAAGTTGTCCTTAAATGATTTAGCTAAAATTTCTGCTTTCGCATCATAAGCTTTTGCATCACTCCAAGTTGATTTAGGGTTGAGCACATCACTTGGTACATTTTCACATGTTTTAGGCATGTTTAAGCCAAAAATCTCGTGCGTTTCGTACTCAACATTATCAAGTAAACCTTCTAATGCAGAAGAAATCATCTCACGTGTATATTTCAATTTCATTCTTGATCCAACGCCGTAAGGTCCACCTGTCCAACCTGTGTTGATTAGCCAAACATTAACCCCACTTTCTTTCATTTTTTCACTCAACATTTCAGCGTAACGCGTTGGGTGTAATGGCATAAATGGCGCTCCAAAACAAGCTGAGAAACTTGGTAAAGGTTCATCAATACCAGCTTCAGTTCCTGCAACTTTAGCAGTATAACCACTGATAAAGTGATAAGCAGCTTGACCTGGCGTTAATTTACTGATTGGAGGCAACACACCAAATGCATCAGCCGTTAGGAAGAAAATATTCTTAGGATTCTTCCCTACTGAAGGCTTCATGATGTTGTTGATATGATAAATCGGGTAACTGACTCTTGTATTTTGTGTAATTGTAGAATCTTCAAAATCTACTTTTCCGTCACGAATCGTGACATTTTCAAGAATTGCACCTGGCTTTATCGCTCCATAAATGTCTGGTTCTTTCTCTTCAGTTAAGTCGATCACTTTAGCATAGCAACCGCCTTCAAAGTTAAAGACAGTATTTTCATTTGTCCAACCATGCTCATCATCACCGATCAATTGGCGCTCAGGGTCTGCTGATAATGTTGTTTTACCAGTTCCTGAAAGTCCAAAGAAGATCGCTGTATCTCCATCTTTTCCTGAGTTTGCAGAACAGTGCATTGGCAATGTATTCTTGAAAACAGGTAAAATAAAGTTTAATGCTGAGAAAATTCCTTTTTTGATTTCGCCAGTATAACCTGTTCCACCAATGAGAGCAATCTTTTTAGTAAAGTTTAAAATTGCAAAGTTTTTAGCACGTGTGCCATCAACTTCTGGGTCAGCATAAAATCCTGGTGCATTAACCACAGTCCATTCTGGTGTAAAGTTTTCAAGTTCAACTTCAGTTGGCCTTAAAAACATATTGTATGTAAACATGTTGCTCCATGGATACTCATTAATATGTCGGATGTTAACTTTGTAGCTTTCTTCTGCACATGCAAAAGCATCTCTGACAAATATTTCTTTTTCTGAAAGATACTTGACAACTTTATCATAGAGTTTGTCAAATTTATCTGCATCAAATGGAATGTTGATATCTCCCCACCAAATTTCATCTTTAGTGATGTCATCCTTAACGATGAAGCGGTCATTTGGAGATCGACCAGTAAACTTACCGGTATTGACAGCTAAAGCACCTGAATCAACAGTCTGCCCTTGCCCTTTCTCGATTGTTAATTTGTGAAGTTCTTCAGAAGATAATTGATAATTAATTTGATCTGAATGAATGCCGTAAGATTTTAGCGAAATCGTTTTCGCCTTGCTATCCTTGTTTTGCATAATATAAGATGTTGTATTGTCATTTGGCAAACAAATTTAAACACTTATTTCCAAATACGTGAGCACAAGCTCCTTTATTTTCTTTTTTTAATGACCTGAAATAAAACATAGAACCAAGAGAAGATCAAAAGGCTTCCTCCTAAAGGTGTAATCAATGCAATTTCAGTAAAATCAAAGCCCGTCAAAGCATTTGTTGATAAGCCATAAATAGATCCTGAAAAAAACAAAACACCAAAAACGTTAAGCCACAAAACAACTGATTTCGATTTTGAACTCAACTCCTTAATAAAACTCATTAAAATTAAGAAAAAGGCTTGATACATTTGGTATCGAACACCAGTTTCAAAAGTAAGAATTTGACTTTCAGTTAAGTGTTTTGTTAAACCATGTGATGCAAAAGCACCTAAAATAATTGTGACTCCACCGAGTCCTAATCCTAAACCTAATAGCTTCTTGCTCATTTCAAACTTATTTAATTACATTCGTGCCAATTAAACTAATATTTACTAATTTATTTACACTATGACTAAATTATTAATCATTGGAGCTGGTAAATCGACATCTGCACTTGTCAGATATTTAGATGTAAACGCTCAAGAAAATAACTTACAAATTTTAATCGCTGACAAAGATATGCAAGCTGCTAAAAAATCAGCTGCTTATCCTTCAACAAAAGCAATTGAACTCGATATATTTAACACAGAAGAACGCCAGAAGCAAATAAAAGCAGCCGATATGGTTGTCTCAATGCTTCCGGCAAGATTTCATATTGAGGTCGCTAAAGATTGTGTCAATTTTGGTAAAAATATGGCAACGGCTTCCTATGTTTCTGATGAAATGGCTGCACTCGATAAAGAAGTTAAAGCTAAAGGCTTAACTTTTATGAATGAAATTGGCGTTGATCCTGGTGTTGACCACATGAGTGCCATGAAAGTGATTGATGAAATCAGAGAGAATGGTGGTAAACTTATCCTTTTCGAATCTTTCACTGGCGGGTTGGTCGCTCCTGAAAGTGATGATAATCTTTGGAATTATAAATTCACATGGAACCCAAGAAATGTTGTCGTTGCTGGACAAGGTGGTCCTGCTAAATTTATACAAGAAGGCAAATACAAATATATTCCTTATCAACGTTTATTTAGAAGAACTGAATTTTTAGAAGTTCCTGGTTATGGCAGGTTTGAAGGTTTAGCCAACAGAAACTCATTAGCTTACCGTGAGGTTTACGGCATCGAAGACATCCCTACTTTATACAGAGGAACCTTGCGTCGCGTTGGGTTTAGCAAAGCATGGAATGTTTTTGTTCAACTTGGCGTGACTGATGACACTTATACTTTAGAAGATTCAGAACCCATGACTTATCGTGAGTTTTTCAATACATTTTTGCCTTACTCACCAACAGATTCTGTTGAATTAAAACTGCGTCACAGTCTAAAAATCGATCAAGATGATTTGCTTTGGGAGAAACTTTTAGATCTAGATATTTTCAACAATAAAAAAACAATCGGCATCAAAAACGCAACGCCAGCACAAGCTTTACAATCGATTCTTGAAGAAAAATGGATGCTAAAACCTGACGACAAAGATATGATTGTGATGTATCATAAATTTGGCTATGAACTCGATGGTCAGAAAAAGCAAATTGACTCGACAATGGTGAGCATTGGCGAAGATCAAACATTTACAGCCATGTCTCGAACTGTTGGTTTACCATTAGGAATTGCGATTATAAAAATGATCAAAAAAGAAGTTACTAGACCTGGTGTTCTCAGACCAATTTATCCTGAGATTTATAAACCTATTTTGAAAGAATTAGAAGAACATGGTATTGAGTTCACAGAAACACAAACTGAATATCTTGGCTACAACCCAAACAACCTGAAATAATTTTAACATGGGTTGAATCAGTTTTTCATTAAATTCGGTTTATTTTGCAGAAAAATCAAATTTAATGAAGTTTAAAACTTTACTTTTCACATTAGACTTGATGATCATATCGTCAAGCCTTTTTGCTCAAAACAACTCACAACTTATTACAGACTATCTTAAACGCAATGCTTCAACTGAAGGATTAGAGTTTAAAGATGTTGATCAACTGCAATTAAGCAGTCAACATTTTTCTAAAAGTCTTGATGCCGATTTAGTTTACATGCAACAAAGCGTCAATGAAATCCTTATTTACAATGCTATTGGGACTTTTTTAGTCAAAAATCAAGAGGTTTCTTTACAAAGTCACAATTTCACGTCACAGCTTAATGAAAAAACTTCAAACACATCTGCAAGTCTTGATGTCAAAGAAGCTATCAATATTGCTGCAAATTATTTTCAATTAGATAAGAATTCTGAAACTAGAATTATTGAGAGTAAAACTAAGAATTCTTACGTATTAGAAAACAACTCGATTTCACATGAAAAAATTCTTGTTAAGTTGGTTTATCAAGAAATTGATAATGCACTTGTTTTAGCTTGGGATATCAGTATCTATCTTAAAAATACTGAACACTGGTGGAGTTTTAGATTAGATGCTCACTCAGGAGAAATCATCGATCAGAACGATTGGTTACTCAGCTGTAATTTTGAAAATCATGATCATCAAAACTTTTCAGGTTTAAAGCAAAATAAAAAAACTCAACAGAAAGAATCTGTTCTTTTTGGCAATACAAATTTAAGCGACAACGCTCAATATCGCGCTTACGATATCACTATTGAATCGCCAAATCACGGCGAAACATCTTTGTTGATCAATCCTGCAAACACAACTGCTTCTCCTTATGGATGGCATGATACAGATGGTGTGGAAGGTGCAGAATATACAATCACAAGAGGTAACAATGTTTATGCACATGAAGATAGAGCTGGCGATGACTCGCCAGGCTACTCACCTGACGGAGGTTCAAATCTTAATTTTGATTTCCCTGTTCAAGAAAACCAGCCTGCACTAATCAATGAAGATGCTGCAATAACAAACCTTTTTGTGCGTAATAACATGATGCACGATCTTTGGTTTATTTATGGCTTTGATGAAGAATCTGGCAACTTCCAACAAAAAAACTATGAAGCTTCAGCTTTCTCCGAAAATGATCCTGTGTATGCTGATGCGCAAGATGGCAGCGGAGTCAATAATGCTAATTTCGGAACACCTCCTGATGGTTACAGCCCAAGAATGCAAATGTTTTTATGGGCAACAGCAGGACAGCCTTTACCACAAATAAACATTACAAACTCAAGCGCTTCTGGAGAATATTTTGGCATTGAAGCTGCTTTCGGTCCGGCTTTATCCACTGAAGCTTTAATCGCTAATCTTGTTTTAGCTGAAAATGAAAATAGCTTGAATGCTTATGAAGCTTGCAATAACTTAACCAATCCAGCTGAGATTGATGGAAAAATTGCAGTGATCAAGCGAGGAAATTGCAGCTTTACTGACAAAGTTATGAATGCTCAAAACGCAGGCGCCATTGCTGTGATTGTTGTCAATAATGAAGCTGGACAACCCATCAGAATGGGCGGAGAAAATACTTCAATCATTATCCCATCCTTAATGATTACACAATTTGATGGGCAAAATATAATTTCAGCTCTTGAAAACAATGAAACATTAACAACAAACATAGCGAATAACGGTCCTTTCAAAATTGATGGAGATTTTGACAATGGCATTATTGCTCACGAATATGGTCATGGTATTTCAAGCAGACTGACTGGTGGAAAAGCTGACGTCAATTGTCTTTTTAATGACGAACAAATGGGTGAAGGCTGGAGCGACTGGATCGGACTTATCATGACAATGAATGAAGGTGACCAAGGTACTAATCCTCGTGGTTATGGAACTTTTGCTGTTAACCAAGATATTTCAGGTTTAGGAATTCGTCCTTTTCCTTACACGACGAATATGAGTGTTAATCCTGCAACTTATGATTTAACCAATAATTATCAGCTCTCAGCACCTCACGGCATTGGGTTTGTTTGGGCAACAATGCTTTGGGATTTAACTTGGGAATTTATCGATGTTTACGGTTATGATCCAGATTTATACAATGGTGATGGCGGAAACAATAAAGTAATGCAGCTTGTGATTGATGGGTTAAAACTACAATCATGTGACCCTGGTTTTATTGACGGACGTGATGCCATTTTACAAGCAGACCAACTGATTAATAATGGAGAAAACCAATGTTTAATTTGGGAAGTGTTTGCGCGTCGTGGTTTAGGCTACAGCGCCGACCAAGGTTCTGCATATAACCGATTTGATCAAACTGAAGCTTTTGATTTACCGCCTTCTGATCTACTAAATTGTACTTTAAATAATAAAAGTTTTAATAAATCTGATTTTAAGATTTTCCCTAATCCAACTCAAAATTATTTTGAAATCGATTTTGGTCAGTTAACTTTTGATAAAATTAATGTTCAGATATACGATATTAATGGACGCGAAATTCTTTCTCAAGAAACTTCAGAAAATCAAGTTATTGATGTCAGTCATTTATCGAGCGGAGTTTATTTTGTAAAGATGAATAATGGTTCAAAAACAACAACAAAAAAGTTGATTGTTCAATAATTAAAAATTTATTAAAAACRGCTTAAGAATTCTTAAGCCGTTTTTAAAATCAGGTTTTATGAGAATTTTGATTGTGTTATTTTTTATCGTCAAAATGAATTACGCTCAAACTTTTGAAGCAACTTATCAGTTTGAGATCAATAAAGAATTCTATGAAAAAGAACTTCATAAAAAGATAAAAGCAGGTGGAGATTCAACCTTTATGAGAAAAGCTTTTTCAAGGTTTCTAGATCCTAAACCTGTAACTGCTAAATTAATTTTTAATTCAAAAGCAAGTTATTATCATTTGATTCAAAACGATGAGGTCAATTATAAAAAAAGAAAATCATTACCAATTATCAAATTTGCAGGTGATAACAACAGATATTACAATTCAAAAAATCAAGATTCCATACTTGTGCATTTCTACAGAAAAAATCTTGACATCAAGGAGTTTCTGTTAAAATCAGATTTTAAACCAATCGTATTAAAAAAACAATCTCGAAAAATTGGTAAATATCAATGTTATCTAGCTGAAACATTTTATTCAAAAAAACAAAATTTGAAACTTTGGTACGCTCCTGCTATTCCAACGCAATTTAACATTATTGATTATTCAAGTTTACCAGGACTACTTATCAAGTTAGAAAGTCAACTTTTTAAAGCTAACTTAGTGAGTTTAAAAGAAGTTGATGCGTCTCATCTCAAAAAGCCATCTCAAGAAATACCTATCGTCAGTCAAAAGTCTTATCAAGAAATGTCACAAAAATTTAACCCTTTTAAGGACTGACTGAAAAAGTAATTCACTACATTTTACTTAAATCCTGATATCTCATCAGGATTTTTTTATTCATCTTTGTATCATGTTAAAAGTTAAAAACCTGACCTACCTTCACAATGCTTCTGAAGGTGTGAAAAATATCAATTTTGAAGTTCAACCTGGAGAATTTACTGCGATTATTGGCGAAAGCGGTTGCGGTAAGAGCACACTTCTCAAATCCATTTTTGGACTTTATGACCTCAAAGAAGGGCAAATTTTTTGGAATAAAGATGAAATTAAAGGACCAAAATACAATTTAATTCCTGGTTATGAACATTTCAAATATCTTGCGCAAGAGTTTGATTTGATGCCATACATCAGCGTGGAAGAAAACATAAAAAAACATCTCTCACGTCAATTTCCAGAGAAAAGTCAACAGAAAACTGATGAACTTCTTCAGCTTTTAGAACTTAAAGATTTAAAAGATAAAATGGTGAAAAACTTGAGTGGCGGACAAAAACAGCGTGTTGCCATCGGTCGTGCTTTAGCCAAAAAACCTCAGCTGATTTTATTTGACGAGCCATTCAGCCATATTGATCAATTTAAAAAACATAAACTGAGAAGAGAGATTTTTTCATATCTCAAAAAAGAAAATATCAGCCTGATTGTTGCCACACATGATATGGATGATGTACTAGGTTTTGCAGATAGCATTATGGTTTTGAAAAATGGTGAACAAATAGATTACAGAAAAGCTGAAACTGTTTATAACAAACCAAAAAACATGTACTGTGCTTCGCTTTTTGGAGAAGTCAATCAACTCATGATTCCTGAGATCAAACCTTCAGATGAAAAAACCATTATTTATCCTGAAGAAATTAAAATATCTGAAAATGCCACTGAAGAAGCTGACGTTTTAAATATCTATTTTAAAGGTCAGCATTATATGATTATTGCAAAATACAAAGGCGAAGAAATCATCATCAATTCAGTTGAAAAACCGACTACAAATCAAATCAAATTTCACTTTGATCTCAAGAGAATAAAATCCAGACTTAATTATAAATCTGAATAATATCACCTGATTGAACCACTCTGTATTGATATAGCGGATAGATGAGGTTTTCACCAGAAATTGGCTGTCCAGTCACAAGGCTATAAACATTGAGTTGCTCACACTCCGATTCTGCATTTAAACCATTAATTTCTAATCGTGCACAATTCTGATTTGGTAATAAATTTGGATCAGCAGCATCCCAAGCTAAAAAGTTATTTCCTGTATTGACAATGATAATACCAAGGTTGCCTTGTGTCCCAACATAAACAGCATTCCCTGGATAGTTGAGGTCGATAAATTGAGGTAAATTTAAGCTAATTTGCAAATCAACATTTAGATCAACCAAATTAGGATTATTTCTTCTTTCATCATCAGACTCACATGAAGTCAAAGCGATTAACAAGCTAAATATCAGGAGGGCTTTTTTAAACATAACTTAAAACTATTGATTTCAATCTGTAAAATTATTACATTTGCAACTTAGAATCTCGTAAAAGCGGGATTCTTTTTTTATGATATAAATCTAAGATTATGAGTAAAGTATCTTATTATTCAGAAGAAGGCTTAAAAAAGCTGAAGGCTGAGCTTGACCAATTAAGAGATGTTGAAAGGCCTAAAGCTTCACAAGCAATTGGTGAAGCAAGAGACAAAGGCGATTTGAGTGAAAATGCTGAATATGATGCTGCAAAAGAAGCACAAGGCATGTTAGAGATGAAAATTTCTAAATTAGAAGAATTAGTAGCAAATGCACGTGTTATTGATGAATCGCAATTAGATACATCAAAAATCTTGATTCACTCTACAGTAAAACTTAAAAACACAAAAACGAATCAAGAGATGACTTATAAATTGGTTGCACAAAGCGAAGCTGATTTAAAATCGAACAAAATTTCTGTTGATTCTCCTATTGGCAAAGGCTTACTTGGCAAAAAAGAAGGCGAACTTGCTGATATTAAAGTGCCAAATGGCACGCTTACTTTCGAGATTATCGAGATTTCTCGTGACTAATCTGTCACAAACCAGCATCCTGTATAAAAACATTCTATCGCTAAAGTTTCTGGCTTTTGCTGAAAATATATTGAGCCTGTCGAGCGAATTTCACCAACAGCTTTTTGCTGCACATTAAGTCGTGAATTTCTGCTCGATCGGTAAAATATATCTGCTTTTTGAGCCTGAAGATTCTCCCCAAAAAAGGCTCCTGAACCATCATAAAACCCGAGTGACATCTTATTGGTTTTTCCTGTGATGTAGAAATCTGAAATGCCAGAACTAACAATCCCGAAATTATCAACATCAATTTCCATTTCAAAATCACCTGAATTTAAAGCTTCATTGTCATTAAAACTTTCAGATACCAATCTTAAAAAAGGAAAATTGAGCTGTCCAAGACTTTGTATTGTGTACTGACTTGAATTTCGAATTTGTCGGATATCAGTTACATGCAAAACAATTTCAGCCAGTGGTTTTGAGTTTCCGAAAGGACAAACATTGCTTAAACTCAATTCTAAAGTTTGATTATTAAAGTCAATATTTAAGTTTTCAAAAGATTTTTGATCGGTGATGATTTCTAGTTTATTTTCAGAAGACTGTTTAATAGATAACTGAATGTCTCTGCGCACAATCACTTCTTCAATAGCAATGATGTCTTGTTCATAGGTTTCTTTATCAGAATGAGAACGCAAACAATCTTTAGCGTCTTCAATTTCACAAGAAAACAAAGTGATTATACAGATGTAAAGCAAAATTTTTCTCATAACTTAAAACCTATTCCGAATTCAATTGATTCTGCTTTTGCGAAATGCGTTTTCAACAATAAGGATCCAAAAAAGTGTTTTGAAATATCGTATTGTAAACCAATTCTGGTATAAACTCTCTTTAAATAATCAACAGGGTAATAAATATAATATCCGATTTGCGTTGCTATATTGAGTTTTCCCATATAAAAACGATGCCCTCCAAAAAGTCCGATTCTTTTGTAATCATCATCCGCTGAAAAGCCATCATCAGGAAAAGCAGCTTCCCTATAAACATTATATTCTTTTGCCGCTTGACTCAAAAATAAATCTGCACCAAATTGTATTGCATTTTTGTGAGTCAAAGGTTTTTCAGCTAGAGCTGTTAGTGTAAAAAATGGATATTTTTTTGACTGCAACAAACCTAAATCATTAAAACCTGAAGCAAATATAAATTGGAAATTCATTGGCTTGATTGGAGTTCCTGAGATTTCTTTCTCCTTAAAACTTATGTCTTCAGAAACATCATACGTCAAACCGGCAGAAAGACCATAATTATTTGTTCCTGTATTTGGTGATTGCATTTTCCCATTTGAATAATGCATCAAAAATAATCCAGCTTGAAACCTTAATGGCAAGTCAAATAATCGCTGAGATTGATAAGAAAGTTCAAATAAAACACTTGCCGTTAATTTTGATCCGTAAGCCACATTTTTAGGATTGCCAACTTTATCAAAAGGATTTGTGACATATCCCAAACCTAAGCCAAACTTCAAGTTCAGACGACGTTTAAGAAAATAAAACTTATAATGCGGGTGAAGGCTGTAAACGCCTCCCAACTCTTTAGAACCCATATTTTGATAAACAAAACTCACACCAAAACTCGGGTAATTATAATAATGATGCCATTCCTCCTCGCCAGTTAAAAAACGATCATAAGATAAAGAAAATCCATGTGTTGGTCCTTGAACAAGATGTGACATTTCTGGTTTGTGCTTAATTACTTTCCCAAAAAGATAAGTCGTATAAAAACCATCAATTTGGTTTTGCGCTTGTGTTACAACGAAGCTTAAAAATAAAATAAGGACAAATAAAATTCTCACATTCACAAAAAAAGCATAGTCTTCAAAACTATGCTTTTTAATTAAATTTTTATGTCAAAACCGATGTTTAAACTTCTAAATCAGCAATTAATTCTTTAAACAGCTTGATCATTTTAGGTTCTGCTTTAGCTGACATTTCTAAAATAGATTGTACATCAACTTCTTTTAAATCATCAGGATCACATTCGTCAGTTAGCACAGAAACAGCAACAACAGGAAGCTTCAGGTGGTTGGCAACAATAATTTCTGGTACTGTACTCATCCCGACAGCATCGGCACCAATAATTTTCAAATAACGATATTCGGCTCTTGTTTCAAGTTGAGGTCCTTTTACAGAAGCATAAACACCTTTATGTAAAGTAATGTTATTTCGTTTGGCAATTGCTTCGATTTTTTCACTCATTTTTTTGTCGTAAGGACAACTCATATCTACGAAACGCTCTCCAGTTTTAGAAACACCTTTATAAGCTAAAGGCGAACCGCCCAATAAATTGATGTGATCGTCAATTAACATGATTTCTCCTTTTTTAAAATCTAAATTAATCGCACCAGCCGCATTTGAAACGAGAAGTTTTTTGATTCCTAAACGATTCATAATCCGAACAGGATAAGTCACATCAAGAAAATCATAACCTTCATAAAGATGGAAACGCCCTTGCATAATCACGACTTTTTTACTTTCAAGATTTCCGTAAATCAATTTACCTTTATGAAATTCAACTGTTGCTGTTGGGAAATGCGGAATATGATTGTAACTGACTTCAGCTAAAACTTCAACTTCATCAGGTAACTTCCCTAAACCTGTTCCTAAAATTATTCCGATATCTGGCGACTCAAAACCTCTTTCTCTTAGGTAGTCAACTGTTTGCTCGATGTATGTCATTTGTATTTTTTTATAATATTTTCTAATTCTGTGTTTCCTTTAATATCATCTAGATAATCAACATCATTTTTCTGCTCTAAAATACTTATTTTTTTGTCCTTGAGCGCATCAATTGTTTGATTAAAAACTTGTGCTGTGCTCCATTCTTTGAGCTGAAAAGCTTTAGGTTTTAAATTTTTCATACCTAATAAATAATAACCGCCATCTGTTGCTGGACCAATCACCACATCATTTACATCAAGCTCTTTGAAAGCTTGATTGATAATATTCTCATCTAAATCTTGAATGTCAGTGCCAACAATCACAACTTTTTGTGCGCCTTCATCAAAAGCAGTTTCAAAAGCAGCTTTCATTTTCTGACCTAAATCACCTTGAATTTGTTCTCTTTTTTTAAATAAATCATCACACCAAATATCGTTTTGATGAATTTGATCGGCGTACCAAACTTGTCTCTCAACATTAATTTTCTGAGTGATCTCGGCTGTATTTTTTAAAAGGTATTTATAAACTTCCAAAGCTGCATGATCTCCAACACTTTTGGCTAATCTTGTTTTGCACTTTCCCAACTCTGGATGTCGTGCAAAAATCAATAAGATGTTTTTTTCTTTACTCATAAAACAGCCTCAGCTTTTAAAAGATATTTTTCCCATTTTGAACTATAAACATGAACTTTTTCGGTGATTTCATTTGAAGAATTAAAAAGCGGAAAACCAAAATCTGCCCATTGAAATATGCCACCATATAAATTGTGAACAGATTCAAATCCGGCTTTCTGAAGTTGAATTCCTATGCGTTCCGAGCGAACACCTAAAGAACAATAAAGAATATTTTTTGAGTTTTTTGAATATTCATTTTTAAAACTTTCTAAATCAAAATTTTCATAACCTATATGTATCGCATTTGGCAAATGACTGACATTAAATTCATCTTTTTCACGCGTATCGAAAATAAGAAAATCTTCTTCTTTTATTTGATGTAAATCTTCAACAGAAATATAAGGAACTTCGCCAGTATTTTTCTGTGCTAATAATTCTTGAATGATTTTTTGATGAGATATTGACATTTTTCAAAGTAAGATTATCAATTTTGAACAGCATCAGTATGCATCACTCCATTTTTATCAAAAATTTCGTCTTTGTGACACTTCATAAACGCATCACAATACAAGCAGATATTTTTCAAATCAGCATTTTTAGCTTTAGCTTCTTCTTCAGAAACACCGAGATGTTTTCCCATTTCAAGCGGCTTTCCTTCGTTGAGCATTCTGAAAACCAAATTTTTGGAAGCGCGCTCTAAAACATCGACAACTTTTTCTTTTCGTGCATCGCCCATCGGAAAGTGTGTGCCTGGGCAACATGGATTAATGCGCCATAACTGAATGCTAAATTCATTAGGAATATCATCATAGCCGCCTAAAAAGTTTCTGGCGCCTGATAAAATATTACAGAAATTATGATCAGGGTCTTTCTTATAAATATCATTTTTAACGGCTTTGCCTCTCGCCCAATTTCCGCCGAGCCACATTTCTTCAGTTGCGCCCCAGTAACCCCAGCTCAAAGGGTTTTCGGCTAAATAATGTCCGCCTTCAATCAACGGATCTTTTTCTGTGCCATTCACGCCGCAAGTCTCAAAAATCTCAGCTAATTCAGCTAGACGACTTCCTGCTTTTTTGTGATAGCGATCAATACTTGCAATGTCAAAACGTCTGACACCTTTTTCGATTAAAATTTCAAGTTTCTCTTTGCTCAACAAGTCTCCATTTGTTTGCAACATCACCTGCGTTTCATCTCCGTATTTTTCTTGAATTTTATCTAAAATAGCATAGAGTAATTTGAGCTCGGATAAAGGTTCGCCTCCACTCAAAATCAAACGATCAACGCGATCAGGCATGTTCTCAATAATCGCAAAGCAATCTTCCTTTGAAATTCTCGCCCCAAACGGACTTGAGTCGTTATAGCAATGGTCACAATCGTCATTACAAAGTTGTGTAAAAACCCAATAAAGCGACTCAACGTGATTAAAATCTTTCTTCATTTTTCGTCTATTCAAATTTCTGGATTGTCGTCCAGAAATCAATTTCTTCTTTTACACCAGATGATTCATCTTGAATAAAATCTTTTTTACTTGTGTATGTTTTCAAATAACCTTTTTCGATTTTAGCAATTTGGTCACCAATCATCAAAGCTTCTTTTAAATCGTGGGTGACAAACAAAGCTGAAATTCCGTATTGTTTGATCAGTTTCAGAAACAGCTTTTGCATATTTTCACGCGTTTCTACATCTAGGGCTCCAAAAGGCTCATCGAGCAACAAAGCCTGAGGTTTAATAATGATGGCTCTTGCAAAAGCAACGCGCTGCTTTTCGCCACCAGATAATTGATGCGGTAATTTAGAGGAATGATCTGACAAAGCAATTTCTTTTAAAATAGCTTTAACGCGATGCTCAATTTCTGTTGTGTCAACCTTTTGCGCCAACAAGCCAAAAGCGATATTGTCGAACACATTTAAATGCGGAAAAAGTAAAGCTTCCTGAAAGAGATAAACGATTTGTCGTTGATTAATTTGCTGATTTAAAATGGATTTTCGATTGAGAAGAACATCACCAGAATCAGGTTTTTCAAGTCCGGCAATTATTTTTAATAAACTCGTTTTCCCACTACCTGATTTTCCTAAAATACTGATGACCTGATTTTCATTCAATTGTAAATTAACTGAAGATAAAACAGATTTATGTTGAAAACTTTTAGCTATATTTTTAAGTTCTAATCGCATTTTATTGAGTATTGATCAAACTTCTTTTAAACATAATTTTTTTATTAAAAAACAAAAGCAATAACGGAGGAAATAAAAGAAGTAAACTCGCCAAAGCTGCTAAAAAAATATTGGCTTCTTTTATAAAACTAAACACTGATAAAGTTAGTGTTTTGATTTGTCCGCCACCGATTAATTGTGTTAAACCATAATCGAACCACGAAATCAGAAAACATTGAAAGAAACACAAACCTAAAATAGGTTTTGCTAAAGGAAAAATAATTCTTTTAAAAGTGAAATATGATGAAGAACCTAAGGTGAAACTCAGATTTTGAATATCAGAAATATGTCGTGTCCAAAAACTCGATAAAATGATAAATCCGAAAGGAAAACAGATTAAAAACTGTGCTAAAACAACACCGAAAAAACTTGCGTTGAGCTTTAAAATTACTGCGAAATAATGCCATAAAACACCCAAAACAACAGGCGACAAAATATAAGGTAAATAGGCAATTTTGATGTATTGATTTTTATATTTTGAGGTTGAAATCACTTTAGAAAAAACAAAAGCCATGAAGGTTGATAAAAAAGCAACACTTAAAGATATCAGAATCGATAGAGCTAAACTCTGAGTCAATTCTGAATCTGATGAAAACAATTTCAGCCAAGTTTTGATGTTAAAATTTTGAGGGAAAACATCAGGAAAAATCCATTGCTCACCAAATGACAACATCATTAAAACCAAGATAGGTAATAAAATTAGGGTGATTAAAACGAGATGTATAGTTCTTTTAAGCATCAGTTTTTCTTTTAAAAAATTGAATAAAAGAAGCTGAAGTCACCAGAATTAAAATTAAAACAACACCTAAATACATTAGTGCCATGGCATAAGCCTGAGGAATATCTTGAAGATTAAAGCGCTGTGCTTTATCAACAATTCGTGGTGTTATCATTTGCGGATTTTGTCGACCTAAAAGTAAAGGCACCTCATAACTTCCCATCACAAAAATGATGTAAAGCATCAAAGTCAGTTTAGATTTTCGCCATAAAATTGGTAATGAAATTTTCCAAAAGGTTTGTTGAGATGAAGCACCTAAACTTTGAGACAGCTGTTGATAATCATTTAATTTTTCGGTATCAAAAATATTTTTGATATAAATTGTAAAAAAAGGAAAAAGCATCAGGACTGAAGTGAGCATAATCCCAATCCCGTAAGCATCATTTGTTAATTCAGGAAAACTTTCTATTTGATCAATAAGACCCAAGTGATAACTTATTCTTGAAAAAAAACCTGATTTAGAAAAAGTTTGCAACACATAAAAAGCCATCACGGTTGCTGGGAAGCACAAAGGCACAAAAATCAGACGGTGAAACCATTTCTTTTGAAAATCTTTTGTGAGTTTTAAAACCAAAAAAAGTGATATGCAAAAACTGATAAACACACTGATCATGGCAATCATTAAACTAAAACCAATAGATTTCCAAACATAGAAATCAGATAAAGTTTTTGACCAATACTTTAAGCTGAAACCTTCACTAAGCAAACCCGTTAAGCCGAAACTGTAAAGGAGTGCATAAATAAAACCTGCTAAGGTTGGTAATAGAATCAGTATTAAAAAAATGACTCTAAAAAGTTTTGTGTAGATGCCTTTTTTGTTCACTCTTGGAGCATTTTTTCTCGAAAATCATCAGCTAATCTTATCATATATTCAGGTGCCAATTCCTGCAAAGCGTTATGTTGAATTTCAGCTCTTGATGGTGCATATTGTCGTTGAACTTTTGACTGCCATTTCCTTTGCAAGTCTTCAGGCAACTTTTCAATATCAAGAACACTTCCGTCTCCCCAAACTTCTGGTTGCATTTTTTGAAACTGTAATTCAGGCGAAATCATTTCATTAATTACCAGCATGGCTGATAATTTATGAGCAGATTTTTCAGGAATCCCGAGGTAGTGAGAATTCTGAATACTACCAAAATCAGGAACATAAGCCCGTGATTTTTTTGAAAAGAGACCTTCATTAATTTTATTATCCACTTCTGCATCATTATTACTCATTGTAAACCATAACTCACCCGCAGCGAAAAGTTGATGCATCTGCGCAACATCTTCAGGAAAAACTTCTCCTTTTCGCCATAAGTAAGGTTTTAGTTTTTTAAGATAGGAGAATAATTCTGAGCTGTATTTCTTATATTTTTCTTCATCAAAATCACCAGAAAGTGTATTTCTTCCAGCGATATCAATGAGTAAACTTTTCATAAAAGTTAAACCCGTAAAGTGGTTATCGAATGTGAATTTACCAGGGTTTTCTTTAACAAAATCAAATAATTCTTCACGTGTTTGTGGTAGGTTTTTGACTTTATCAGAATTATAAATCAAAGTCATTTGTACATTTCCCCAAGGCATTTCATATCCATCAATCTCTTGCTGAAAATCTTTACCTATAAAAGGGTTTTCAAAATCGATATATTTTGAATTCGGAAGTTTTTCAGTCCACGGGCCGAATAGCGCATCGATTTGTCGCAACTGATAAAAAGTTTCTCCATTAATCCAAAGCAAGTCAAGTTCACTTCGGCTTGCATCAGCCTGTATTTCGTTCATTAAATTTTGTACCAAAACATTACCTTGTCCACCGATAATGTTAAGTTCAATATCATATTTCTCTTTAACCAAAGGCTTTACAAAATCTTTCATATAAGCATTGATTTTGGGGTCGCCCTTCCACATCATCATATTGATTTTTTGAGATTTGCCTTGTTCAATAATTTCATCCCAAGATAATTTTGACAAATCAATCTCTTCTTGTTTTTTTGATTCTTGACAAGACATCAAAAAAAATAGAATTAATATACTAAAAGCGAGTTTTAAAAATTTCATTTTATTAAAATAAGTAAGTTAAACCAAACTGAAATTGACGTGGCGGACCTGCATTACGCTGAACAAAACGACCTGAAGATTTTGAACCAACTTGAATCTGATTGCTCTGCGTTGCATTATTGCTATAACCGCTCAAATTTTCAACATTAAAGACATTGAAAATATCGGCACGAATGATGAAACGTGAATTTTCATTAAATACGAATTGATATTGAGCTCCAAGATCAAAATTAAAAGACCAAGGCAGTCGGTCGTTATTTCGAGACTCGCCTGGCGACCTATCGCTATTACCCAAATAAGCTTCCCCAAATCCTGACCCATCACCATTTAGATCTGTGGTTCCATAAATTTCAGCATCAGGAATTCTGTTGATTGGTTGTCCGCTTTGCAACAAACCTGCAAAAGTTAATTGCGTGTTTTTCAATGGAAAATAAGTCAGAATCCCATTGATGTTATGCGTTCTATCATTGATGGACGGTCCCCATTCTGCTTCATAATTATTAGCATCTTGTGCTCGGAAGTTGATATCCTCAGTATTATTTTTTAAAGAAGAAATCGTATAATTTAGCCTGAGTTCATAAGCATCATCGCCACGTGATTTTTGAAAATTAAAACTCGCCGCCCAGTATTCTGATTGCCCTTTTGATTCTGTCATCACAATGTTTCTTGCAACACCGTCAACCCACTGACCATTAATAAATCCTTGATTATTTTTAATAGGAATAGGTCTTGAAGCATCAGCTTCTTCAACAGTTCTCACATCAGCTGCAGTGAAATTTTGATCAATCGTCATCTCCTCAGCAGCATTTAAATTTCGTAAACGAAACAAATCTTCACCTCGGTTATGAAAAAGATCGATGAAAAATAATTTATCACCATCAATTTTTGTTTGATATCCCAAAGAAAACTGATGACTATAAGGATTTTGATAGCCGTTAGGGTTTAAGATACGACGTTCATTAGAAAAAATGCTTTCTCTTTGGTTTTGTAAATCTGAAGCCGTTGGCGCATTGAGGTAAGGGACATCAGGTAAACTTGCAACTAAATTCCCATCAAAAGTGATGCGATCTAAAGACGTATTTTGTGGTAAAATACCTTGATCAATCAAAGCTTGAAGTTGTTGTTTATAAGCATCAGAAGTTGTGTTTTGCTGAAGCGCATCGCTGTAAATTGCATAATTAATTTTATCATAAGCAATGGCATAACCACCTCTGATCACTGAGTTTTTGGACAATTGATAATTGAAATTTAAGCGTGGTGCGATATTATTTTTGTCACCTTTTGTTGCGCCGCCTTTTGAAAGATTGTCATAATCGTATCTTAACCCAAAAGTCAATTTTAAGTTGCGTGAAGCTTGCCATTCATCTTCAAGATAAAAGCTATAAATTCTTTGTGTTGCTCCAAAAGAATTTGGATTTAATTCGACATTATAATTGACAACATCAACATCTGCAGGAAGATCTTCAGGTGATAATCGACTTCCAAAATTTTGAGATCTTAAAAAGTCAAGTTGGTTTTGTGACAAATCAACAAGATAATTACCATCAGGATTGCCACCGCCAAAAAGTTGATGATCGCCTGACAAAAACTGAAATCCAGCTTTGAAGGTATGATTTTTATAGAAATAACTCACTTTCTGTTGAAACTGAAAAGTGTTTTCAAGCTCATCGAAGGTCGTTCCATTATTACCGATAATTGCGATGGGGAACTCTTGAGGATTTCGGATTGTGACTTGAGGCCCATCTTGAAAAGATTTTGAATAATCCCAATGAAAGCGGCTGTATTGAAAATTTGTTTCAAAATCAAAATTATCAACATAATAAGCATTTTTAAAGGCTAAATTGAAGCTGTTGCGTTCTTGCACAAAACCAGCTGAAGGAAATGCAACTCCGCCATCTAAACCGCCGCCTTGGTTGTCAATAGTGATTAAACCTAAATTGGCACGTAATGAAGATCTAAATTTCGGACTCCAATGCTGATCAATTTTAGCCGTGATATAATCAAAATTATTGTTTCCTCTAATTGTTTCAGAAATTCCTAAATCTGGACTATTCAACAAGTTATCTTTCACATCTGTCGTGTGTTCGTAATTTATAAAAAAGAAAGTTTTGTTTTTTACCAAAGGTCCACCAAGAGAAAAACCTGATTGATAACGTGCAAAACCATCTTTAACTTGATTACCTGATAAATCTCTCTGTGCAAAAGGACTAGAAGCATCAATGACAGAACCAGGTCGCGTCAAGAAAAAAACCTCTCCTTCAAGATGATTACGACCAGATTTTGTTGTCACATCAATCACAGCATTATGCGTCAAACCATATTCTGCAGAATAATTACTGGTGAATACAGTCATATTTTTAACAGCTCCAGATGGAATTGGAAAACGCATTCCGCCAAGAAATCTTTCATTATTATCTAAGCCATCAATCGTATAATTTGTAAATAATGGATTGGCACCGTTCACGCTTACATTTGGCGCTTCAGTAAAAAATCCAGTCGCTTTGGTCACATTTGGCAAGCGGTGAAGCACTTTTGAAATCGACCGTCCTTCAACGGGAATTTGTTCAATTTCTTTAGAATTTATCTCGAAAGAAACTTCAGCATCACGTCGATTTAATTGAGGCTGATTTTCAGAAGAGATAATAACTTCGTCTAAATTTTGGATCTCTGATTTTGTAGAAGTCGCGTATAAAATAATTGTCGGGTTTTCATTTGAACGCAAATTGAATACTTCGCTTTTAGCTTCTTTAAACTGAGAATTCCCATTGAATACAATTTGAAATCCATCAAATGAAGGCACAGATTTAAAATGTGCAACACCCGCAGATGAAGTTGTTTGTAATTGCTTAAAACCATGATAAACATTGAATAATTTGAGTTCAACATTTTGTAAAGGCTCATTTGTGTGACTGTTATAAATATGAGCTGATATGTTATTCTGTGCTGAACCTATTAAAGGCAAGCACAAAAACAAAAATAAAATTCGGGACATGCAAGATGTATTAGAATGAACAATTAAATGCTACTAAAAAACGACATCAAGCGGCGAACCTTTATTATAATAAATTGAAGTGTTGCATTTTAACAAACAAGAGTTGTGAAAATCCTGAGCTAGCCGATTGACACTTAACATTGCAGATAGCAGAAAGGTGATCAACTTTGACAACTTCTTTTCACTTTTAAGAATTAAATCAACATCGGCTTGGTTATCAATGTCAATCAACTTTTCTAGAAAAGAATAGCTTTGTTGATTAGTAACAGCAAGATTGGTGATTTCATCAAGAACTATTGAAGACTGCCAGTTTAATTGAGAGAATACATCTTTATCAAAGCAGGAACGCGTTAATCCCCACAGATAAAAACCGCCATCATAGGAAGGGCCAAAACACATGTCTTTTTTTTGTAGGTCATGAGCCGCTTGATTTAAGTGATGACTATTTAAATGTGGTGAATCATTCCCTATAGAAATGACTTGTTTGTAACCTAATTTAAAAACATCATCAATAGCATTGAGGTAGCGCTCTGCAAAAGTTTGTCCTCTTTGTTTGGATTCATCATAACAGAAAAATTCAAATCCAGACTTCTTTAATTCTTTTAGAATTCGATTGTTTTGATAATGAAAAAATTGCTGCCTTTTTACGCCCAGATTTTTCTTTTCGAATTTAGGATTCTGATAAAAAAATAAAATAGCCGTATTGGACAACATTTTAACGATAGTAAAAGAAGTGTTAATTAAATAAAGTTAGCGACCTGGTTGAAACACAAAAGCATGAGGAAAGTCATTTTTTAATTCAAGAAAAGCTCTATCAGCATCTAGTTTAGTTCGGAAACTTCCAATCCAAACCTTGTAATTTGGAGACTCATAAAAAATCATTGAGCTAAAATCTAGCGCTAACTGATCATAGTCGTTTTTGACTTTTTTGGCTTGTTGAATACTTCCTGAAAACACTTGTATTTTATAAACTGATTTCAGCTGAAATCTCGACTCTAGCTTACTTTTGGTTGAACTAAGTTCTTGTACAAGCCTTGCATTTTCACCTTTGATTTCTGACTGAGAAAAAACGGTAAATGATGAATAAATGAAGAGAAAACAAAAAAGATATTTCATGGAAAAATTTTCAGCTAAAATAATATATTTGCGTCACAATCTATTTAGAAGCGTTATAAATTAGCATTTAACAAATGAGTCTATTCAGAAAATCATTGTTAAGTATTACTTTTGTGAACAATTCTGGCTTGTTAAATTAACAGAATATTACAACTTACAAGCTTAACAAAAATAGTTAATTACAACACTATGAGAAAGGTGACCTTAAATCAAGGAATTTTAAAGTATTTTTTACTATCCATTCTTATCTTTTCACTTTCAAGCACTTATGCTCAGGAAGATGAAGCATCTGCAGGAAGCACTGAATCGGCGATTCCCGGAGCTGACCCGGTAGCCGGAAAGGATTTATTCAATTCTTTATGTGCTGCATGTCACAAACCTTACAAGGACGGTGTGGGCCCTGCTTTACATGGCGTAACTGAACGTCGTGATATGGAATGGCTTTACAAATGGATTAAGAACAGTCAAGAATTAATTGCCTCAGGAGATTCTGAAGCTGTTGCTGTTTACAATGAATGGAACAAAGTTTCTATGAATGCTTTCCCTCAGTTAAGCAATGAAGACATTGACGACATTCTAGCATATGTAGAACAACCAAAACCAGAACCAAAAAAGAAGGAAGCTGATGCTGGTGCTGCAGTTGCAGAGGGCGGTGGCGGATCTGGTATTTCTAATGAAGTCATTATTGGCGTATTAGCATTCGTTTTATTGATGCTTGCAGTAATTCTTTACTTGGTCAATAAAACTTTACGCAAATTTGCGGAGGTTAATGGTGTTGAGGTTGAAGAGAAAAAAGAAAAAGGTAAGCCTATTTGGGTTGCATTTGCAGAAAATCAATTCCTGATTATTGTGACTGTTAGTGTTATGCTTTTAGTCGTGACGTGGTTTGGCTACGGTGCTTTAATGAATGTTGGTATTGACCAAGGTTATGAACCAATTCAACCTATTCATTACTCACACAGAATTCACGCAGGCGATAACCAAATTGAATGTAAATATTGTCACTCATCTGCAAGAAAATCTAAACACTCAGGTATTCCATCTTTGAATACTTGTATGAACTGTCACCAGCAGATTGGTGAAGTTGCAGAGGAAACTGCAACTGAGGAATATTCTAAAGAATTTTATGATGGAGAAATCCAAAAACTATACGATGCAGTTGGTTGGGATCCTTCAACACAATCTTACACAGGAGAAACAAAACCTGTGAAATGGGTAAGAATTCACAACCTACCTGACTTTGCCTACTTTAACCATTCTCAGCACGTCAGTGTTGGACAAATTGAATGTCAGACATGTCACGGTCCAGTTGAAGAAATGGAGATTATGTATCAAGACGCTCCACTAACAATGGGTTGGTGTATCAATTGTCATAGAGAGACAAATGTAAAAATGGAAGGCAATGCTTATTACGAGAAAATACACGAAGAACTTGCTAAAAAATATGGTGTAGAAAAAGTTACTGCAGCTCAAATGGGCGGAATCGAATGTGGTAAGTGTCACTATTAATAATAATGAAGAAAATTTGAATCGAGATATGTCATCAGAAAAAAAATATTGGAAAAGTGAGGCTCAGCTGGATGAAAACAATCCTGAAGTGCAGTCACTTGAAAACAACGAGTTTGTAGAGCATATTCCTACCGATGAATTCTTAGGTAATAAAGAAAAATTAGAGAGTTCTAAAACTACACGTCGAGATTTCTTAAAATATGTTGGCTTTAGTACTGCCGCTGCTTCACTTGCAGCTTGTGAAGGGCCAGTTGTCAAGTCTATCCCCTACGTTGTTCAACCAGACAGGTTAGTTCCTGGGGTTGCAGATTACTATGCAACAACAATTGCAAACGGATTTGATTTTGCGAGTGTGCTTGTAAAAACAAGAGAAGGGAGACCGATTAAAATTAACAATAATACAAGTGCAAAAGATTTCACAGCAGGTAAAGCAAGAGTTCATGCTTCTGTTTTAGATTTATATGATATTAAGCGTCTTCAAAACCCTCAGATTGAAGGTAGAGATGCAACTTGGTCTGAGTTTGATGAAAAAGTAGGTATTGAACTTAATTTGGCATCAACTAAGAAAATTGTTCTATTGACGCAGACTTTTGCAAGTCCTTCAACAGATCGATTGATCAAACAATTTAAAGAAAAATATCCTAACACTGAACATATTGTATATGATTCTGTTTCTGAAGAAGCTGCATTAAAAGCTTTTCAAGGGAAATATGGTTATAAAGCACTTCCAAATTATGATTTCGGAAAAGCTGAAACAATCGTAAGTGTTGGTGCTGATTTCTTAGGAGATTGGCAAGGTGGCGGATTTGATGCAAGCTATTCAAAAGGTCGTGAGCCTAAGAATGGTAAGATGTCACGTCACATCCAATTTGAAGCAAATATGACATTATCTGGTGGAAACGCTGATAAACGTATTGCTGCTAAGCCTTCTGTTCAGAAGCAAGTTTTAGTTGAAATTTATAACCAGATTGTTTCAAATGCTGGTTCTACTGAATTAGATGCAAAAACACAAAAAGCTGTTGATTCAGCTGTAAAATCGCTGAAGAAAGGCGGTTCAAAATCAGTTTTCGTCACTGGCATTCAAGATGAGGGCGCGCAACGCATGGCTCTTGAAATCAATGCAGCTTTATCAAGCACAATCATCGATACTAACAACGCAAGAATGATTCGCCAAGGTGAGAATTCCAAAGTTGATAGATTAATTGAAGAAATGCAGTCAGGTCAAGTTGGTGTCTTAATGACAGCTGGTGTAAACCCAGTTTACAGTTTACCAAATGCTGAAGAATTTACAGAAGCAATGCAAAATGTTGATGCAACAGTTGCATTCAGCATGAAGTTAGATGAAACTGCAACGCAAGCAAAATATGTTGCTTCAACACCTCACTACCTAGAATCTTGGGGAGATGTTCAGTTAACTAAAAATACATTCAGCTTAGTTCAACCAACAATTCAACCTCTTTTTGACACACGTCAATTTGAAGAATGTCTTTTAAACATTGTTAGTGATTCAACAGATTACTATGGTTTTATAAAAGAAACATTTAATCAAAGTTTTGGTGGATTATCTTGGAATCAAAGTCTACATGATGGTGCTTTCACATATGAAGGTGAAGTTAATACAGGAGAAACTGAAGGAGAAACAATGTCTTCTGCATTCAATGCGAATTCAGCAGCAAGACAATTAATGTCTAATTCAGGCGACAATCTTGAATTAACATTATATACAAAAACATCAATCGGAGATGGTCAACAATCTAACAACCCATGGTTGCAAGAAATGCCAGATCCAATTACAAGAACATCTTGGGATAACTATATCACTATCGCGAAAAGCGATGCTGAAAGCTTAGGTCTTCAGAATTACAATGTAGCTGATGGTGCATTAAATGGTGATTATGTAAACCTGACTTTAGGTGAGATGACTCTTGAAAATATCCCAGCATTTATTCAACCAGGACAAGCTCCAGGTTCAATAGGCTTGGCTTTAGGTTATGGTAAAACAGAATCTATTCAAGAAGAAATGCAAGTTGGTCACAACGCCTTTAAATTATATAAAGATTTTGATACACATCAAAATGTATCGCTTTCAAAAGGAACTGGAGTTCATGAATTTGCATGTGTTCAGTTACACCACACAATGATGGGTCGTCGTGATATCGTTAAAGAAACAACACTTGAAATTTTCAACACAAGTGATAAAGACGCATGGAATAAAGTACCAGAAGTTTCATTAAATCATAAACCAACAAAAGTAACATCACCAGATGTTGACTTATGGCAAGAATTTGATCGTGAAATCGGTCATCATTTTAATCTTTCTATCGACCTCAACTCGTGTACAGGTTGTGGAGCTTGTGTGATTGCATGTCATAGTGAAAATAACGTTCCTGTAGTTGGAAAACATGAAGTCCGTAAGAGTAGAGATATGCACTGGTTAAGAATTGACCGATATTATTCTTCAGAAGATTCTTTACAAGGAGATTATGAAAAGAAAGACAATATTTCTGGTTTAAGTGAATCTTTGAGCAAATTTGCTGAATTAGAAGAGCCATCAGAAACTGATGTTCAAGTAATTTTCCAGCCAGTGATGTGTCAACACTGTAATCACGCGCCTTGTGAAACAGTTTGCCCAGTAGCTGCGACAGCTCATAGCCGTCAAGGTCAAAACCATATGACTTACAATAGATGTGTTGGTACAAGATATTGTGCAAACAACTGTCCTTACAAAGTCAGAAGGTTTAACTGGTTCCAGTATAGTCAAAACGATGAGTTTGACTACCATATGAACAACGATTTAGGACGTATGGTTTTAAACCCAGATGTCACAGTAAGATCAAGAGGTGTCATGGAGAAATGTTCTCTATGTATTCAAATGACTCAGAAAACTATTTTGGATGCAAAACGAGATGGTAGAGAAATAGAGGATGGTGAATTCCAAACAGCTTGTTCTGCAGCTTGTGACAAAGGTGCAATGGTGTTTGGTGATGTGAATGATAAGGAAAGTAAAGTTGTCGAAAAAAGAGATGACGATAGAATGTATCACTTACTTGAGTACTTAGGTACAAAACCAAATGTGATGTATCAAACTAAAGTTAGAAACACAACAGAAGCTTAATAAATAAGAAATAAATCAATAGCGTATTATGTCTCATTACGAAGCGCCTATAAGAAAACCCTTAATTACTGGAGATAAATCATACCATGATGTCACACTTGATGTTGTGAGACCAGTTGAGGGTAAGGCTAACAAATCTTGGTGGATAGTATTTTCAATATCTCTAATTGCCTTTTTATGGGGACTTGGATGTATTATTTACACCGTATCTACAGGTATTGGAACTTGGGGATTAAACAAAACAATTGGTTGGGCTTGGGATATTACTAACTTCGTTTGGTGGGTTGGTATTGGTCACGCAGGAACCCTCATCTCAGCAGTACTTTTATTATTCAGACAAAAGTGGAGAATGTCCATTAACAGATCAGCAGAAGCAATGACGATTTTTGCTGTTGTGCAAGCTGGTTTATTCCCTATTATACACATGGGTCGACCATGGTTGGCATATTGGGTACTTCCTATACCAAACCAATTTGGTTCATTATGGGTAAACTTTAACTCACCATTACTTTGGGATGTATTTGCAATTTCAACCTATTTATCGGTATCACTTGTTTTCTGGTGGACAGGTTTATTACCTGACTTTGCGATGATTCGTGATAGAGCAGTAAAGCCATTCCAGAAAAGAATTTACGGAATCCTTTCATTTGGTTGGTCAGGAAGAGCTAAAGATTGGCAACGTTTTGAAGAAGTAAACTTAGTCTTAGCAGGTTTAGCAACACCATTAGTACTTTCTGTACATACAATTGTATCTTTTGACTTCGCAACATCTGTTATACCAGGTTGGCATACGACAATCTTCCCTCCTTACTTCGTTGCAGGAGCTATTTTCTCTGGATTCGCAATGGTAAATACTTTACTTATTACAATGAGAAAGGTGTCAAATTTAGAAGCATATATCACGCATCAGCATATAGAATTGATGAATATCGTTATTATGATTACGGGTTCTATCGTTGGTGTAGCTTATATTACAGAGTTGTTTATGGCTTGGTATTCAGGTGTTGAATACGAGCAATTTGCTTTCTTAAACAGAGCAACAGGTCCGTACTGGTGGGCATATTGGGCGATGATGACTTGTAATGTTATCTCTCCACAATTCATGTGGTTCCCTAAGCTCAGAAGAAGCATCATGTTCTCATTCTTTATTTCAATTATTGTTAATATCGGGATGTGGTTTGAAAGATTTGTAATTATCGCAACATCATTACATAGAGATTATATGCCATCTGCATGGACAATGTTCTCTCCAACTTACGTTGATATCGGAATATTTGTTGGAACAATTGGTTTCTTCTTTGTTTTATTCTTATTATATGCACGTACTTTCCCTGTGATTGCACAAGCAGAATTAAAATCAATCCTGAAATCTTCAGGTGAGAAATACAAAAGGATTAGAGCTGAAAAAGGTGACGATGCTCCATTGCATGATCCTTATAAGCAAGAGGCTAAGCCAGACTTTACTAACGAATTTAATAAATAGAAAATGGCGTCAAAAGTATTACAAGCAATTTATACAGACGATGATATTTTGATGGAAGCAGTTAAATCTGTCCGCGCTAATAAATATCATATTGAAGAAGTCTACACCCCATTCCCTGTTCATGGATTAGATAAAGCAATGGGTTTAAAAGAAACAAGGTTAGCCATCACAGCCTTCTTATATGGTATTGTTGGACTTGTTGTGGCAACGGCTATGATGAATTTTATCATGATTGAAGATTGGCCTCAAAACATTGGTGGTAAACCAAGTTTCAGTTTTATTGAAAATATGCCATCATTTGTTCCAATTATGTTCGAATTGACAGTGTTTTTTGCTGCTCACTTAATGGTTATTACTTTTTATATGAGAAGTAAATTATGGCCGTTTAAAAAAGCTGAAAATCCAGACTTAAGAACAACTGATGACCGATTTCTAATGGAAATTTCAGTTAACGAAAAGAATCATAAAGAGCTTACTGATTTAGTTTATAATTCGGGAGCTACAGAAATAAAATTAAAAGATAACTAGAGATGAATAAGTTTAACTTCATATTACTAGCAATGTTTGCTTTTACTATTTTTTCATGTGCTGATGAAGATGGAAAAGGCGCGCAGTATTTCCCGAACATGATGTATTCAGATGCTTATGAAACTTATGGAGAATATGAAATTTTCTATGAGGGACAAGAAGCAAAGCTACCTGTAGAAGGATCAATCTCTAGAGGTTGGATGCCTTATGAATACGAGGATAATTTAGATGGTTACGATGCAGCAAAAGCTGAACTTAGAAACCCGATTGCGTATACTGAAGATAATATGCAAAAAGGTACAGAGCTTTTCAATATTTACTGTGCTGTATGTCATGGTGCAGGTGATGGAAAAGGCATCCTAGTCAAAAATGAAAAAATATTAGGTGTTCCTGCTTTTGATGATCAAGGTCGAGCTATAACAGAAGGAAGTGTTTACCATGTCACCAAATATGGTCTTAACACTATGGGTTCTTACGCATCACAACTAAGCCAGAAAGAAATGTGGCAAGTTAACATGTATGTTATGAAGCTTAAAGGCGATTTAGACGGTGTAGAGCAACCTCCATTTGAAAACGAACAATAATTTAGAAACATCAAGATAGATAGTTATGTATAAGATGTCAAAAAACGTACAACTCACTGCTATAATTTTAATGATTGTAGGTGCAGTTGGTTTAATTTATAGCTTTGTGGATACTCCTTCTTCAGTAGAAGAAGTTAAGGAAATGCTAGCTAATGATCATCATGGCGATGAAGCAAATACTGCTAATGCAGCAAATGCAGATCATGTTGATGATCACGATTCTCACGCAGAGCACGTATTAACACAACTGAAAAACAAACCTTGGACAGCAATTTATACGTCAAGCTTGTTTTTCTTCCTACTTGCCTTGGGTGCATTTGCATTTTATGCAATTCAGCACGCTTCACAAGCAGGTTGGTCACCAGTTCTATTCCGAGTTATGGAAGGGGTTTCTCATTACATGCTCCCTGGTGCTGTAATACTAATTGTTATTTTTATATTCTCAGCGTTAAACATGAATCATCTTTTTATATGGATGGATCCTGAGATTGTTGCGAATGATTCAATTATATCGGCTAAAACTGGCTATTTAAATATTCCTTTCTTTTTTATCAGAGCTTTGATTTATATCGGTGGATGGATTTTACTTTCTAGAGTGATTATCAACAACTCAAGAAAATTAGACAACAATCCTGATATTAGATTACACAAGAAGAACTTCAAGCTATCAGCGATATTCTTGATTTTCTTCATTGTGACTGAATCTATGATGTCTTGGGATTGGATTATGAGTATTGACACACACTGGTTCAGTACTTTATTCGGATGGTATGTATTTGCAAGTATGTTTGTTGCAGGTATTACAGCTATTGCTTTAATTACAATTTACCTAAAGAAATTAGGCTACATGGAGTTTGTTAATGACAGTCATATTCATGATCTAGCTAAATTCATGTTTGGTATGTCTATTTTCTGGACTTACTTATGGTTCTCTCAATTTCTATTGATTTGGTATTCAAATATTCCTGAAGAGATTGTTTATTACGCAGCAAGAATTCAAGATTATAAAATACCATTCTTTGGTATGGTTGCTATCAACTTCTTATTCCCATTGTTGATATTGATGAACTCTGATTTCAAACGAATCAACTGGATCATCGTCTTTAGTGGTATAACAATTTTAGTTGGCCATTATCTTAACTTTTATGTGATGATTGCGCCAGGAACAGTTGGTGAATCATGGTCGATTGGTATTCCAGAAATAAGTTCTGTTTTATTAATCGCAGGATTGTTTATATTTGTGGTCTTTAATGCGCTTGGAAAAGTCAATTTATTGCCTAAAAACAATCCATTCCTTAAAGAAAGTAAAAATTACCATTACTAAAAAAACAAAGAATTAAATTAATAACAAATGACGACATTACTTATAATCATAGTTATCGCACTCTTAGGGATTACCTTTTGGCAATTATCCAAAATTGTCAAATTGTCAAAACCCTCAGACAGTAATGATACTGAAATAGCAGATAACAAAGACAATAAGAACCAAGCTCAATTAATGCTCGCCTTTACTGTTTTCCTTTACGGATTGATGTTTTATTCATTCTGGGAATATGGTAAATTATTATTACCTGATTCAGCATCTGAACACGGTCACACATTCGACCAATTGATGCTTATATCAATGGGATTACTGATTTTCGTACAAATGATTACGCAGTTCCTACTTCATTGGTTTGCTTATAAATATCACGGTAAAAAAGGTAGAAAAGCATTATTCTATGCAGATAATGATAAGTTAGAATTCATCTGGACAATTATTCCAGTTATTGCGTTAGCAGGATTAATTATTTATGGATTATTCAGCTGGAACGATATCATGAATTTAGAGGAAACAGATGATACGCTTGTTGTTGAAATCTATGCTTACCAGTTCGACTGGAGAGCGAGATATGCAGGTGATGATAAAACTTTAGGAAAAGCTAACGTCCGATTTATTGAAGGTGTTAATCAACTTGGCCTTGACGAAAGTGATCCTTATACTGAGGATGATGTTATAGTTAATGAACTACACCTTCCTAAAGGAAGACCTGTCATCTTCAAATTTAGATCTCAAGATGTTCTTCACTCAGCTTACTTCCCTCATTTTAGAGCTCAAATGAACGTTGTTCCAGGTATGATCACTCAGTTTGGTTTTACACCAACATTAACAACTGAAGAAATGCGTCAAACTGATTATATGGTTGACAAAGTTCAAACAATAAATGAAATTAGAGAGGAGAATAGTATTGAGTTAGAAGCTCAAGGCGACATGGCTCTTGAAGAATACGAATTTGATTACTTTCTACTATGTAATAAAATTTGTGGAGCATCACACTATAACATGCAGATGAAAATCGTTGTTGAAGAAGAAGAAGACTTTGATGCATGGATGAGTGAACAACAAACATTTCAAGAATTAACTGCTAAAAAATAATCCTAAAATATGTCAGTAGTTTTACAACATAATGAAAATGGCGGTGCGCATGAAGAACATCATGAGCACAAACAAACGTTTATTGAAAAATATATTTTTAGTTATGATCATAAAATGATCTCTAAACAGTACCTTATTACAGGTCTGATTATGGGGATCATCGGGATCATGATGTCAGTACTTTTTAGAATTCAACTAGCATGGCCAGGAGAATCTTTTTGGATTTTTGATGCCTTATTAGGTAAGTTTTCTAAAGATGGAGTAATGGACCCAAGTATGTATCTCGCATTGGTAACAATTCATGGTACAATCATGGTTTTCTTCGTACTAACAGCTGGTTTGAGCGGTACTTTCAGTAACCTCTTGATACCGTTGCAAATCGGTGCACGAGATATGGCATCAGGATTCCTTAACATGGTATCATACTGGTTGTTTTTTATCTCTTGTGCAATCATGTTGAGCTCACTATTCGTTGAAGCTGGTCCAGCATCCGCAGGATGGACAATTTATCCACCGTTGAGTGCTTTACCACAGGCTATTGGTGGTTCAGGAATGGGTATGACGTTGTGGTTAATTTCAATGGCGTTCTTTATCGCTTCACAAATTATTGCAGGTCTTAACTACATTGTTACTGTTTTAAACTTAAGAACTAAAGGAATGTCTATGACACGCTTACCATTGACAGTCTGGGCTCTTTTTGTCACTGCTATCATTGGTTTAGTTTCTTTCCCTGTTCTTTTATCAGCAGCTTTATTGTTGATTATGGATAGAAGTTTTGGAACTTCATTCTTCTTAAGTGATATTTATATCCAAGGTGAAGTTTTAGCTCACCAAGGAGGTTCACCAGTTTTGTTTGAACACTTATTTTGGTTCTTAGGTCACCCTGAAGTTTACATCGTGATTCTACCAGCCATGGGACTTGTCTCTGAAATCATGGCGACAAATGCCAGAAAACCAATTTTTGGTTATAGAGCTATGATCGCTTCAATCTTAGCAATTGCTTTCTTATCAACAATTGTTTGGGGACACCATATGTTCGTTTCAGGAATGAATCCATTTTTAGGTTCTGTATTTACATTTACAACATTATTAATTGCTATTCCTTCAGCAGTTAAAGCTTTTAACTGGATTACAACTTTATGGAAGGGAAATCTGCAGATGAACCCAGCCATGTTATTCTCAATTGGCTTTGTTTCTACTTTTATTACTGGAGGTTTAACAGGAATTATCCTAGGTGATAGTACTTTAGATATTAACGTTCATGATACGTATTTCGTGGTTGCTCACTTCCACTTGGTGATGGGTATTTCAGCTATTTATGGCTTACTTGCTGGTGTTTATCATTGGTTCCCAAAGATGTTTGGTCGTATGATGAACAAAAACTTAGGTTATGTTCACTTTTGGATCACAGCCATTGGCGCTTATGGAGTATTCTTCCCTATGCACTTTGTTGGTTTAGCAGGTCTTCCACGTCGTTATTACTCTAACACAGCTTTTCCATATTTTGACGATTTAGCTGATGTAAACGTCTTAATTACGATCTTTGCAATTATCGCTGCAGCAGTACAAGTTGTTTTCCTTTGGAACTTCTTTTACTCAATTTTTTACGGTAAAAAAGCAACTCAAAACCCTTGGAATGCAACAACACTTGAGTGGACAACTCCAGTAGAGCACCTTCATGGTAACTGGCCAGGAGAATTGCCAGTGGTTTACAGATGGCCTTACGATTACTCCAAAATGGATAAAGATGAAAAAGACTACGTCATTGCTGGACAAGATTTCGTTCCTCAAAACGTACCTATTCGTGATAATGAAGAAGAAACAATGCATTAAGCTAAATCTTCTCAACTAATATATTTCAGCGGGATTTCCTTTTAGGTTATCCCGCTTTTTTATGAATGCTTTTACACGAAACTCTTTTTCGCTATCTTTGTTTTTATGAATGAAAACCTTAATCCAGAAGCCGATCACTTTAACTCAGAAGAGTTTGAATACGAAAGAGCTTTAAGACCCTTAAGTTTTGATGACTTTGCTGGGCAATCTCATGTTTTAGAAAATTTACAAGTCTTTGTCAAAGCTGCAAACTTGAGAGGCGAAGCGCTTGATCATACTTTGTTTCATGGACCTCCTGGCCTTGGAAAAACAACTTTAGCTCATATTCTCGCCAAAGAGTTGGATGCCAATATCAAAATCACATCTGGACCAGTCATCGACAAACCTGGAGATTTAGCAGGTTTATTAACAAATCTAGAAGAAAGAGATGTTTTATTCATTGATGAAATACACCGTTTAAGTTCGGTTGTCGAGGAATACCTCTACTCTGCCATGGAAGATTACAAAATCGATATCATGATTGAGTCAGGTCCTAATGCAAGAAGTGTAGAAATTAATCTGAACCCTTTTACACTCATTGGCGCAACAACACGTTCTGGACTCCTCACCTCTCCAATGCGTGCGCGTTTTGGAATTTCAAACCGTCTAGAATATTATAGCACAGAATTATTAAGCGATATTGTAATTAGAAGTGCACGCATCCTTGATGTTAAAATCTCTCAGCAAGCGGCCATCGAAATTGCAGGTAGAAGCCGCGGCACACCTCGTATTGCGAACTCTTTATTAAGAAGAGTCAGAGATTTTGCTCAGATAAAAGGAAACGGAAATATTGATTTAGAAATATCAAAATATAGTCTGAAGGCGCTCAACGTTGATGCGCATGGTCTAGATGACATGGACAATAAAATATTAAATACCATTATTGATAAATTTAAAGGTGGCCCTGTTGGTTTAGGAACAGTCTCAACAGCTGTTGGTGAAAATGCAGAAACTATTGAAGAAGTTTACGAACCCTTTTTGATACAAAAAGGATTCATCAACCGAACGCCACGCGGTAGAGAAGTGACTGAATTAGCTTATAAACACTTAAATAAAAACAAGCCGACACAACAAAGTGGTTTATTTTAAATTTTCTGGATGAATTCAAATACTGAAAAACATAGCCAACTCATTAAAGAGAAAGCCGAAAAATATGGTTTTATCTCATGTGGTATCAGTAAAGCAGAATTTTTAGAACAAGAAGCGCCTCGATTAGAAAATTGGTTAAACGAAAATGCCAATGGCAAAATGCAGTATATGGAAAATCATTTCGATAAACGTCTTGATCCTTCCAAACTCGTTGAGGGTGCAAAAAGTGTCGTCTCCCTTCTCTGCAATTATTTCCCTGAAGAAAAACAAAAAGAAAACACATTTAAAGTGAGCAAATATGCTTACGGACAAGATTACCATCATGTCATCAAAAAGAAACTGAGATTGATGATGGAAGAATTAAACGAAGAAATAGGAGAAATTAACGGACGTGTGTTTGTTGATTCTGCTCCTGTTCTTGAAAAAGCTTGGGCAGCCAAAAGCGGATTGGGTTGGATTGGAAAACACTCAAATCTACTCACTAAACAAAGAGGTTCGTTCTACTTTATATCAGAGTTAGTTATCGATTTACCTCTCGCTTACGATACGCCAGTCACTGACCATTGCGGCTCATGCACAAAATGTATTGATGCATGCCCAACACAAGCAATCACACCATATCAAGTTGACGGAAGTAAATGCATATCATACTTAACGATTGAGTTAAAAGAAGAAATCCCGTCAGACTTTAAAAACAAATTTGAAGATTGGATGTTTGGTTGTGACATCTGTCAAGACGTTTGCCCTTGGAATCGTTTTAGCAAACCACACAATGAACCTCTCTTCAATCCTCATCCTGATCTTTTAACTTATGACAAAGAGGATTGGACAGAAATTACCAAAGACGTCTTCAATGAGATTTTCAGAAAATCTGCTGTTAAAAGAACAAAATATGAAGGTCTTAAACGTAATATTAATTATATCTTAAAAGACTGAACATCTCACTAATTCCAATTACATTAGAAAGAATTATATTGTATTTTTGTAAGTCGAAAAAACTGAAATTTTCAGTTAATTATTCTAAATTATGAGCAAAGAAAGCAAAAGACGTGAAGCATTAGTTTATCACGCAAAACCTAAACCTGGCAAGATTGAAGTTATACCTACTAAAAAATATGCTACACAGCGCGACCTTGGTCTCGCTTATTCTCCAGGAGTTGCAGAGCCTTGTAAAGAAATAGAAAAAGACAAAAACAACGCCTATAAATATACAAACAAAAGTAACCTTGTGGCAGTAATCTCAAACGGTACTGCTGTTTTAGGTCTCGGTGACATCGGTCCTGAAGCTTCAAAACCTGTGATGGAAGGCAAAGGACTTTTGTTTAAAATTTTTGCAGATATTGATGTCTTTGACATTGAAGTTGATGCAAAAGATCCTGAAACTTTTATTGAAACAGTCAAGAACATTGCTAATACTTTTGGAGGTATTAATCTAGAAGATATCAAAGCACCTGAAGCTTTTGAAATCGAGAAAAGATTAAAAGATGAGTTGGACATTCCTGTGATGCATGACGACCAACATGGAACTGCAATTATCTCAGCTGCTGCACTGATTAATGCTGTTGAAATTGCAGGCAAAAAAATGGAAGATGTTAGAATCGTTGTGAGCGGAGCTGGTGCAGCAGCGGTCTCTTGTACAAAGCTATACAAATCCTTTGGTGCAAAGTCTGAAAACATTGTCATGCTTGACAGCAAAGGAGTCATTAGAAAAGACAGAGATCATTTAACACCTGAAAAGGAATATTTCGCAACTGGCAGAAACATTCATACCATTGAAGATGCGATGAAGGATGCCGACGTATTTGTTGGTCTCTCCATTGCTGATATTGTCTCGCCAGAAATGCTTTTAAGCATGTCGGACAATCCTATTGTTTTTGCAATGGCAAACCCTAATCCAGAAATCGATTATGATCTTGCTATAAAAACAAGAAAAGATTTGATTATGGCTACAGGCCGAACAGACTTTCCAAACCAAGTTAATAACGTTCTTGGATTTCCTTTCTTGTTCAGAGGTGCCTTAGATGTGAGAGCAAGTAAAATTAATGAGGAAATGAAAATGGCTGCTGTTCGTGCTTTGGCAGATTTAGCTAAAGAACCTGTGCCAGAACAAGTCAATATTGCTTACTCTGAAACACGTTTAAATTTCGGAAGAGATTATATTATTCCGAAGCCATTTGACCCAAGATTAATCGCTAAAATCCCACCAGCAGTTGCAAAAGCTGCAATTGAATCTGGTGTTGCAAAAATCCCTATTACTGATTGGCAAGCTTATGAAGATGAGTTAAACGATCGTATGGGAAGCGAAGATAAAATTACCCGTTTGTTAATGACAACGGCAAAAAGGAATCCTAAACGCATTGTTTACGCTGAAGCTGACCACCTTGATGTTTTAAAAGCTGCCCAAATTGTTCATGATGAAGGCATTGGCATCCCAATTTTATTAGGTCGTAAGGATGTCATTATCGAACTGATGAAAGAGATTGATTTTGAAGCTGACAACATTGAAATTATCGACCCTAAAGATGACAGTCAGAAAAAAACAAGAGATGAATACGCTGAGTTTTTATGGAACAAAAAAGCTAGAAAAGGCATCACTTATTACGATGCAACAAAACTTTTAAGAGAAAGAAATTATTTTGCAACCGTTATGCTTGAAAAAGGTGACGCTGATGTAATGCTTTCTGGTTATTCAAGAGCTTATCCTTCTGTTTTAAAACCTATATTACAAATTATCGGAAAAGAAAAAGGTGTCAAAAAAGTTGCAGCAACCAATGTTTTAAACACAGCAAAAGGCCCAATCTTTATCAGTGATACATCTATCAATATCGACCCAACTGCTGAAGAACTTGCCAATATTTCAATCATGACTTCAATGGCTGTTAAGATGTTTGGTATTGAACCGATTATCGCTATGGCATCTTATTCAAACTTTGGCTCATCAACAGATCCAAATGCAAGTAAAGTAAAAGAAGCCATTTCGATTTTGCATAAAAATAATCCTGAGATTATTGTAGATGGCGAATTACAAGTTGACTTTGCTCTTAACAGAAAGATGAGAAACGAAAAATTTCCTTTCTCTAAACTTAAAAACATGAAAGTCAACACTTTGATTTATCCTAATTTGGATGCTGCAAATGGTACGTATAAGTTAATTAAGGAACTCAACAATACAGACTCAATTGGTCCAATTTTGATGGGACTGAAAAAACCAGCTCATATTTTCCAACTCGGAGCAAGTGTTGATGAAATGGTTAATATGTCGGCTGTAGGTGTTGTTGACGCCCAACTTAAAGAGAAAAAGAAAACGAACGAATAAATTTAAGATAGATTTATTTTATTACATTTGGGCTTCTTAAAATCATCTTAAAATGATTACCCAAATTGTAGGAAAATTAATAGAGAAAAATCCGACAAACATTGTTATTGATTGCCAAGGAATTGGGTATGAAATCAATGTTTCGCTACATACTTTTTCTCAAATAAAAAGCGAAGAACATATTAAAGTATATACGCATCTTCATGTTAAAGAAGATGCGCATACTTTATATGGCTTCATAGATAAAGAAGAACGTGAAGTTTTTCGAAAACTTATTAGTGTTTCAGGTATAGGAACAAGCACAGCTCGGGTGATGCTATCATCCCTATCACCTTCTCAAGTGATTGACGCCATCACGAGCGAAGACGCAGATACAATACAAAGCGTTAAAGGAATTGGTAAAAAAACAGCTCAGCGTGTGATCATTGATCTCAAAGATAAAATGGACTTGTCTGACGATGTTAAAAAAATCCCAAATTCAAACAATACACATAAGAAAGAAGCGTTATCTGCTTTAGAAACTCTTGGATATAATAGAAAGAAATCTGAAAAGATTGTCAGCAAAATTATTGCTGATGAGCCTTCTGTTACTTTAGAGAATATTATTAAAACCGCCTTGAAAAAACTATAGTTCATTTGGAGTCACTGCTAAGTCATAAATTTTCAGCTTTCTGCATCGTATTTACATGTTTACTCTTTGGTACAACAGAAACTTTTGGTCAAACGGAACAAGACAGCACCAAAACAGGTTATAGTTTTGGACAGATCTTTATGGATGATCCATCAAGTATTGCAAAAAAATACAAATACGATCCAATTTTAGACAAATATATTTACACCGAAAAAATAGGCGAAGTCAGTATTAAATATCCGCTGGTTTTAACGCGTGAAGAATACCATGATTTAATCATGGAGCAGCAGCTCAAAGCTTACTTCAAACAAAAGTCTGATGCCGCTAGCGGTAGAAATGAAGAAAATCAGAAGAATTTAATTCCGATTTTTTATGTCAATAATTCTTTCTTTCAAAGTGTCTTTGGAGGTAACAGAATTGAGGTAATCCCAAGAGGTTCTGTCGCAATTGATTTAGGAATTCTTTATTCAAAACAAGACAACCCTTCTATATCGCCTAGAAATCAAAGCAATGTCACTTTTGATTTTGATCAACGCATCAGCGTTGGGCTTCAAGCCTTTGTTGGTGAACGATTGACTGTAAACGCGGAATACGACACAGAATCAACTTTTGATTTTCAAAACCAAATCAAACTTGAATACACTCCAACAGAAGATGATATCGTTCGTAAAATTGAAGTTGGTAACGTTAATATGCCAATTAATAGTTCTTTGATTGAAGGTGCTCAAAGTTTGTTTGGTGTAAAAACAGAACTTCAGTTTGGTAAAACAACAATTACTGGTGTTTTCTCTGAGCTTAACTCGGAGCGTCAAAGCGTTCAAGTCGAAGGCGGTGCAACGGTTAGAGATTTTGATAAATTCATTTTAGATTATGATGAGAATAGACACTTCTTCTTATCACAATACTTCCGTGATCAATATGATGATGCTTTGAAAAATTATCCATTTGTCAACAGTAAATTTCAAATCACAAGAGTTCAGGTTTGGGTGACAAATAGATCAAACAATTCAAATGATTATTCGAATGCCAGAAGCATTGTCGCTTTGCAAGATGTTGGAGAATCAGACCCTGAAAAATTAGGTTTATTTATCGATAACCAAGGAAATCAAACCGCTCCCCCTGTTCCTAACTTCATCAATAATCCAAACGCAAGACCGCATAACACAAATAACGATTTTAACCCTTTTGGCATTAGTTCTGGAAACTCTATTTTAACGGATGCCATTCGAGATATTTCAACTGTCAACCAAGGTTTTGGTGCTGCTAATTCTGCTGTTTCCGAAGGTCGTGACTATGCTGTTTTAGAAAACGCAAGAGAATTAAGACAAAATGAATACACGCTTTACCCTCAACTCGGTTATATTTCTTTAAACCAACGTTTATCAAACGACGAGATTTTAGGTATCGCTTTTGAATATAAAACAACAGATGGTAAAGTTTTTCAAGTTGGTGAGTTTGCAAATGGCGGACCAGATGCAACTGAAACCACTGAAAATCCTAATGTTCCTGGTGAACAAATCGCTCAAAATCAAAATTTAGTTGTTAAGCTTCTTAAAAGTCCAATTACAAATGTGAACGAACCTGTTTGGGATTTGATGATGAAAAACTTTTATTATTTAGGGACAAATCAATTAGAAGAAGATGGCTTTAGGTTTAATATTTTATACAAAGATCCTGAACCGGTTAACTTTATTGAAGCTGCGCCAAACTCATCTGTTCCTTTGCCATCTGATGTTGAAGATGAAAATTTATTAAAGGTCTTTCAGTTAGATCGATTAAATGCTAACAATGACCCAATTAGTGGAGGTGATGGTTTTTTTGATTTCGTACCAGGAATTACGATTGATCCAGATAAAGGCTTAATTAAATTTACACAAGTTGAACCTTTTGGTGAATATCTTTTTGAAAAGTTAGACAATTCACCAAACACAGGAAGTGAAGATTATAGCGATCCTGTGACTTATAACGACAACCAAAAGAAATATGTTTTTAGAAGTTTATATAAAACAACTAAAACACAAGCAAAACAAGAAGGCACTGATAAAAATAAATTCCAATTAAAAGGACGTTATAAATCCTCAGGTGCTAACGGCATCCCGATCGGTTCATTTAACGTTCCGCGAGGTTCTGTTAAAGTGACTGCGGGCGGAAGAGAATTACAAGAAGGTGTTGATTATACTGTTGATTACGAGTTGAGCCGTGTGAATATTCTTGATGAAGCCTTACTCGCTTCCAACACACCTATTAATATTTCAACTGAAAACAATGCTGTCTTTGGAAGACAAACAAAAAGATTTACAGGAATTGACGTTCAACACAGATTTAGTGATGATTTACAATTTGGCGCAACATTTTTAAATTTAAGTGAAAAACCAATCACTCAAAAATCAGATTATAATTCAGAAGCGATAAACAACTCCATCTACGGATTTAATTTAAAATACGACACTGAAGTTCCTTTCTTTACTAGGCTTGTTAATAAGCTTCCTAACATTGATACAGATGTTGAGTCTAGATTTTCTTTTAGAGGAGAATTTGCTTACCTCAAACCTGGCTCACCAAAAGCAAGTGAATTTGGAGGAGAAGCAACTTCATATATCGACGATTTCGAAGGATCTCAAACTTCAATTTCAGTACTTAATCCAGATTCATGGAGTTTATCAAGTATTCCTGTTGGATTTAGAGGTCCAAATGATGTTAACGGCACTTACGATGTCAATGATGATATTAGCATCAACAATTACAGAGCAAAATTAAATTGGTACACTATTGATCCGATTTTCTACAGCTCTCAAAGACCAAGCGGACTAACGGATCAAGATTTATCACAATATTACTCAAGACGAATTTTGATCAATGAACTATTCCCAAACACAGATTTAGTGCCTGGTCAAATTCAAACAATTTACTCTTTGGATTTATCTTACGATCCAAATGAGCGCGGGATGTATAATTACAATCCAGCTGCTGCTAACGATAACCAATTGCCGAATGCCAAGCAGAATTTCGGTGGAATTATGCGGGGTTTACAAACAACAGATTTTGAACGCGCTAATGTTGAATTTGTTGAGTTTTGGGTAATGGATCCGTTTATTTATGATGATAATGTCACAAATAATGGCGGTAAAGTTGTTCTTAACTTTGGTAGTATTTCTGAAGATATTTTAAAAGATGGTCGCAAGCAATTTGAAAATGGCTTACCAGAAGACGGTGGCTTATCAAACACCTTAACAACCAACTTTGGTAAAGTTCCAAGTAATCAATCTTTGGTTTACGCCTTTGACACTGAAGGACAACAAAGAGCCAATCAAGATGTTGGTTTAGATGGACTGAATAACGCCCAAGAAGCTGAAAAATTCCCCGCTTTTGCAGGTTTTGAAGATCCTTCAAATGATGATTATATCTACTACCTTAATTCTGAAGGTGGCATCCTCGATCGCTATGCGAAATATAACGGCTTGGAAGGCAACAATCCTGTTGATGTTTCTGAAAACAACAGAGGAAATTCATCTTTCCCTGATGTAGAAGATGTTAACAGAGACAACACGATGAACACGATAGATAGCTATTTCGAATATGAAGTTCCTATTTATCCTAACATGAGTGTTCAAAACAATACAAGCTCAAGTGCAGGCATTGATCGTGATTATATTACCGACGTTAGAGAAACCAATGTAACTTTAGAAAATGGGAACCAAATGCCAGTCCGTTGGGTACAATTTAGAGTCCCATTAAAAACTGATTCCAAATATTCAGTCGGCGGCATATCTGATTTAAGATCAATCCGTTTTATGCGTTTGTTTATGACAGATTTTGAAGAACAGACAATTTTAAGATTTGGTAGTTTGGACTTGGTGAGAGGTGATTATTTAACCTACAACCAACCTATCAGACCTGATGGTAATGATCCAGAAACAAGTACAACAACACAATTTAGCTCAGAATCTGTTTCTGAAGAAACAACTTCATCTTATGTGACTCCTCCTGGTGTTTACCGTGAAGAATTAGTCAACAACAACACAACAGTTAGAGAAGATGAAAAGTCAATTTCTTTAAATGTCAAAAACTTAGAGACTAAGGATTCTCGAGGTGTATACAAGAATTATCAAATTGATATGCGTCAGTACAAAAAGCTTGAAATGTTTTTACATGCTGAATCATATCCTGCTCCAAACCCGCAATTACAAGATGATGAAATGGTCGCTTTCATCAGGATGGGAATCGATTTCACAGATAATTATTATCAAATTGAAGTTCCTTTAAAAGTGAGCTCGCCAGGTGATTTAACGCCAAGAGGCGTTTGGCCAGCCGAAAATGATTTAGAACTGAGTTTAGACGTTTTACAACGTATAAAGTCATTAGTCCTTAATGATGATAATTATAGTAGCCTTGACCTGAATTATTTCACTGAAGAACTATCTCCGGCGCCAAGTAGCTTACCAGGCGAAATGCGAATTGGTATTAAAGGAAATCCGAGTTTTGGTAATGTCAGAGTGATGATGTTAGGTTTAACAAACAGTTCTAATCAAAATATTTCAGGTAAAGTTTGGTTTAATGAAATGCGCTTATCTGGTTTAAAAAATGAAGGTGGCTGGGCTGCTGTTGCGAATATGGACACCAATTTTGCTGACTTTGCTAACATTTCAGCAACTGGTCGAAGAAGTACGTCAGGCTTTGGCGGTATCGAAGATGGTCCAAACCAACGTAGTCAAGAAGATATGCAACAATATGATGTTGTAACAGGTATTAATGTTGGTCAACTTCTTCCTCAAGATTGGGGTGTTCGTATTCCGTTTTCATACAGTCGAGGTGAAGAATTAATCACACCTAAATATGATCCAGTTTATGATGATCTAGAACTTGATAATATTCTAGACACAGCACCAGACAGTGAAACCAGAGACCAAATCAAAGAACGTGCGGAAACATATACACGCCGCCAAAGTGTAAGTGTTATTGGCTTAAGGAAGGATAGAGTTGGTCAAGAAGAAAGTACGCCAATGCCTTACGATATTGAAAACTTTGCTTTCTCAGGAACTTATAATCAAATTGATCATAGAGATTTTGAAATAGAAAAATCAAAAGATCAATCCCTGAATGTTGGCTTAACTTACGAATATCAAGTTGAACCATATAAAGTTGAGCCTTTTAAAAATATTGAATTATTAAAAAGTCCGTATTTTGATTTATTAACAGATTTCAATATCAATTTATTACCAACATCACTTTCTGCAAGCTCAACTTTTAACAGGCAGTATAACGAAATGAAATTGAGAAATCTCAACTTGCCTCCAGGAAGCATAGGGACGCCAAAATTATATCAGCGTAATTATTTCTATGACTGGGAATACAGTATTGAACATAAATTAACTGATGCTTTAAATTTTAATTTCAATTCTTCAACAAATAGAATTGTTAGAAATTATATTGACGAAAATAACAATCAAGATAATTCAGTTGGCATTTGGGATGATTTTATCAACTTCGGCGAACCAAACAGACATTATCAGCGTTTACAAGTTAATTACACTTTACCTTTAGAAAAACTTCCTTTTTTAAGCTTCTTAAAAGCGCAGTATTCATATTCAGGAGATTTTATGTGGGAAAAAGGATCTGAAGTTTTAAGAAATCTTGAAGACATTCCAGATTTAGGAAACACCGTTCAAAACTCTGCTCAGCACAACATCAATGCAAACTTGACGATGAGCAGATTTTATAACTACATCGGCTTAACTAAGAAACGAGCAAATAGCCAGGCCAACAATGCAAGACAGCAAATGAACAGAAGAAGAGGCGGCTCTGATCTTGCAGCTCAAACGCTACAAAAAGAAGAAGCGCCTTCAGGAAACTCAAGTGAATTATCAACAGGTGACAAAGCATTAAATACCTTAATAGGAATTGTAACAGCACTTGACCGCGTGCAAGTTAATTACTCAAACACAAAAGGAATCTTTTTACCAGGTTACCTTAACAGCATAGGTTTTGGAGGAACTTTAAAACCTTCTGCAGCTTTCACATTTGGTGGGCAAAGCGACATCAGAGAACGCGCTGCACGCAAAGGCTGGCTAACAATGTATCAAGACTTTAATGAGGAATATACACGAACAAAAAACACACAGTTAGATATACAGGCAGGCATCAAACTTTTACCAGGATTAACATTAGACTTAACTGCAAACCGTATGTATTCTGATACCTATGCGGAAAATTACAATATTGATCAACTGACAGGTGAGTATAGATCTGTAACGCCAAATACGTTTGGTAACTTCAACATTTCTACAAATATGATCAAGACAGCTTTTAAAGAAAGCTCAAGAGATCAATCACAAACTTTTGAAGATTTTAGAAGTAATAGACTTGTCATTGCAAATCGTTTAGCTTCAAATGCTGGCATCAATATCAATGATCCATCAAATATTGACGAAAACGGTTATCCAAAAGGCTTTGGGCGCTCAAGTCAAGATGTGTTGTTACCTGCGTTCCTTGCTGCATATACTGGAAAAGACGCAGGAAGTGTAAAACTTGGAGCTTTTAGAGATACGCCTCTACCAAATTGGAATTTGAAATACTCAGGCTTAATGCGTCTGAACTGGTTCAAAGAAAGGTTTACTAGGTTTTCATTACAACATGCTTACTCATCATCTTACACGATCAATCAATTTCAAAGTAACTTGAACTTTAACAGAATTGATCCTTACGGGCAATTTAATAAAAATCAAAAAGGAAATTTCAACAGTGAATACATCATTTCAAACATCAACTTAATAGAAGAATTTACACCTTTATTAAAGGTCGATTTTGAAATGAAAAACTCAGTTAGTATTTTAGCTGAATATCGAAAAGACAGAGCTTTATCATTGAGTTTTAATAACAGCCTTTTAACAGAAATGTTAGGGGAAGAGTATATCTTTGGGGTTGGTTATCGCATCAAAGATTTGAAGATTGTAACTCAATTTGAAGGTAACAGACGCGTTTTAAGCAGTGATTTAAAATTAAACGCAAATCTATCTTTAAGAAAAAATGAAACAATCATCAGATCATTAGATGTTGTAAATAACAGAACGACTGCAGGACAAGACATTTGGTCAATAGATTTTGAAGCAGAATATGCTTTCACCAAAAACTTAACTGCGATTTTCTTTTATGATCATATCTTTTCGAAAAATGCGATCTCCACAATTTATCCACAAACAACGATTAGAAGTGGATTTACATTGAGATACAACTTTGGAAACTAATAATTAAACAAATATAAAGATGAAATTACCTGAAGATTTAAAATACACAAAAGACCACGAATGGGTCAAGATTGAAGGTGACGTAGCAACAATAGGCATAACGGATTTCGCTCAAAGCGAACTAGGTGACATTGTCTATGTAGAAGTTGAAACAGTAGACGAAGAGCTTGATAAAGAAGAAGTATTTGGAACTGTAGAAGCTGTTAAAACTGTTTCTGACTTATTTTTACCATTTGATGGCGAAATCATTGAATTCAATGAAGAGCTTGAAGATGAACCAGAATTAGTCAACGAAGATCCTTATGGCAAAGGTTGGATGATTAAGGCTAAAATAAAAGATACTGAACAACTTAATGACCTTATCGATGCAGCAGCTTACAAAGCTCATATCGAATAAGTGGCTAAGTCTATGCTTGTTGATTCTGATAGCAAGTGCAATTCCTGCTCTATCACTTATTAATATTAGTGATTTACCTAAGCTAAAAGTCAAATCAGCAGATAAACTTTATCATCTCATTGCCTATGCCTCATTGAGCTTTAGTGTGGCACTGCATTATAGAAATTACAAAGAAAAAAATATATCGTTAAAAGATTTTAGCGGTATATTTTTTTTAACAATACTTTTTGGCATTGTTATTGAAGTCCTTCAAGAGAGCTTGACTACCTATAGAACTTTTGATTATTTTGACATTCTAGCAAATACTTTAGGATCATTTATCGGTCTTGTTATTACAAGTGCTTTGTTACAATTTTTAAAAATTAATAAGTAAAGTCATTGATAGTCTTTTGAAAATTTATACTTTAGTAATCTTTAAAAATTAATTATGGAACCTAAAAAGAATCCAAAAAAAGATTTGAATAAAAAGAGCTTTCTTTTTTTTCAAATTGGTCTTGCGCTTATGCTTGGGTTAACTTTGTTCCTTATCGAATGGAAAACATACGATAAAGAGCAAATCGACACAGGTAAAGTTAATTTGGACATGCTTGAAGAAGAAGATGTCCCTATTACTGATATTAAAGCCCCACCTCCGCCACCACCACCACCGCCGCCGCCAGCACCCGAAGTTATTGAGGTTGTTGACAACGAAGAAGATGTTGAAGAGGTCGTGATTGAATCAACAGATACTGACCAAGACGAAATTGTTGAGGTTGAAGAAGTTGAAGAGGTTGAAGAAGAAATCGGAGATGTATCTTTTGCTGTTATTGAAAATGTACCGATTTTCCCTGGCTGTGAGAAATACACGACCAATGAAGAACGCAAGAAATGTATGAGTAAAAAGATTTCTGAGTTTGTTGGTAAAGAATTCGACACTGGCCTTGGTGAAGACTTAGGTTTAAGTGGAGTTAATAGAGTTTACGTACAATTTAAAATCAGTAAATCTGGTGAAATTGTTGATGTAAGAGCGCGTAACCCTCACCCAAGATTACAACGAGAAGGTGAGCGTGTTATTAATAAATTACCTAAAATGAAACCTGGTGAGCAACGAGGTCAAAAAGTAGGTGTTCTTTACTCGCTTCCTATTACTTTCCAAATTAGAGATTAAACTCTTATATTATAAAAATATTAAAGCTCGAATCAGTTGATTCGAGCTTTTTTTATGCATCATAAATTCAACTCGCAAATAACTGCTAAAATTAGCTTTTTGCTATCTTTGCCACCTAATCGTTCAATTTTATGAAGTCTCACTCCTTCCTGATTTTATTTTTGTTATTAAGTTTTACTGTTAAGGCACAATCTGAATTAGAAACTTACCCTGTTTTTGAAGAATGTAAAAACTCAGAACAACAGAATAATTGTTTTAAAAGTCAACTTATTAATCATCTTGCAGAAAGCTATAATCATCCAGATTCTTTGGATGAATCTGAAAGTGTTGCCAGAGTTTTATTTGAAGTTGATACAATTGGAAAGTTTAATGTGATTTACATCAACGCGATAGATCAAAAAATCAAGAGTGAAATACAAAAAAGCTTTGACTCATTACCAAAAATAAAACCTGCAACTTATAACGGTGAAGCGCGTTTTATTAGATTCACGATTCCTCTTTCTATTCCAATTTATAATACGGAGGAGATTAATATAAATGAGACTAAAATTTTAGAGGAAAAGAAAAAAAATCCACTTCAAGAAGAATATGATCAACTGAAAAATCAACAGTTTAATGACGACCAATTCAACAGTTATCTCAATATCCCTTTATCTCATGAGGTTTATAATCGTTTTGATAAAGAATTAAACCGAATTGGCACAAACACGCATACATCATCAAAACCTTATTCTTACAAAGACATCGAACCTTATTATAATTTTGAAAAAGAAGTCAATGATTTAAGGTTTGACAAAAAAACATGGCTCGGTAAAAAGTTTTTTAACGAAGATTTAGTCACAATTAAAGGAGAAGATTATTGGTTAACTTTTAATATTGCCGCAGATCTTCAATTAGGAAAAGACACAGAATCTGATGAGAGCTATACTTATAATAACACAAGAGCTGCATACATACAAGGACAATTAGGCAAGAAATTTAATTTCTTTACAGCAATTTACGAAAGTCAAGCAAGATTTGCTGACTATTACAATGCTTATGCCGAATCGATAAAACCTGTTGGCGGAAACCCAGCAACCATTCCTTCAAGAGGGATCGCTAAAAGATTTAATGAAAACGCTTACGATTATCCAATCGCTGAAGGCTATATCAGTTATAAACCTAGCAAGTATTTCAAACTTCAATTAGGTCATGGTCAAAATTTTATAGGTGACGGACATAGATCACTTTTCATAAGTGATAATGCCAGTATTCATCCATATTTTAAAATAGAAACAAATATTTGGAAACTTAAATACACAAATACTTGGAGATCATTGAGAGATACAAGAGATGAGGTCACTGATAATGGATCATACCGAACAAAATACATGGCGACACACCATCTCAGTTACAACATTACAAAAAGGTTAAATATCGGACTGTTTGAATCTGTTATTTGGCAAAATGATAATGACAGAGGCTTTGATTTCAACTACATCAATCCTGTCATATTTTATCACATGATTGAATTTTCAACAGGATCTAAAGGCGGAAACGCTTTAATAGGTCTAAGTTATAAGTATAAATGGACTGATAACATTAATTCTTATGGTCAGTTAATAATTGACGAGTTTGCGACAAGTGATATTTTTGGAGGACAAAATAGCTGGAGAAATAAACTAGGTTTCCAACTCGGAGTTAAATACTTTGACGCCTTTAAAGTCAAAGATTTAAATTTACAACTTGAGTATAATGAAGTTAGGCCTTACACTTATTCTCATTACACAGGCGTTTTAAACTACGGCCATAATGGTCAATCATTAGCCCATCAATGGGGCGCTAATTTTAGAGAGTTTATTGCAATTGCAAGATATCGAAAAGACCGTTGGTTTGGTCATGCAAAATTCATTGCAGGGACAAGAGGTTTAGAAAAAAACGATGATCTTGATCCTTTTTATGGAGGTAATATTTATGGAAATGAGCGTGACAGAATTAAGGATAATAACATTAAAATTGGGTACGGCAATAAAGTCAAACAATTGTTTGGTGAACTTGAAGTTGGCTACTTAATCAATCCAAAAACAAACCTTAAGCTTTACACACGCATTATTCATAGAAGTTTTAAACCAGAAGAAACAACCGCAACGGTGTTTGAAGACAACACAACTTGGTTTAATTTTGGGTTTAGAACAGACTTGTTCAATTGGTATTATAATTACTAAACAACATCATCAGCATTCTACTTTGAACATCAGATAATATTAACTTTCGTCAAAGTTCAAAATCTGTTTTTTTCGCTGTATCTTTGCACAAAAATACAAAAAGTTGTCTAAATCCACAGCTGAAAATTATACGACTCCAAGCATTTTTGATGATTTTAAATCGCTCACAAAAGTCAGACTTGCATTAAGCGTTGTTTTTTCATCCATTGCAGGTTATCTGCTTGGCGTTGAACATATTGATTATTTCCACATCCTATTGCTAGCTATTGGAGGCTACGCTATGGTTGGTGCGTCTAATACTTTCAATCAAATTATTGAAAAAGATTTAGATGCTAAAATGCAACGAACACAAAATCGACCTATTCCATCTGGGAGAGTTTCAAAGCAAAATGCATTTATACTCGCCTCAGTTATGACGATTTTAGGTGTTTACCTCCTATTCATCATCAATCCGATTACGGCGATGTTTGGTGCCATATCAATATTTCTTTACACAAGTGTTTACACACCATTAAAGACCTTAACGCCATTATCAGTTTTTGCAGGAGCCCTACCAGGCGCAATACCATTTATGTTAGGTTGGGTTGCAGCAAGCGGAGAGTTTGGCATAGAACCAGGAATTTTATTTATGATTCAGTTTTTTTGGCAATTCCCTCATTTCTGGGCTTTAGGCTGGTGGCTATATGATGATTATAAAAAAGGTGGCTTCTTTATGCTTCCAACAGGGAAACGTGATAAAGGAACGGCTATCCAGATTATTCTTTACACAATCTGGACAATTATCGCTTCGTTAATTCCTGTTCTTCAAATTACTGGAGACTTTATGATTTCTCCTATTTCAGCAATAATAATTTTAGCTTTAGGCATTTTTATGCTTTACAGAGCTATTCAACTTTATAAAACACGTGAAACAAAAGCTGCAAAAGCATTGATGCTAGCGAGTGTTTCATACATTTCTTTTATTCAAATTGTTTACGTTTTAGATAAATATATTAGACTATGGGTATAGATAATACAAGTAAAGCTCGTGCGAGAAAAATGATGCTTTGGTTTGGCATCATCAGTATGGTGATGATGTTTGCAGGCTTAACAAGCTCTTATGTGGTTAGTAAAACTCGCCCAGATTGGTTAACAGATTATGATTTACCTTCTGTGTTTTTATACAGTACAATTGCAATTGTCATCAGTAGTTTTACATTTCACTTTGCAAAAAAACAAATTTTAAACGGCAATAGACAGGCAGCAAACATCTTAATGATCGCAACTTTCATATTGGGAAGCTTGTTTGTGATTATGCAATTTATGGGATTTGATGAAATCATCAAAGATGGTTTCCGTTTTACAGGTGGCGCTAGTAATGTTCGCGTTTCATTTGTTTATATCATTATTGTCACACACTTGGTTCACCTCTTTGCAGGCTTAATTGTTCTGCTGGTTGTAATTTATAATCATTTTAGAAAGAAGTACTCAAAAGGAAACATGTTAGGCTTCAGTCTAGGCTTAACTTTTTGGCATTTTGTGGACATTTTGTGGATATATCTCTTTTTGTTTTTATATTTCTTTAAATAAATAGATTTTTGTCTATTTTTGCAGACAACAAACATCTTATTATATGGAATCTACTACTGTTGCACAAACAGGAACTGAAGGTAAGGCTTGGGGTGGCGGCACACCTCCTTTAAAAGCAAGCTATGGAAAGTTGATGATGTGGTTTTTCATCCTCTCAGATGCATTAACCTTTACAGGCTTCTTATCTGGTTACGGTTTGTCTCGTTTCAAATTTATTGAAGAATGGCCAATTGCCGATGAAGTGTTTAATCACTTCCCTTTCTTACACGGTGTTGATGCGCCGATGTATTATGTCGCATTAATGACGTTTATACTTATTTTCTCTTCTGTTACAATGGTTTTAGCCGTTGATGCTGGACACCACATGAACAAGAAAAAAGTAACGACTTATATGGCATTAACCATATTAGGTGGTTTAATTTTCTTAGGCTCACAAGCTTGGGAATGGAAAAACTTTATCAGTGGAACTTACGGAGCTATTGAAACAAAATCTGGTCAAATATTACAGTTTGTTAACAGTGATGGACATCAAATAGCCATTGCAGATTTTGCAAAAGCTTCTGAGAGAAGTGAGGCTGTACATGAAGGAAGTAACGGAATTTGGTATGCTTCTGGTAATGACCAACCAAGTTACACTTTAGATGAAATCAAAGCTGGTTTCACTGATCATACTGATATTTCTATCAGAACAATGCAGATTAACGAAAACGGCGAAAAAACAATACTTGACCGTGCTGAGGCAGAAAAATACCTAAGCGAAAGAGCCGTAAGAGTTGTTGAAGGCGCAAACCTGACACGCAATGAATACGGACCACCTCTGTTTGCAGATTTCTTTTTCTTCATTACAGGCTTTCACGGTTTCCACGTTTCAATTGGTATTATGCTACTCATTGTCACATTCTTTAATGTATTGGTTGGAACTTACGAAAAAAGAGGTTCTTATGAAATGGTAGAAAAAGTAGGACTCTACTGGCACTTTGTCGACTTAGTTTGGGTCTTTGTCTTTACATTCTTCTACCTCGTTTAATATTATAAATTAATTATCATGTCAGCAGAAACTACGACTACTGAAAATAAAAAGAAAAGCTCTGGAGCTATCAAGAGAATTTGGCAAGTATTTGTCATCCTTTCTGTCTTAACGATTGTAGAGGTTGTTTTAGGTATTATAAAACCAGACTTTTTAGTAAATACTGATATTATCAATATGCACTTGCTTAACTGGATTTTTATTATCCTCACAGTTTTTAAAGCATACTATATTACATGGGCATTTATGCACATGGAGCATGAAACGTCAGGGTTAAGAAGATCTGTTGTTTGGACGGGCGTATTTTTAATCTCATACCTTATCGCGATTCTATTAATTGAAGGATATTATATTTATGATGTCTTCGAGAATGGTTTCGTAACTTGGGACTTCTAAATCTAAATAAAGGTTAAAAACTCATAGAAAAGGCGGTTGATATCAACCGTCTTTTCTATTTTTGTAAAAAATTTATAATGGACAAAAAGAAAATTGTTCTGATCATACTTTTTGTGCTTCCTATTACAGCTTACATGTTTTTCTCAAGTGCTGTTAATGAATTTGCACGACTTCCTATACTTAAAAAAGATCTTGATATTTCAAACACAATCAAATCTGATTCTGTCAACTTAAAGGATAAAATAACTTTATTAACTTTCTTTGGCCACGATTTTGAAACAACAAAGGTTTACGCCTTTAATATGAAGGAGAAAATCTACGATAAAAATCATGAGTTTAAAGATTTTCAGGTTGTCACTGTCATCAGCTCAGATCAAGAAAAATACATCGATCAATTTAAGTATGAAATCAATTCGACTTCATCTGATGCAAAATTCTGGAAATTCGTCAGTCTGACTGATACAGAAATCAAATCAGTTTTTGAAAAACTTGGAAGTGAAATTGAATTAAGCGATAAACTTTCTTCAGATCATTGCTTTATCATTGATAAAAACATCAACCTAAGAGGTCGCTTGAAAGATGAAGATGAAGGCTTAAAATACGCCTATGACATGAGTAATATTGCAGAAGTGAATGACAAACTTAACGATGATGTCAAAGTGCTTTTAGCTGAATATAGACTCGAATTAAAAAAATATAAAGAAGAACAAAAAGAAGATTAATCAAATGAAAAAGTATTCTTACGTTGGCATATCGCTCGTTGTACTCATTTTCGGAATTTGGGTTGTTAACGAATACAACTCAAGAAATGAAAGTGAGGAGTTGGGCTATATCATTGTAAATGGAGAAAAAAAGAAAGTTCCAAATTTTGAACTTATCAATCAAGACAAAGAGACAATAACGAATGCGGATTATAAAGACAAAGTTTATGTCATCGAGTTTTTCTTTGTTAACTGCCCTTCAATCTGCCCTGTGATGACATCTAATCTTGTTGAAGTTCAAAACGAATTTTATGGTAACATGGATTTTGGGATTGCTTCAATCACCATAAATCCTGAATTTGACACACCGGAAATTCTCAAAGAATATGCGGAAGAGTATAAAATCAAACATGCCAACTGGCATTTACTCACTGGTGATCAAAATGAAATTTACAATTTATCCAATAAAGGCTTTAATATTTACGCTGCTGAAGATGAAAATGCGCCAGGCGGTTTTGAACATTCTGGATACTTCGCACTTGTCGATCAAGAAGGATATATTCGCTCTAGACATGACCAATTTGGCAATCCAATTATTTTCTACAGAGGATCAGTTCCGCATGACGAACAAAACCCTTTAGAAGGTGAAGAACCACAAATTGATATTCTTATCAAAGACATCAAATCACTTTTAGAATGAAAACAAACATTTCAAAGTTTGACAAGTACGCGGTTCCGACAATTATCACGTTGTCTATCTTAGTTCCTATTATTGTACTTGTGTTGATGTACCTTCCTGAACGTTCAAATTTATTGGGCGTCGATGTTGGTACATTTCCTTTTTTCCATGCAATTATTAATGCATTGACTGCGCTTCTTTTAATCATCGGCTATCGCATGATTTTAAAACAAAAAAGAAAGCAACATCAGTTCTTTATGATGACGGCATTTGCACTTTCAGTTGTCTTCTTAGTAAGCTATGTTATTTCAAAAATCAGTAATGATCCGGTTCCTTATGGTGGCGAAGGTTTGCTAAAAGGAATTTATTTCTTTATCTTAATAACACATATCATCTTGTCGGCGATTATTGTTCCATTGGTTTTGTTTACAATATATCGTGCGATAAGTGGTAACTTTGAAAAACATAAAAAAATAGCTCGCTGGACATTTCCTATTTGGCTTTATGTTGCTATCACTGGAGTCTTGGTTTATCTTTTTATGTATCCATATTATTAAAAATTTAAAAATGATGAAAACGAATTTTTTAAAAATAATCTTTAGCGTCATTTTACTATTACTCTTTGTTAATGTAGCTGACGCACAATGCTCAATGTGTCGTGCCGTTTTAGAATCTGACACAGATCAAAGCGCTGCTAAAGGCATTAATAACGGAATCGTTTATTTAATGGCTTTCCCATATTTACTTGTTGGCGGTGTTTTTTATGCTGTTTATAGAAGTCGTCGTCAGAAAAAACAAGAAGCTGAATAACTCTCTTTCCCATGAAAAAAGTATTTTATTTATCAACTTGTGACACGTGTAAACGCATTATGAATGATCTCGATCTTCCTGAAGATATGCTTATTCAAGATTTAAAGAAAGAGCCTATTTCTTTAGATGATCTTTCACATTTAAGAAACTTCACAGCATCTTATGAAGATCTTCTCAACAAAAGAGCTAGAATTTATAAGGAACTAAACCTCAAAAATAAATCACTTTCAGAAGAGGAACTTAAAGAACTGATTGCTGAGCATTACACTTTACTGAAGCGTCCAGTTTTTATAGACGGAGATCATATTTTTATTGGCAATGCTAAAAAAACAAAAGACGAGCTGAAAAAATATTTCAACTCGTCTGATTATTAATATTATAAGACTGAAAGCTTAGGCAGTTTCTAAATCAACAGGCCGTTGCTGATACTTTCTTGTATCTTCTTTAGTTAACTTCGTAAAATCATCTGTTTTTTCCATTTCGGAAATCATGTTCAACATGTTTTCAGGCAAAGTTGTTATACTTCTCGACTTCATGTTAATCCATGAACCAAGCATGATTGCACGAGCACAATTTTTACCATTTTGGTTATAAAAGTTATGTTCAAACTGAAAAAAGCGACCATCATCAGATAAACCTTTCAAGGCAGTGCTCACTTTTAATGAATCATCTGGCATCACTTCTTTAAAGTAATAAACATGTTCATAAAAAACAACAGGTCCAAGGTTATGTTTAATTAATGATTGATGCGTAAATCCATTTTCTGTCAAGAAATCCATTCTTGCATGGCTCATCATATTCTGATAAGCAGAATTTGCCAAATGACGGTTCGCATCAATATCACTCCATCTGACTTCAAAATCTTTTAAATACATTTAAATCAATTTAATTATTAATATGGTGAAAGCACTCAAAATGGTGGCCATCAAAACCCCTTGTGCTTTGTGATCTTCTTTCTTTTTTATAAAAACAAAAAAAGGTAAAAAATTAAGTATAGCGCCTAAAGCGATGAGTTTGCCTATAAAACCGTCTTCATAACTAATTACCAAAGCATCTTCAATTTCATAATTTGTAAAAAAGAAAACGTATAAATACAGACCCGCCAAGTTTGCGAGCAAGCCAACTAAAAAACCAATAAGCATGTGTTTCTTACGCATCTAAATCCCATTTTTTAAGTTCTTCTAAAGCAGTATGCGCTGTCAAATCAAACTGAATAGGCACAACAGAAACATAATTATTTTCTAAAGCCTCAACATCGGTGTTTTCGCCATTATCTTGATTAACAAATTCACCTGAAAGCCAGTAATAATCGCGACCTTGTGGGTTGGAGCGTTTATCAAATTGTTCTTGCCATTTAGCCTGTGCTTGACGACAAATTTTAATGCCTTTGATATCGCTACTTTTTTTAGCAATCGGAATATTAACATTTAAAACTGTTCTTGGCGGTAAACCTTTTTCAAGAACCTCCATAGCTATACGCTTCACAAACTTAGTACTCGGTTTAAAATCGGCTTCCATACTGTAATCCAATAAAGAAAAGCCAATTGCAGGTATGCCCTCTATCCCAGCTTCAACAGCAGCACTCATGGTCCCTGAATAAATCACATTTATAGAAGCGTTTGAGCCATGGTTAATACCACTGACAAGCAGATCTGGTTGACGAACAAGGATTTGTTGCGTACCAATCTTCACACAATCAACAGGTGTTCCTGAACAACTATATTCCTCAATATCAGAATATTGATCAATCACAACAGGATCACAATATAAATTTTCACTTAAGGTAATGGCGTGTCCCATTCCGCTTTGTGGACGATCTGGCGCAACAACAACCACATCACCAATTGTATTCATTATTTGAATCAAATGACGAATTCCTGGCGCAGTAATTCCGTCATCGTTCGTTACCAAAATTAAAGGTTTTCTGCTCATAAAATTTTATTAGAAGCCCAAATTTAAACTTTCTCATTCACATAAGCGCAAATTTTAGTATCTTCAAAAGAGGTTGTTAACATTATGAAAGCTAAATATTAAAATTGAGGCGTATTTTATTTTAAAAACATACATTTGTTTTTATTACCAGAGTCAATTTCAAAAAATTATTATGAAAAAAAATTTAATCGTACTTTTTGTTATCACTATACTATCGGTCACATCATGCAGTTTTACGACTAAGAAATTCGATGCTGATTCTGATAAAGATCAAGTTCTAATTGAACTCATTTCATTCGTAGTTTCCCAAGGGCACTATGATATGAAAGATATCGATGATGAATTTTCAGCGGCTGTTTATAAAGATTTTATTAAATCTATAGACCCGATGAAGAGATATTTTACTAAAGGACAAATTTCTGAATTACAGGAATATGAAACAGAAATCGATGATGCCATCAATGAAAAAAATATAGATTTTTTCAATCATGCGCATCAGTCCTTAACAGAACAAATGCAAACTGCTGAAACTTTTTATAAAGACATCTTGAGTCAGCCTTTTGATTTTACTAAAACAGAAACGATTTCAACTGATTATGACAATATCGATTATCAATCTTCAAATAAAGAATTGAAAGAACGCTGGAGAGATCAACTGAAGTTTTCAACACTTGCAACTTATGCAGATTTGATTAAAGATGAAGAAAACAAAGTTGAAAACGAGGAAGGCTACACAATGAAAAGCAAAGATTCCCTTGAGATTGAAGCGCGTGATATCACGCGTAAATCTATGGAAAATTACTTTTCAACAATGTCTGAGCTTGAACGTAAAGATTGGTTTTCAATTTATGTCAACTCAATTGTTAGTCAGTTTGATCCTCACACAAATTACCTTGCACCACAAGATAAAGAACGTTTCGACATCTCGATGTCTGGTAAATTAGAAGGTATTGGAGCACGTTTGCAAAAGCAACGTGATGAAGTAAAAATTTTAGAAGTGATTTCTGGTGGTCCTGCATGGAAAAACGGACAACTTGAGGTCGGTGATGTTATCCAGAAAGTTAAACAAGAAGATGAAGATCAAGCTGTGACTATTACAGGAATGCGACTCGAAGATGCTGTTGATTTAATCAAAGGCCCAAAGGAAACTGTGGTCACTTTAACCGTTAAAAAGGTTGATGGAAGTTTACAAAACATCCAAATCATCAGAGATGTTGTTGAAATTGAAGAAACTTACGCAAAGTCGGCAACGACTAATAAAGATGGACGTAAATACGGTATCATCAACTTGCCGAAATTCTATTTTGATGTTAATGATTACAAACAAAGAAATGCAGCATCTGATATTAAAAAGCAAATTGAATTTTTACAGAAAGAAAATACTGAAGGTCTCATTATTGACTTAAGAAATAATGGTGGCGGATCTCTTTCTACAGTTGTTGATATCGCAGGATTTTTTATAGAAAACGGACCAGTTGTTCAAGTGCGCGACAAACAAAATGATGTTGATGTTTTAAAAGATAAAGACAAAAAAATTATTTGGGAAAAACCTTTAGTGATTCTCGTTAATGAACTTTCGGCTTCAGCTTCAGAAATTTTAGCAGCTGCTATGCAAGATTATGAAAGAGCTGTGATTATCGGAAGTAAGCAAACTTATGGAAAAGGAACTGTACAAAACGTTGTTGACCTCAACAGATGGATGAGAAGTAGTTCTTTAGGCGATATGGGTGCACTTAAAATTACAACGCAGAAATTCTACAGAATTAATGGTGGCTCAACTCAATTGAAAGGTGTTGCAAGTGATGTTGCCGTTCCTGATCGCTATTCTTATGTTGATTTAGGCGAAAGAGATTATGACAATCCAATGCCTTGGGACAAAATAGAACCTGCTGATTATAAAAAATGGAATGGTTATTCTAACTTACAAGAAGTGATTAAAGAATCTTCAAAACGTTTATTAGAGCAGGAAACAATCAAATTGATTGACGAAAACGCGCAGTGGATCAGAACACAGCGTGATGAAAAGGCTTACAGCCTAAATTACATGAAGTATCAGGAAGATGAAAAAGCTTTAGAAGAAATGTCTAAAAAGTTTGAAGCGATTTCTGATTATCAAAACAACTTGACATTTAATGCAATTGCAAGTGAAGCTAAAACCTTCAAAACAGATACAACTCTAGCTGAAAAACGCGAACGTTGGTTTGAAAATTTAACCCACGATGTTTACATCGAGGAAGCTGTCACAGTCTTAAGTCAATTAAAAACAAAAGACAAAGCAGGCTACAGTTTAAAAGCACGCAAAAACTAAAGCTTTAACCTTGTTTTCAAAAAACTCACAAACATATTTAGCGCTCCAGAAGTTTAAAAAAAACACCTGGGGCGTTTTCAGTTTTTTCTATGTGATCTTTTGCATTTTGGTGGCTTTATTTGCTTATGTGATCTCGCCTGATAATTCTAAAAATGCAAACCAAATGGCTTTGAGTATTCATTCAAAACCACCAGGTTTTAAAGTTGATGGTTTTTATAAAAAATCCTTAACTGAAGAAAGCACATTATGGTTTTTATCTGGAAAAACTAAAGTGAATCAATTCACACCAGTTCAGCATTCAGAAGTCAAAAATGATACATTGTATTATAATGATTATGCTGTTGAGCAAACTGACTTTGATAAACACGTTGCGCTTAAAGATTTAAAGTCGAAAGATGAAAAATACATCAGTTCTAAAACATTTACCTTAGGAACGGATAAATATGGGCGAGATCTGCTCAGTCGAATGATTATCGGAATTCGTATCTCACTTTCCATCGGGTTTGTGGCCGTTTTCATTTCATTAGTCATCGGAATTGCATTAGGAGCAATCGCTGGCTATTTTGGTGGAAAAATAGATCAGGCCATCATGTGGCTTATCAACGTGACTTGGTCCATCCCTACTCTGCTTCTGGTTATCGCTATTACGTTGGTTTTAGGCAAAGGCTTTTGGCAAGTTTTTATCGCCGTTGGTTTAACCATGTGGATTGAAGTTGCACGTGTTGTGCGCGGTCAGTTTATCAGTATTAAAAACGAGCAATATGTCACCGCAGCCAAAACGCTTGGCATTCCTGATCGAAGTATTATGATGAAGCATATATTACCCAATGCTATTGCACCCGTTATTGTTATTTCAGCAGCAAATTTTGCAGCAGCTATCCTTATAGAAAGTGGCTTGAGTTTCTTAGGAATTGGCGCTCAACCTCCTATCCCAAGTTGGGGAGCGATGATTAAAAACCATTACAGCTATATTATTGTTGGCAAAGCTTACCTTGCTATTATCCCTGGATTGGGTATTATGAGCCTCGTGATGGCTTTTATGCTGATCGGAAATGCTTTGCGTGATGCTTTTGACGTTAAAAGCTAAACTTTCCTTTATTTATCGACACTTTGGAACGATTTTGGATGATTCAACAAAAACAACAATAATGCCTCGATTTTTTATACTAAGTATCCTTTTTTTAGGATTGACGCTAAGTTCATGCGGTGATGATAAACCAAGTAAACGCTATGTTTCAGACTCCTCAGGAAACATCAATCAGCTTTCAGTGATTATTGATAATGACAACTGGAATGGCGAATTAGGTGAATTGATTCGTGATTACTTTGCTGCAGACTACAAAGGCTTACCTCAACAAGAACCACATTTTACATTAAAGCAAATTCCACCAAGTATTTTCACAGGTTTTGCACGTAAAAACAGATTGTTTATCAAAGTAGAACAAACAGAAAAACCAATGCTTACGAAAGTGGTTGATAGTTTTGCTAAGCCACAAATCGGTTATGTGATCAGTGCGCAAAAGAAAAGTGATTTTAAAAAATTACTTGAAGAAAATAGCCCGAAAATTATTAAAGAATTCCAGCAAACTGAAATCAAAGAACGCCAAAGACGAATCAAGAAATCAAGTTTAGATGCCTCAACTATTCAAAAAGAATTTGGTATCACAATGGATTTACCGACTGCCTATCGTTATGCTAAAACAGAGGACAACTTTATTTGGCTGCGAAAAGATATCAAACATGGCGGCATGGAAGTTCTCGCTTATGAAGTTCCTAAAGAAACAATCAAAGCAAATGATTCTATTCTTGAAAATATAATCAAAATGCGAGATTCAATCGGTCAAAAATATATTCCTGGTCCAACAGAATCTAGCCATATGTCAACAGAAAAAGCTTATGCGCCTTATTTATTTGAAACAAAAATCGATGGTCACTTCGCTTATGAAATCAAAGGCACATGGGAAGTGAAAGGCTTTTTTATGGGTGGACCATTTCTCACTTACGCTGTCGAACTTGAAGACAAATTCTTAATTTTAGAAGGTTTTGTTTTTAAACCTTCTGCTTCAAAACGAAATCAAATGATTGAAATTGAAGCCATCTTAAGATCTGCTAAATTCAAAAAATAAATATTAATTATTGCGCTTCAACGGCTTCTTTTTTAAGAGGCTTCAGAAGTGCATAAGCTCTTTTGACATCTTTCACATTCATGCTTTTAAGCAATAAGCGTAAACCTTGTCGTGTTTCCTTTTCCTTTAAGGCAAAATGATTTGGCTGAGATTGCACATATTGTAAAACTTCTCTGAATCTCTTTGTTTGATAAAAATCTGACTGCTGATCTGCGATAAAATAACCTATCATTTGCTCTTTCTTCAGGACCAATTTCTCTAAGCCCATACTTGCAGCAATCCATTTTAATCGCACAGAATCTAATAAATCTTGGGTTTGTACAGGTAAATCTCCAAAACGATCTATCAATTCATCTTCAAAAGATTTGAGATCGTCTTCACTGCTTAACTCATTCAGTTTAGTATAAAGGCTTAACCGCTCTTTCACTGAATTGATATAATCATCAGGGAAAAGAATTTCAAAGTCGGTGTCGATCTGTGCATCTTTAACAAAAACGCGATTCTCATCCTTAATTTCATCTTCATAAAGATCTTTAAACTCATTTTCTTTGAGCTCCTCAATGGCTTCGTTGAGGATTTTCTGATAAGTATCAAAACCAATATCAGAAATAAAACCACTTTGTTCACCACCTAATAAATCTCCTGCGCCACGTATTTCTAAATCTTTCATGGCGATATTAAATCCACTTCCTAATTCAGAAAACTGCTCTAAAGCTGTGATACGTTTTCGTGCATCTGGCGTCATCACTGAAGGTGGCGGTGTGATTAAATAACAAAACGCTTTTTTGTTGCTTCGCCCCACACGTCCGCGCATCTGGTGTAAATCAGAAAGTCCAAAATTATTAGCATCATTAATCAAAATTGTGTTGGCGTTGGTGACATCCAATCCGCTCTCTATAATGGTTGTCGCCACCAAGACGTCAAACTCATTATTCATAAATGATAACATGAGTTTTTCTAACTTCTTACCTTCCATTTGACCGTGACCTATCCCAATTTTTGCATCAGGCACTAAACGCTGAATTAAGCCAGCCACTTCTTTAATATTTTCAATACGATTATTGATAAAGAAAACTTGCCCGCCACGTTGTATTTCATAAGCAACCGCATCACGAATGGTTTCTTCACTAAAACGCACCACTTGTGTTTCAATTGGGTAACGGTTTGGAGGCGGTGTTTTAATTGTTGACAAATCTCGCGCAGCCATCAAACTAAATTGCAAAGTCCTTGGAATTGGCGTCGCTGTTAAGGTTAATGTATCAACATTTTCTTTAATGGTTTTTAATTTATCTTTGACAGAAACACCAAATTTTTGTTCCTCATCAATAATAAGCAAACCTAAATCTTTAAACTGAACTGATTTATTCACCAATTGATGTGTTCCGATAACAATATCAATTTGGCCGTTACTCAATTCTTCTAATACGCGAGTTCGCTCTTTTGCAGTTCGGAAACGGTTGAGATAGTCAACAGTGACAGGCAAATCTTGTAAACGCTCAGCAAAAGTTTTGTGGTGCTGGAATGCTAGTATTGTTGTTGGCACCAGAATAGCCACTTGTTTTCCATTATCAACAGCCTTAAAAGCAGCACGGATAGCAACTTCTGTTTTTCCAAAACCAACATCACCACAAACCAATCTATCCATCGGTTGTAAACCTTCCATATCTTTCTTGACATCAGCCGTTGCTGATTCCTGATCTGGTGTATCTTCATAAATAAATGAAGCTTCTAACTCATGTTGTAAATATGAATCTGGCCCGTATTGAAAACCTTCTTGCACTCTACGTTTCGCATAAAGCTGAATCAAATCAAAAGCAATTTTCTTGACTTTTGTTTTGGTTTTCTTTTTCAGACTTTTCCAAGCTTTACTTCCTAGCTTATAGATTTTCGGCATTTTGCCGTCCTTCCCGTTGTATTTTGAAATTTTATGAAGCGAATGAATACTTAAATATAAAATATCTCTATCGCCATAAACCAGTTTAATTGCTTCTTGGGTTTTTCCTTCAACATCAATTTTCTGCAAACCTCCAAACTGCCCTATTCCATGATCGATATGTGTGACATAATCACCAACTTCAAGACTGGTTAACTCTTTTAAAGTTAAAGCCTGCTTTTTAGCATAGCCATTCTTTAAATGAAACTTATGATACCTATCAAAAACCTGATGATCTGTATAACACAAAATCTTGCTGCTTTCATCAATAAAACCATCATGTAGAGGAATCACTTTGGTTTGATACTTTAAGTCAGCATCTATTTCTGATAAAATATCTTTAAACCTTTTGCTTTGTTGCTGTGTTGAGCAACAGATATAATTGGTAAAACCAGCTTTAGCATGCGCATTTAAATCTTCAACTAATAAATCAAATTTTTTATTAAATGAAGGCTGTGGTTTTGTATTAAAATGAAAGATTTCAGAGTTTTTAAAACTCGCTTGCCCTGCTAATTCAACAACAGCATAATCTAATAATTGCTCCTTAAAAATTGAAGCATTACAAAATAATTCAGCTGGTTCAGCATGTTTAACTTCTGAAGTTAAAGCCGAAAAAGCTTTTTCTGATTTCTTAAAAAGATCATCGAGTTTTGCGTAAAGCAAGTCTGTATTTTTGATGAAAACTTTAGAATGGTTCGAAATATAATTAAGGAAACTCTGTCTTTTTTCATCCAAACCTTTAATCTCAACATTTGGCATGATGGAGATCTTCTTATGCTGAGCTGTTGACAACTGTGTTTCAACATCGAAACTACGAATACTCTCAACATCGTCACCAAAAAACTCAATTCTATAAGGTTCATCGTGACTGAAGGAAAAGACATCAATAATACCACCTCTCACAGAAAATTCGCCGGGTTCAGTGACAAAGTCAACACGTTTAAATTTATATTCAAACAAAACTTCATTCACAAAATCAATCGAAAGTTCATCATCAATTTTTATTTTTAAAATGCTTTTATTGAGTTCAGACTTTGTGACCACTTTTTCAAAAAGCGCTTCAGGATAAGTCACAATGATCGATGGTTTCTGGCGTGAATTAATGCGATTTAGCACCTCAGCTCTGAGTAAAACATTTGCATTATCCGTCTCTTCAATTTGATAAGGTCGTCGATAACTACTTGGGTAAAACAAAACATCTTTTCCACCCAAAAGCGCTTCAAGATCGTTAAGGTGATAAGCTGCTTCCTCTTTATCATTAAAAATCAATAAAAAAGGTGCATCGCTCTCTTGAAAAACTGAAGCAATAAAAAGAGAAACCGCTGAGCCAACAAGCGACTCTACTTTAAATTTTGAATTTTGAGATGTCTCTTTTTGAAAAACATTTAGAAACTCAGTAACATCGGTAGACTTAGAAAAACTCGAAAAAATAGGATTTTGACTCATGAGCGCAAAGGTAAAAGAAATAAAAATTTCGCTAAAGCTGATAAAACGATAAAAATAAGCTAAAAACCCAATTTAAAACGCTAAAATCACTAAAAAGGAAGTCGCAATTGAGAGGCTTTTATTTTCTTTTGAGGCGAATTAATATTAAAATTAGTAAGGCTAATACCAAGCAATCTCACAGAATCTTTCATAGGCTCTTGATAGAGTAATTGCTTAGCTTCTTCTAAAATCAGATCTTTTGAAGAGATGAAATAATGCAGTGTTTTGCTTCTCGTTTGCACTTTAAAATCACTGTATTTTATTTTTAAGGTAATTGTTTTTCCGGCTAATTGATGACGCTTTAATCTTTTATGTATTTCTTCTGCGATATGCTCAAGGCGTTCAATCATGTATATTTCTGAAGAAATATTTTCATTAAAAGTACGTTCAGCTCCTAGAGATTTTCGCATGCGATCAGTCGTTACAGCACTGAGGTGCACCCCTCGGACAACACGATAATAATGCAAGCCAGATTTTCCGAAAAGAGAAGTCAATTCTTCTAAACTTCTTTGGTGCAAATCTTCACCAGTAAAGATACCTACTTGGTACATTTTTTCTTGTGTTACCTTACCAACGCCATGAAACTTCTTGACATCTAATTTTTTAATAAAATCTAAAACCTCATCAGGTGGAATTGTTTTTTGGCCATTAGGTTTATTGATATCACTGGCAATTTTGGCTAAAAATTTATTAATTGAAATGCCTGCAGAAGCATTTAAACCTGTTTTTTCTTTAATCTTCTGTCTAATTCCTTTAGCTAAGATAGTTCCGCTATCCAATTCCTTTTTATTGGAAGTTACATCAAGGTATGCCTCATCAAGTGAAAGTGGCTCAACCAAATCTGTATATTCAAAGAAAATCTGACGTATTTGCTGAGATATTTCTCTATAGCGTTCAAAGCGCGGTTTAACAAAAATAAGATCAGGACAGAGCCTTGCAGCTAATCGGCCGCTCATTGCACTTTTTACACCAAACTTTCTGGCTTCATAACTTGCGGCAGCCACGACGCCACGCTTTGAGCTTCCACCAACGGCAATGGGTAAATAACGCAATTCAGGATGATCTAAAGCTTCAACTGAAGCATAAAATGCATCCATATCAACGTGGATGATTTTACGTATGTGCTTCCGAAAATCAAGCCCTTCAGTTAAAGAAAGTTTATCCATAACACAAAGATATTGAGATTTTATTAAAGCATCTGACAATTTAAAATTGCATTTATGAAATGCATTATCAAACTCAGCTTAAAACCAATATGAAGTGAATTCCATTAGGTTGTTGATGTGCTTTTCGCTCTTTCATTCATTGGTTTTACATAAAGTTCTTGCACAAGGATAATGATGATTAAAACCAATGGTGTTGCAAAAATGACACCCCAAATACCAGTTAAAGATCCTATAAAAATTTGAGCAATAATAATTAATGCAGGCGGAATACTGATCAGTTTTTGTTGTGTTTTTGGCGTAATAATACTGCTTTCAAAAAGCTGGATAGCCATATACAAGCCAGCAACGATGAGCGCCATGCTTGGACTTTCAGACAACGCGATAAGAACTGCTGGAATCATCGCGGCTAAAGGCCCAAAGTTTGGTATAAAGTTGAGTAAACCCGCAATAATCGCTAAAGTTAACCACAACGGAATGTCCAAAATGATCAAACCAATCGCAGTTAAAACAAAAACCGCAAGCATTGCGAAAAGTTTCCCTGCAAGCCACTTTCTTAATCCGCTGCCAAGGCGCTTCATCAAATCTTTTGTATTTTCTCTATGTTTGGGAGGAACAATCTGTATGATACCGTTGATATATGGACTAGGTGCAACTGTGAAGAATGCACCTATCATCAAAATGATATAAATATCACCTAAGCCACCAAATGTTGTTTTAAAAAATTTAGATATAAAAGTCATCAACTCATCTGAGGATTTTATGCGTTTTGCTTGTGCAATTACTTGTTGACCTAGATCAGTATCATCAATTTCGTCTTTGACTTTCTCAATCACTTCAGGAAGTTTTTCTTCCATTTTAGAAGTTTGAGAAACAACTGTTGAGCCTGCAAAGTAAATGATTCCTCCCATAATTAATAAAGAACCAAATACGGAAATACTCAAAGTGACACTTGTTCGCCAGGCTGTTTTCTTCTTGATCAAATGACTGATTCCTCTGAAGAATGAAGACAAGAGTGCGCCTGCTAACACAAGTACAAAAATGTTGAAAGTGGCTTCAATGAGTAATAAGATTGTTGCAATTAAGGCTAAAATAAATCCGGTAATCCAGACTTTTCTGACAAAACTCTTCTCTTTAGATTGGTTAGAATCAGGCATAATGTTTTTTTAAAAAAATAATTTCTTGAAGTTAGTGAACTAAAACATTAATATTCTTAAGAAAAGTAAAAATATCAGTGGTCTTGGGTCTAGTATCTACTTTCGTTTTTGTTGGATTGATTTTGAAGGTCAACTATGCAACAGAATTACCTTTGACACAAGGAGTAAAAAACTCAGTAGTTAACAAGCTACATGATTTATTTGTTATAATTGTTTTAAAATTCTAATTTTTAGTATTCCCGTATAAAACAAATTCTATATTTGCATTGTAAAATCACTTCATAATGAAAACATTATCGTTAAAACAGACTTGTTGCTTCCCTATTTATAGGGCAATACTGTTATGATCATAATTCTAAAAATATCAAATCATTAAAGCCCTTCAATTATAGTATTGAAGGGCTTTTTTTATACTGAAAAAATGAGTAAAACTATTTTCGAAAAAAATAAAAAGTGGTCGTGCTGCTTACCCGCAAAACAGAATACAGAAAAATGGATAGAAGAATTTTTCTATTGGTTTTATGGCATAGATGAAACCCATATCACATATACCAACTTTAAAAAGGAAGAAGAAGAGCTAAAAAAACAGCTGTTTGAAATTTTAGCAAGTGTAACAGAAAAGGAACAAGCAAAACAAGAGGCGTATCGTTTTTTTGAGAAGCTTCCAAGCCTTCATGATATTTTGGAGGAAGATTTGGAGGTTATCTATAATTTTGACCCAGCAGCGCAAAGCCGTAGTGAAATACTACTCTCTTATCCTGGTTTTTTTGCCATTACATTTCATAGGATAGCGCATTGGCTCTGGAAACAAGAGATTCCTGTGATACCGCGGTTAATTTCAGAGTACGTACACTCAAAAACAGGCATTGACATTCACCCAGGAGCACAAATAGGAAAAAGGTTTTTTATAGACCATGGGACAGGTATTGTTGTAGGTGAGACCACTATTATCGGAGACGATGTAAAATTATATCAAGGGGTAACCTTGGGTGCTTTAAGTGTTGCCAAAAACCTAGCAAAACAAAAACGACATCCTAGCATCGGCAAGCATGTCACTATATACGCCAATGCAACCATTCTTGGCGGAGAAACCGAAATAGGAGATCATAGCATTGTAGGAGGAAACGTATGGCTTACAAATTCGTTACCGAGTTATACTGTCGTCTATCATAAAAGCGAGGTCATTGTAAAAGATAATGAAGCATTTCCTCCACCTATCAATTTTATCATATAAATACATTTAAATCTAAATAATTATGAAAGCAAATAGCATTTTAGAACTTATTGGGAACACCCCAGTTGTTAACTTAAGAAGAATCTATAAAACCCACCCTAATGTGTGGATAAAAACAGAAAAGAGCAATCCAGGCGGAAGTATTAAAGACCGTATCGCTTTGGCTATGATTGAAGATGCAGAAAGAAGCGGAGCTTTACAAAAAGACGGCCTAATAATAGAACCAACATCAGGAAACACAGGTATAGGCTTAGCAATGGTAGGTGCAGTAAAAGGCTATAGAGTCATTTTGGTAATGCCAGAATCTATGAGTGTCGAACGCCGTCAATTAATGGAAGTTTATGGCGCTGAATTTGTGCTCACTCCAAAAGAAAAAGGAATGAAAGGAGCTATAGAAAAAGCTATGGAGATGGTCGCTGAAAACCCTAAGGCATGGTCTCCTAAACAGTTTGATAACAGCATAAATGTTAAAGCGCATATGCAAACAACTGCCATGGAGCTTATCGAAGATTTTCCAGAAGGAATAGACTATCTTGTTACAGGTGTAGGAACAGGTGGACATATTACAGGTGTTGCAAAAGTTTTGAAAGAAAAATTTCCTGCGCTAAAAGTTTATGCTGTAGAGCCAGCACAATCTCCTGTTTTGTCTGGTGGAGAACCAGGACCACATCCATTACAGGGAATAGGAGCAGGATTTGAACCAAGCATTTATGAATCTTCTTTGATAGATGGGGTGCTAACCGTAGAGAAGGAAGAGGCTTTTAATTATACTAAAAAAGCAGCATTAAAAGAAGGTTTGCTAGGCGGAGTTTCTACAGGAGCTTCTCTAGCTGCAGTAGCAAAATTACTTCCAGAGATTCCTAAAAACGCGAAGGTACTTAGCTTTAATTATGATACAGGTGAGCGTTACTTATCTGTAGAAGGATTGTTTTAACAAAGAAAGCTTTAGAAAAGAACTTCCTGAAAAAGATATAATCTCTGTAAGAGTGTGAAGTTTAAAATATCGAGGCTTTTAAGTCTCGATATTTTTAAAAATTTATCTTGTAGATTAAAGTTTCTTATAAATTTTTTCACGCTATAAATTTCATAAAAAAACTGATAATCTGAAAATTAACTAAACTTTCAGAAATTAAAAATGAGCTAATAAAGCTTCTGACAAGCCTAAACCGATTAAAGAATTTTGATTCATAAAAGTTCTTATTGACAAGCTAGTGTTTCTGGTTCTATATTTTTTCATCAAAGTGCTCAATCATCCGTAATTATTTATCTGTAATTTGCGTGGCTGCGACTTTTCTTTAGCAATATTTTTTTGATCTAAAGAGTATGAACTGCGATAAATAGAAAACTGAAACATTCCAAAAACATCATTCAATAATTGTTTACTAAACTTTGTCGCTGCTTTTCTTTCAATCCTAGTTTCTTATTGGATTGGTTTTAAAGATTATAAAAATCCTCACAAAACAACCCTTGAATATGTTTCAATCCTAGTTTCTTGTTGGATTGGTTTTATCAAATGAATACCTTTAAATTTTGAGCTGTCTTCTAGAGCGATTGTTTGTCTTAAAACATCAAAATCATTTAAACCTTGCTTAAATAATTCACCGACATGCACTAGCTCGACGTACTAGATGAAAGATTGAATTCTATTTTTATCATCATTGGTTAATGTGTATCCTCTTTGACTTGTGCAATAATTGAATTCTATCTTAAAATCAAACGACAAAGCTTTTAAATTTAAGAATTAGGGTTTGTCGCTTCTGATTATTCTTAGAACTTTGCACATACTAAAAAGAGCCAACGTTGTAACACAATCCGTTATAAAATGAGAAAACATAAAGCCATTCGATTTTTAATGGTCGCTACTGTTTTATTTACGCAGATTACCTTTCTCACCATGATTGTAAATTCACATTATGAAACCAATGCTGTAATCGTCATTGTAGCATTATTCATTTTAGCCACCATAGTCTTTGGATATTGGTATCTCGATTTACATCACGAAGATTACGCATACGAAAAAATATCAGTAGTTATTTGGGTACCAATTGGATCTTTACTGTGTTATTTCCTAAATATAACATTAGGTTTAGGTGCTATTTTAGCGATGGGAATTGTAGGGACATTAGCAGCATTTGCACCACATTTAAATAAAAAATCCAATTACCTAAAACAACTACCCGCTAGTATTTATTGTGGTGCTTTTGTTGGCATGTCTAGTGTAGAAACCTCTCCTTCTATAGGTTTTGTATTAGCTGCAGGAATATTAGCAGGTTTGTTTTTTATGATGTCTAAAAATTTATTTATAGGCGTTGGCGGAAAATTGGGCACTATGGCTTTTGCCGGAGTGATTATAGCATCTTTAATTTATTGGTTAGTGGTATGAATTATGTTATTCTCATCATCACCGGAATTCTTGGTGCCACATTGACCTACTATGTTAGTGAGCAATTACGTCTTGGAGCCGTTAAAGCTTCTGCTCTTCTCTCGTTAGTTATTGGTTTATTTTTTTATACCTTTCCGGATTTACTGAACAGCTATTTAACAGAACACATACCTATTGTGTTTGTGGGAACAACTTTTATTGGGATGGTATCTTCTAAAATACTAGAAAACTATACACTATTAGCCATTTCAGGAAGTCTATTTACCGCAATTTACATCGCCAAAAATCATGCCTTTGATGGTTATGGAGGTGCACTTGGCGCACTTGCGTTTATTGCTTTACTTAGCACGATGGGTTTGGCCATGGCTGCATCTCATCCAAATAAAATTAAACATAAACTCATTGTGGTTTGGCAGAAGGTTTTTGGTTCTAAGAAATAGGTTTTTGATAGTTTTGGAGTGTCATGATAATACTCTTAAAACACTATATAACGTGACTTTACATATTCTGAGCTTAATTCTCTCGAAAAATTTAAACGAACTTTGTTTTCAATTAAATCTTTTAGTTAATTAAAGCCAATAGCATCATATCTCCACTTGTGGGAATATAAAATTAACATAAATTCAATCCCTAATATGGTTTGTCTTATTGAAGTTTCAATCCTAGTTTCTTGTTGGATTGGTTTTGAAGTCAAGACTATAAACTTCTGAACCTTCTTTTTTAAAAATTTCAATAAGCTGCGATTAAAAGTTGAGTCAGTTGTGGAAGCGACACTTATTCAAGTATATTTCAATTCCAGGTGTCTAAGGCACAAATGAAGATGGATCTGTTCAAATATATCGAGATATGGTATAACAGAGAACGGAGACATTCTGCCATAGGAAACCTTACAATACAAGAGTTTTGGAAACAAAAATCAAATATTAAAAATGCAGCTTAACTTATAGTGCGGATTTTATTTGCAGGTCTAGTTGACCGTTTTTTTGAATATTGTGAGTGGTATCATCAAATTAGATTTTCAAACTACACAAAAACATTAATAACGTTTTTATTTTGCAATGATAAATTCTGACCTTCTATTTTGTTTATGCTCTTCTTCACTACAAATTACATTGTCAGAGCATTTATTCACAAGTTGATTTTCACCATATCCCTTAACACTTAAACGACTAGGATTCACACCTTTACCAATGAGATATTCTTTTGTTGATTGAGCTCGTTTTAGAGATAGTTTTTGATTATAAGCATGACTTCCTCTACTATCTGTGTGCGAGTGTATTTTGATTTTCATTTCAGGATATTCCTCTAAAACAACTAGAAGCTTTTCTAATTTTAATTTTTCGGAATCTTTAATTTTATATTTATCAAAATCAAAAAGAATATTTTGAATATTTAAGCTATGAGCTATATCAACCCCTGGTGATAATTTCAATCTATTTTTGTGCAGCTCAAAATCTATTTTTTGTTTTTCTTTTTCTGCATCACTAACATCTTCTTCTGAGTCATAATCCTCTTTAGAAGCTCTTAATCTATAAGCCTTAAAATAATTTATCTCTACTTTGTAATAACCTTCTTTATCTGTATATATCGTATCATACAAGCTATTATTTGCTTCATATAATTGTATCAGTGCGTTTGAGATAGGTTTTTCAGTCTCAGCATCAGTAACATGACCTTCAATAATTGCATTATAAACATCCTTAATAGGGTCTATCTCTTTTATACTGTAAATATTATCGTTTACAAATTCATTTGTTTGATTGAGTTGAGTCTCGCTCTGGTTATTATATAGAGTTAATTTTCTATTACTACTAAAAAAACCATTTTTAGAACTATCTTGAATACCAAAAGCAAAGTCATCTGCATAAGAATTTATAGGCTTTCCGACATTTAACAAATTTTCTAATCCATTTTCTGTAATATTTATATAAAAAATATCCATTCCACCTAAACCAAAATGACCATCAGACGAAAAATAAAGTTCATTCGAATCAGAAATAAAAGGAAATGTTTCTTTTCCTAGAGTGTTAACTTTAGGCCCCAAATTTTCAGGCTCACCCAAAACTCCATTTTCATCAATGCTAACTTTATATATATCAGATTGACCATAGCCACCAGGCATATTTGACGAAAAATACAAGATGTCCTCATGTGAATTTAACGCAGGATGTGCTGTAGAATAACTGTCATCATTAATTGTTAGGTCTTCAACATCAGTCCATTTACCCTCTATTAAATTTGCTCGATAAATTTTTAAGTTTTCATCTCTCTCTTTCTTTACAGGATTGAAGTTGCTTTTAGTAAAATACATGGTTTTACCATCCTTAGTAATAATAGGAGAAGATGCATGATATTTACCATTGACGTCACCAGGTAATTTCTTTGGTTTACTAGTCGCTTCTTTATCATCATTTAACTCAACTTGGTATATGTCTAAAAAAGGCATTCCATCCCAAGTGTTTTTACGTATATCAAATAAGCCATTAGAACGGTTAGATGTAAAAAACAATTTTCCGCCACTATATGTTTTTCCATACTCAATATTTTCTGTATTTACACCTTCAATACTTTTTATATCATAGCGACCAGAATTATTTTCTATTAGTTCTAAGTATCTTTCTGAAGTAAGCTTAATATTCTTTAAAGATTTCCCTGAGACATCAACAAATTTATCATAATATTTTTCTGCTTTTTCTATATTTCCTGTTGCTTTTAAGCTTTGAGCATAATATAATAGAAATTGAGAATTTAGCTCATAATCATCTAATTTGAGAACTTTATCATACCAAAAAAGGGCTTCATCATATTTAGCATTAAAATAATAAGAGTTAGCAATTTTCGTAAATAATTCTTGAGATTGATAGCCACGTTCAGCCACTTTTAAATAAATGTTTCTTGCATTAAGGTACCCAAAATTATCATAAGCTTCTTGAGCTTTTTCTAATTGACGCTCTTGTGAGAATGCTGTTAAATTAGCGAATATTACTAAAATGATTATGTAAAAAAAATTTTTGTCCATTTTATCAAATTGTGAAATTAAAAGAAGCGTGGATTAACTTTATTTTTTAATCCATTTCCGAGTTCAAACCGTATAAATATCTCATGTGAACCATCATTATAATTACTAAAATCTGATAAATCATAATCATAAGAATAGCCTATCATTATATTTTCATTAACTTGGAAACCTGTTAAAAAGCTAACTGCAGCATCCCATCGATATGCTGCCCCCAAGGTTAGTCTGTTATTATACAGAAAGTTAGCAGAAACATCGACGCTTAAAGGAGCTCCGATTACTGCCTTAGTTTGTATTGCAGGTTTAAACTTAAACGATGAATTTAAATCAAAAACATAACCCGCTGTAAAAAACATGTGCATTTTTTCTGATGCTGTTGAAACTTTGATATCATCATAATGTTCAGAATTAAGCATATTTGGAGTTGACAGACCTACATACCATTTAGTTGTGTGTAGATATAGGCCTACACCAACTACTGGCGAAGTGAGAGTTTTATTAACCAAATTCACATCACTAGGGTCATAAATATTTAATTTGTTCATATTGATATCAAGTATATTTAGACCTGCTTTAACTCCAAAAGACAATTTCAAATCATACCTATTAATTGGAATCGTGTATGATATATCAGCTGTTGCTGTACTTTCTGATGATGGCCCTATTTTGTCATTAGTAAAACCTAAGCCTACCCCCAATCGCTCTAGATTTATAGGCGTATGGATTGAGAAATTTAAAGTTTCAGGAGCTCCCTCCACACCAAGCCATTGATTTCGATAGGCCGCTGTTGCTGACAATGCGCCTCTATTTCCTGCATATGCTGGATTAAAGCTTACAGTGTTATACATGTATTGTGTATATTGGGAGTCTTGTTGTGCTTTAATCGAAGCTGAACTCATCAACATGATCACAAAACCTAAAATATATAATATATTTTTTTTCATAATATTAGTTTAGTTTCCATTAAGATAAAGATAGCCTGCTTCTTTATGATGTTTGACCCCATCATCAGTATCGTAATCATGCTCTAAAACATAAAAGTATGTCCCTGTAGGTAATTGTTTGTCTTGATTTAGTGTTACTCTACCTTCGGAGAACCCTCTAAAAACATTACCACCTTCCCCATAGTTACTTGATTCAAACACTTTAACACCCCATCTATTAAATATTTTTACATTTAATTCTTTTATACAATTATTATTTACTTTATCAATTCGAAAAAAATCATTAACACCATCATTATTAGGTGTAACTGCATTGTAAACAATGACTTCGCAAGGCAATTCTTCTTCTGTTTCTATTTTCCCCAAAGTAAATACGCCAAGTTTATTAATCGCTGTTGTAACAGTTTGATTAGCAAGAGAAACAACACCTCCTTCATCTATCCACTTTTTTTCCTCGGTATCCCATCTAACAATGTGAATATCGTTTTGTTCGGGAGATTCTATAATTTCATCTTGAGTAACTGATTCTCTCCATGATAAAGTCAGCATAACATCTTCTGAGACTGTCGACTCTATCCGCCAATATTCTGTATTATTTATCAAAGTTAAGTTTTCAGAACGAAATTCATGTGAATAAAGAGCATCTGAATTTTCAGCGAAGTATTCGACTTGATAACTGTTTAATGATTCAAAGGATGAGAGACCTGCATAGCGATAGTATCCTAAATCTCCTACTGGAAAAATAAAGTCAGCATCTCCTATTTTATCAACTGGACCTTCAACATGACTATAGTCAGAAGTATTAGTATGCTCTGCTTGCTCTCTAAATAAAAATAAGGCACCGTTATTGTTATTTACAATACCGTCATAAAAATCAACAAGACCATAAACATTTATATCACTTAATAAATTAAATGGGCTTTGTGAACTTGTATTTTGGAATAAAACATCATTAAAATAACTTGTGCTTTGCCCTAAAATATTTTGTGTTGTATCTCCAACAAACCTATTTAAGCTAGAATTATTAGTAAAATCGTAAATACCATTATTTATGAAGTCTGCATAGAAAAATGCATCTCCTTCATTATAAAACTCTCCTAGATTAGTATTTATAAAATTAGATTTAAAACTAATAATAGTGTTAGGAAAAACAAACATTTCGCCCTTATTATGTAAATCGCCATTCTGGGCCATCGCATAACTACTAAGTAAAATGAAAATATATAAATAGCGCATATAAAGGTGTTTAAAATTAATACTAACTCAATGCTTTATTTAACAACAAACACAACAGTAACATATGAGTATGGTCCTGAGTTATTTATAACGTTATATGTTAACATTCCTGTATCTGTTATCTCTACAATATCTATAACATTATCATCAAAATCGGTTACATAGTAGTGCAAGTCATTTTCTGATGGCAAATGTGGTATTGTAGCTGGCGCATTTGGATTCTTTTTAATATTTGCAGCAGTAAACTGATCGATATATTCTTGATGCAGGTTAACAGTCAATCCATTTTGTATCGTCGAAGTATCAAACAAGATGGTTGGCATATAAAAGAATTTTGGCATCGCTGCTTTTACCTCTACGGTATAAGTTGTATGATTTTCATCTATTACATTCGCTACATTCACATCGTCGCCTCCTTTTACTTCATAGGTAAGTTGATTTTTTACTACAAAATCGCCTAAATCAATTGTTATATATTCTGTTCCATTGTAGTATTGAAAAACCATTTCTCCACCAACTTCGGTATAAATCACATTTCCTTCAACTTCAGATGAAATCATTTTTATAATTTCTTCTACCGTTTTTTGCTCTCCTTCATAAGTAATTGTTTTGTTTAGAATGAACTCAAAATTCTCAGCTATATCGCTTGCTATCTCTATTTCTACAACTCCAGGATCGGTGTTAGGCATAGTAGATGGATCGGTATTAGCAGCATCTGCTGCTAACCAATTTCTAATTGCTTCTTCTGAGAAGTAATAATAAACTGTTGGGGAAGTCACTTTACCATCAGCATCTACCACAGCTTCTACTTTACGAATAAAGGTATTGGTTTCTATGTCTTGTACTAATTCTTCTAGATCTATTTGGACCTCATTTCCTGAATCGTTTATATAAAAGAAGTTTGTTCCATCGTACTTAACATTCGAGTAAATATCTCCTTGTGGCATTAGACGTTGCCATTTGGTGTCTTGCCAATAATAGTAACCAGGATTAAGGTCGCCTGAATTGGATGTATTATACACTAATAAGCTATTTACATTCCCCTCGGCTATAGTTGTAGCATCATCTAATGCAGTTAGGCGTACATTTGGAATTAAGACGCCTTTATCTGTAGCTTCAATATGTAATTGTGCTGAAGCATTAGGCTCTGGAGTTCCGATTCCAGTTTGTGCTATTGCACTTAGTCCAAATAATCCGAGTGTTATGGTTAAAATTATATTTCTCATAGCGGTATATTTTTGTCTTAGTATCTTATTAATGACGGGGTTTTAGTTTTTTAGTTTATTGGTGATATTAGGGTTAACTATTAGTTGGCTTTTGCCATCTATCCTAAGCAACATTCCTTCTTCTATTGTCTGACATCCTTTATCGGATTCTAGAATCAATCGAATTGGTATATCCTTGCTTCTAATATCTATAACTGTGTTATCTGGTAGCGTTACTTCTCCAAAATCTGGAATCGTAAACTTTATCGTGCCATCTACTTCCGTTTCTGCGAAAGGTATGGCTATCCATTCGCTAGGTGTTTCTGGATTTTCCATTTCCCACACTATCTCCTGTTTATTTGAGTCGCCCCAATCTATCGTTGGGATTACCTCTACCACATCACCTGGGGAAACTTCGATAGTTGTATCAAAAGCAAATGTTTGGTTATCTATTTTAATGTCATCAAGAATAGGGATATCGTTAATTTCCACCTTAATCTCCTGTCTTTCACCTATAGGACAACCATTACGGATGGCTTGTACGTATAGTGTATGCAAGCCTGCGGTCAAATCTTCTGGCATTTCGAATTCAAATTCGTTCACCACCTGCCATTTATCCATACCTGTTTCGGTTGTATAAACATCGTAAATAGTACATATGTCTGTTGGATTCAACACTAGATTATCGCCCAAACAAAGTTCCGTAGGCGACTCTGGGATATCAATCTCTGGAACTATGCTCACATCATATATTTTTGTGAAATCTCCCAAAACACCCACTACACTTCCGTAAGATATTTTTACCCTATCGTATGGTTCGTCATAAGGTGTCACAATAATTTTATATTTATTGGCATAGCCGAGACCCAAAAGCTTTAATCTCAATACTCCAGAATTATTGTCTAGTTCAGGTCCTACAGGCTGATCTCCTAAAAATCGCTGAATTTTATATCCTTTAATTAGCTCTAAACTCAATATTGGATTCCCTGGCACTTCGGTAACGATATGTAATTCATCTCCAGGCATGGCTTGTTGTTTGAAAACTACATTCAAAAACGCACGGTTCGCCACTGCAACACCTCTAGACATCATAGCGTAAGTATCAAGGTCGTTATCTACCGCATTCCAAGGATTGGAAACAGAAGCTGTTGCACTAGCAACTCCCAGTCCTAAATCTTTAACTCCATGTAGTACATCTAACACATCTGGATTGGTCTCATTATCAATAGGGTCACAATTTGCTACTCCAGGTTTCTCGTAATAAGCTCCATAAACTTTGGCGTTTTGTGCCACTCCTACTAAAGAGCCCTGTGATATACGTATTCCTGTGTAATTTTGAGCTCCTGATAAATTAGAAGGCACGAAGGTATATTCCACCACATTATCTGCCACTAATAAATCCAATAAACCTCCATCAACAGGTTGTATAACACCAATATCTAAACCATTCTCTCCAATACCCACTACAGATAATCCTCCTGCCAGAACTAGACCACTATATTCTTTACCAAGTTTTATGGTCACTGGCGTCCCCGCAGGTACTGTTTCCTCAAAAAACAGGTTTTGCCAGGTCGTACCAATCCCTAAAAGCCCAAGGCCTGTTGTTATCGTAGAATAAGTCTTTGGATTGCCATCTGTCGCGTTAGGTCTATTACTTACCCCACCAGTTATAATAGAGCCCCAACTTTGACTGTTAGCATAAACACGCTCCATAGTTGGCGGACAAACATCGGCATCATACACATTTACAATAAGCGTTTCTGAAGCCGAACAGCTCCCTTCTTCAGCACTTACAGTATATG
>NZ_NEXQ01000012.1:0-2996 GCF_002810405.1 Psychroflexus sp. S27 | reverse complement strand
ATACAGAAGTTGGAGGTGAAATGGTTTTTCAATACTATGACGCATCAACGGGAGATTATGTAACAATAAACCTCGATGAGTTAGTAAGTGAACTTGAAACCAATACGTTTATCCGTAAAGTAGATGCTTATATTGATACTAATGGAGATGATATTCCTACTACTTACTATTATTTCTCTGAAGAGGCTATTAAAGATTGGATGGCATTAGATCCAACTGCGAATACCGATGCAGAAGCAAACATGGAGGTTACTGAGCCTGGAGTTATTGCGATAAATGTAGTTGGCGATGTAGTTGAGAATTTCGAATATATCCTTGAGCAAGAAATTACATACGAAGGAGAGCAAGTGACAATCGAAGAAATTATCCAAATGATTTCATCTGAAGTAGATGGGAATGTAATTTATACAGAAGTTGGAGGTGAAATGGTTTTTCAATACTATGACGCATCAACGGGAGATTATGTGACGATTGATTTAGGTACTTTAGTTACAGACTTAGAAACCAAAACTAAAATAACACGTGCTTCTATAGCTGCAGATGGTGAAACACCTAATTATGGTGATACAGTAGAGACAGATCCGACAGTGGCAGGTCAAATTCTTTATAAGTATGAATCTGAGGACGGTATCGATTATCTTAATATTACTGAAGATATGCTTTTTGCTATAGAGAATAATAATGAAGTAAGAAATACGATAAATGATATTCTTAATGAAGGTGGAAATGTGCTTTTTGGTGATGTGACGATTGGTACAGAAAATTATACTGATGTACTGTATTATTTTGATGTAAACGGAGATCCACAACTTATAGATGTTGCTAAGACTTTAATACAAAATCTTATTGATAATTCTACACAACTCCAAGAGTTGAAAAATTTATTAGGAGACAAATACGAAGATAACAGTATTATCTATACAGGCGATACCATAAACGGTGACCCAGTAGCTGGTTTTAAAACTACTACAACTATTGGAGCACATACTGCAGTAACTTCTGGAGTTACTCTTCCAGTGACACCATTAGGAGTGATTTCTATTTCTCTGTATCAAAACGGAAACTTGATAACGAACTCAACAACCGACCATGTTATCACTGGAAGTGATATAGATTTCAATATCGGAATTGGTAACCACTACCAAGTATTACCAGCAGGGGAATACGAAGTTATTATCGAGTTTACAGTAGCACCATAAACCTAAACATTATTTAAAATAAAATTCTCCCTGTTTTTGCAGGGAGTATAAACATAGTGCTATGGATGCAGCTACGATTTGAATTAAAATATATAGTCTTGAATTATAGAGTTATACCTAAGCTAGAAAGTATTTGACAATGAATATATCTTTACGAAAATTATTTTCCCAGAGTAAAACCATGCGGGCTCTAGGAATCTTACTTCTTTTAACTGCTTGGATGCCAATACAGAGTGTTGCGCAGACAAAGGTTTTGGCGAATGAAGTAACGTATACGAGCGGGAATGACAAGATGACTTCTTTAGTAGGTTGTGGCCCATTACTTTTAAATCCTTGTTATGCTCCCACAGTAGAAAACCCAAATAATGCATTAGCAAACGATAATAATTATGCTAGGCTTTTAGCTTCTCCAGGTCTTGCTTTAGATCTTGGATCTTACAAAGGAGTTATCGAACTAAAATTCGCACAAACTTTACCTGCAGATACTTGGTCTTATGTGCGTATGGAAGGAGATTCTGAACTTTTTAAAGCACTCTTGGGTGGAAGCTTAGGTAATCTTTTAGGTGATGTACTTGGGTATGTACTTATCGGAAACCAAGAAGTTATTATTGATGCCCGTATGGGGGGAACAACCGTATTATCCCGTTCAAGTACACAAGGTTTTGGGACAGATCGTGTAAAACTGATACAAGATGGAGATGGGAATAACTATCTCGCCATCCGGCCTGCGAGCGATTACGACCGATTACGTATTACTAACCAAACTGGCTCGTTATTAGGACTTGGAATTGAAAAAACATTAGACATTTACAACGCTTTCTATTATGAAGACATTGGCAATGACTGCGATCGTCCGTTTGCCACTTCTTTCGATGGTGGTGGTGGCATTGGATTGGAAGTAGGTGATTTAAACGATCAAAACCTTGGAAATGCTATAGATAATGATGAAAATAGTTTTTCACGTTTAAAATCCTCTTCCGTTTTAAATTTAAATGTAGCAAGTACGCTTTCACAATACTTCTACTTTCCAACCACTTCAGCAGAAACTACTACAGCAAACATCAAGTTAGCTTTAGGTTCTGGAGGTTTAGTAAATACCGATTTATTGGGGGCTATAGAAATTATCTTTTTCGAAGATAATACCATAGTAAGTAGAAGATCATTACAAAGCAGCTTACTTAATAATACAAACGCACTAACTTTATTAGATAGCGGAGAACCAGTTACTTTAACTTTTGCTCCAGGCAAGGCTTTTGATCGTATTGCGATTAAGTTAAACTCTCCGGTTGGCGTAAACTTATTAGGAAATGGGGTTAAAATCTATGACGTACAACGTTATGATGATATCGCAGGATGCCCAAACCCATTAATCGCAGCTATACCATCAGCAACCAACAATCCGTTCGACAACCCAACTTGTGCAAGTGGGCTTATAGACTTCGAAAATGTGGACTTCGCACAACGCGCAGTTGATGGTAATAACGAGTCCTATGCTACTATCTATGCCGATGCTGGTAATTTATTAGTAAGTGGTCCAACAGAAGGTTTTATAGAAATGGATTTAGGCAATGTTCCTGCTAATAAAACGACCTACGTACGTATTAATTATGATGATGATGTTTTAGATAGACTGCTAGGTGGAAGCCTGGGTAAATTAGTGGGCGATTTGGCCAACAATCTTTTGTTGGGCAATCAGTATATTCAAGTGGAAGCCCTCGATGGTTCCAATATTGTCTTGAACGAAAATAGTTCAGATGCTTTTGAAGGACAAGCCAATGGCGTGGTTTCGCTTGTAGA
>NZ_NEXQ01000013.1:0-2797 GCF_002810405.1 Psychroflexus sp. S27 | reverse complement strand
TACGTATTCCTGTGTAATTTTGAGCTCCTGATAAATTAGAAGGCACGAAGGTATATTCCACCACATTATCTGCCACTAATAAATCCAATAAACCTCCATCAACAGGTTGTATAACACCAATATCTAAACCATTCTCTCCAATACCCACTACAGATAATCCTCCTGCCAGAACTAGACCACTATATTCTTTACCAAGTTTTATGGTCACTGGCGTCCCCGCAGGTACTGTTTCCTCAAAAAACAGGTTTTGCCAGGTCGTACCAATCCCTAAAAGCCCAAGGCCTGTTGTTATCGTAGAATAAGTCTTTGGATTGCCATCTGTCGCGTTAGGTCTATTACTTACCCCACCAGTTATAATAGAGCCCCAACTTTGACTGTTAGCATAAACACGCTCCATAGTTGGCGGACAAACATCGGCATCATACACATTTACAATAAGCGTTTCTGAAGCCGAACAGCTCCCTTCTTCAGCACTTACAGTATATGTATATGTCCCAGCAGTTGCAATTGTGTTGGGTAAGGAATTTATAGAGTTACCGTTAGCATCAAAATAATTTACTGTTAATGGATTTGCATTTTCACCTTCTGCAGTAATATTTGGCCAGTTTATTTGTGTGCCAACTGCTACGTTAATTGTTTTATTACCGCTTATATTTATTGTAGGCTTTGGGTTTACTGTCACCTGTTTTGTTGCAGTAGCTCCAAGCATATTAGCGCATATACCATCCCCCTCTACGGTAACGTAAAGTGTATGGACTCCTAATAAACTCGCATCTGGAATTATATTGAACTCTTCTCCTTCATGAACTTTATTTGTGAGATCCTCGTCTAAATACCACTTAAACTCTGGATTAGAAATTGTCGTACCTGTTGATGTTAAAGCAGCTGATAAAGTTACTTCCTCTCCTACACAAACTTCGTTTGGCCCCGATACTTCAATATCGTCTGCAGTTGCATTTGGCAAAACTTCGACTTCTATTTCTTGTGGATTACCAGAGTAACAGTAACCTGCATCCTCTACCGTTACATAATAAGTGGTGGTGGCCATCGGGTTCACGGTAATACTTTCACCTATTTGTGGCGTATCGGATAAATCAGCATTTTTATACCATTTAAAAACTGGGTTACTTATTGCTGGTGCTCCTGTGGCCAAAGTAGCTGTCAGCTCAACAGAAGTACCGCTACAGATTGCCTCTTGTATATCAGCGGTAAGTTCTATTGCATTGGCTTCCACAGGATCACAATTAGACACCATAACAAATGTCACCTCCTTATCTACACTAATATTATTTGGTGTAGTATAACTTAGCATTGCTTTGTTAGTCACTTCCCCTGCAGTTGGAAGAGCAACCACCTTAGTGATTATAGTAAATTCAGCCGTATCACCAACATTTAGTTCATTAATAGTAAAATCGATTTCATCGCCGTTCACGACACCTCCTCCAGCATCTACAATGGTTATTTCCGTATAAATGTCATTTTGGATTGTATCTTTAACCGAAACATTAGTAAGTTTTTTATTTCCGATATTTTCAAGACTAATGGTATAGGTTATTTCATCATTAACTGCTACCTGATTACTATTAGTTCCATTACTTACTCCATTTTTTAAGACAGCATAATCATAAATAGCTTCCACTGGAATAACTGTTCCTGGCTCTTCATTTATATCTGGGTTTGCTGGCGTAGTATTATCTACTGGAGGATAACTCGGCACATTTTCGTTGGAACCATTAAGTTGCACGTAAGCAATATTTTTTAATTCTTCTATATCAGTTAGATCCTCTGTTACTTTTGCTTTAAAAGAGAACGTTTTTGTTTCGTCTACTACAATAGCACTCGTCGTAGAAAAGCTAACAACACCTGCATTATGTGTACCACCACTTACCCAAGTAAGACCTTCTGGCAATTCATCAGATATGGTAAAACCAGCTAAATCTTCTGTTCCGGTATTTTTCACATGAATGGTATATTCTACTTCTTCTCCACCAGAAACCGATGTGTTTGCAACATTACCATCTATGATATAAGATTTCCAAGAAGTTATTTTTGAACTTGATAATGTATAGCAGCGACTTACATCGTATAATTCTACTGGTGGGAAAACAGAAACTCCTACTAAAGTTTTTATTCCTACACTAATTCTATCGTAAGCATCGCCAGGCGTAAATGGTACTTCTACCATGTCTCCATTATTTATAAGATCGAGCACATTTATTCCGTTAATCAGCCCATCTTGCCAATCCAGCGTTGCCACTTCGTCGTTACCTAAGTAAGCTTTTATCTCTAAGCCACCTAATACATCTAAATCGACGCCTCCTGCACCTGTTTTAAATTTTATTAGTGCCGTATCGTCTGCTTCCGAGACCGAATTAAAGTAAATCCATTGTTTGGTAGAGGCGCCCACACCCAAGGTTCCATTACTGATTTCAGAATAATGTTGAGAATTGCCATCATCCAACGCATATTCTGGGTTGGTCACGCCGGCGCTTCCGACTGCATCTACACCAAGGTTAAGTCCTGAATATTCATACGACGTAGCAAAAGCCGGCAAACAAGCATCGGTGCTCAGCTCTGTACACATTCCATATACATTCATTGTATTTGGTTCGGCTAACAAGCCTAAAGCACTGTTCGTCACATCGGTTATTCGAATACGATTATAATCTTGATCGGGAGTTACAGCAATATAATAACGACCTAAAGCGTCTTTTAATATTCGGATTTGACCGGTGGCTCCTGTTCAGTCTTCATTACTCGATCCTTCCAGCATTATATTCTCAGTTTTTTTTGCTTC
>NZ_NEXQ01000017.1:0-1875 GCF_002810405.1 Psychroflexus sp. S27 | reverse complement strand
AAACGGCACAGTGTAATGAATACTTCCGGGTGGTTGCGGATTTACAGTTGCTTGATGGCTACCAGCAGTGGCTATATTGGTACTAGATTGTGTAACACCAACTACATAAAAAAATCCGTCTTTTAGGCTTATGCTTTGAATTTTCTCAAAATTTTCACCACCAAAATAGGTCGCCCAAACCAAGTTGCCATTCGTGTCAAATTTTGCAATATAACTATCGCCATATCCATTATTAACAATAGAAGAGTTAATGCTTTCTTGGTGAGCCCCTGGGGTAGCAATATTCGTGTTACTCTTAGTATAGCCTGTTATATAGATATTGTTTTCTTCGTCCATAACCAGTTCACCAGCCTCATGTTCTCCATCTGGCCCTCCAAAATAAGTAGACCATACAAGGTTACCAGCAGTATCAAATTTTGTAAGCATGTCATCTTGCATGCCAGCAAAATTAGGTTGATGGGTGCCAGGCGTTCCCGTCAAACCATTTGGAGCGCTCACGTTGGATCGTATGTATATATTCTCACGGGAATCTACAGCTATCCCAAAAGACCAAAGCCAGTAGCCACCATAGTAGGTAGCCCACTCTCTGCCGTAAGGGAAAGGTAGATTTTCTTGGGCAAAAGAAGGTGAGCTTGTCGTTATAGCTAAAAATAATATAAAATATGAAAGAACCGGATGATTGAGTATTCTTGTTGATTTCATAATTGTTTGTTTTTATAGAGTATTATGTGATGAATTTAAAGAAAATTTAGGATAAATTATAAAGAATCTTGATTGGTCTCAAAAAAGGGATTTAAACCCTGCAATTTTATTGCAGCACTTTAGTAGTGCGAAAAAATCTATATTTTCGTACTATGAGTTATCAAAGAAAAGGCTCCCATACGGTAAGTTATTTAACGTGCCATATTGTTTGGGTTACAAAATATCGGTACAAGGTACTTCGCGGAGATGTTCAAACTCGTTGTCGTGAGCTTTTAATCCAAATATGTGAAGCCGAAGGTATAGAAATACTGAAAGGAGTAGTGAGTTCGGATCACGTTCATATGCACATTGAATATGCTCCAAAATTGAATGTAAGTAGTATATTGAAAAAGCTCAAARGGCGAACCTCAAGGAAACTTCAACAAGAGTTTCCAAAACTGAAAGAGCGTTATTGGGGGCAACATTTTTRGGCAAGCGGTTATGGAGTATGGAGTACTGGGAATATTACCGATAAAATGGTCAACGAATATTTGGAACATCACCGTCGAGATTCGAGTGATAATTCCAATTTTATATTGGAATAGTAAAGTGGGACTTTTAGTCCCCAGTCTTAATAAACCTCTGCACTTTCAGTGCAGAGTTGTTTAGTATTAATTAATTTTATATATTCGTTAACTTTAAACAATTATAAAATATAACGAATTATGAAAAGAATTACTTTAATGCTCGCTTTTCTGTTTGCCATATCGTGGCATAGTGAAGCAGCGCTATTTAGTTCAGAGAGTTTTGACTCTGAAAAATTGAGCACATTGGACATGAATCCTTTTGACTCTTTCGAAGCCTTTCAGGCAAATTGTACATCGCCGCAAGCAACAACTTCTATAGATGAAGATTGTGTCAATGGTGTTTATACAATTAATGTTGATGTAACCGACATGGGTGATGCAACAAGTTTGACAATTACTAATGACTTAGGTGCGCCTGATATGCCTGTGACAGAAACAGGTGTAGTTTCATTTGGACCAATTCCTGTAGGAACTGTTATTAATCTAGTTTTAGAACATGACCAAGATTCTCAATGCAATGTTGATTTAGGAGCTTTTAAGGATACTTGTCCAGCACCTAATGATACAATAGCAGGAGCAATACCTATTACACCATCAGSACCAGGCA